>JAFYZV010000002.1 GCA_017548525.1 Prevotella sp.
CGCTGTTCAAACTCCACACGGTCGCCGTCGGTCACGGCCACGTTGTTCATGTTCATACCAAACATGAGGCAACGGACATTGTGAGCATCAGCAATACCAGCGGCTACACGTGCCCAGATGGCAATCTTCTTCTGAGCTTCTTCGCTCTTCCAGTAGCCGCAAAGCACTTTGCGGGGAACACGCATACGGGTGCAGATGTGTCCAAACTCAATGTCACCATGAGCAGACTGGTTCAAGTTCATGAAGTCCATGTCCATCGTGTCCCAAGGAATTTCGGCATTGTACTGCGTGTGGAAGTGGAGTAGGGGTTTCTGCAAGGCTTGCAAGCCCTTGATCCACATCTTAGCGGGCGAGAAGGTGTGCATCCATGTGATGATACCCACACACTTGTCCTCGTTGTTGGCAGCTTTCATGACATCTTCCACTTCCTTGGAGCTGTTGGCTGTCCCCTTGTAAACTACCTTGATAGGGATGATGCCGCTCTCATTGAGACCAGCAACCATTTCTTTTGAGTGACCGTCCACTTGTACAACTGCGTCACCACCATAGAGTAACTGCGCACCAGTTACCCACCAAATCTCTAAATTCTCAAATGCTTTGATCATAATTAATAAATGTTTATAAGTTATTAAGTTTATATGTTATTTTTTCTTTTGGCCATAATAGGCATTAGGACCGTGCTTGCGGGAGAAATGCTTTTCGATGAGCAAGGGATTCATGGTCGTCTCGGGATTGACAGCGTATGAGATGAATGCCATCTTTGCCACTTGCTCCATCACCACGGCATTGTATACAGCATTGTCGGCGTCCTTGCCCCAAGAGAAAGGACCATGGTTTTTCACCAATACACCAGGGGTGTGAACAGGATTGATGTTGCCCGCCTTGATGCGTTTGACGATGATGTTGCCTGTCTCCAATTCATATTCGCCTTTCACTTCCGACTCTGTCATGTCATCGGTGCAAGGAATAGCATCGTGGAAATAGTCGGCATGGGTGGTACCGATGTTAGGGATGTCCTTGCCAGCTTGCGACCATGCCGTGGCGTATGTGGAGTGGGTGTGTACGATACCGCCGATCTCTGGAAATGCACGGTATAACACCAAATGGGTTGGCGTGTCGGATGAGGGGTTGAGGTCGCCTTCCACGACTTTGCCTGTTTCCAAGTCCACCACGACCATGTCGGATGCTTTCATGGCATCATAGCTTACGCCTGATGGCTTGATGACCACCAGTCCTTTTTCGCGGTCGATGCCTGACACATTGCCCCAAGTGAAAATCACGAGGTTGTGTTTGACCAAGTCAAGATTGGCGCGGAACACTTTTTCTTTGAGTTCTTCTAACATAATGAGTAGTTATAATTTGAATGATGATTCTTCGTTATAATGCTTCTTATTGAAACGATAGAGTGCGGCTCCGCGCTTGGAATGGTCTTTGTCAATCAATTCCGTCTTCTCGATGAAGTCGTATGCCTTGATGCGCTTGCGGAAATTGCGCTTGTCGATTTCATCTCCCAAGATAGCCTCATAGACATGTTGTAACTGTGTCAATGTAAACAGGTTTGGAAGCAGATTGAAACTCAAGGGTTCCGTCTTGATGCGTCGCCGCAAGAGTGAAATGGCTTTGTGTACCATTTCATTGTGGTCAGAATACAACTTGGGCAACTCGTCGATATTCACCCATTCCAAACCATGTTGCTTACGGAGCAAGTCATCATAATCGGTGACATTAATCAAGGCACAATAGGCTATGGAGATGACTCGTTCGCCAGGGTCGCGGTCAATAGCACCGAATGCACCTACTTGTTTCATGTATGTCTTCTTCATTCCCGTGAGAGAGTAGAGGACGCGATTGGCGGCATCCTCTAAATTCTCGTCAGCACGGACAAAGCCTCCATATAGTGACCATTCCCCACGGCCTGGATCCATTTGGCGTCTGCCGATAAGCAATTTGAGCTTGTCGCCCTCAAACCCGAAGACGATGCAGTCAACAGAAACCCAGACCTTGGAGTGTTCGCTATAATAGTTCATAGTTCTTAATTCATAGTTAATAGTTCGCAGCCCATAGTTCAATTAAACATGAACTATGAACTGTGAACTATGAATTGGTTATTACCAGAAGTATGCGTAGAAGCAAGCACAGAGGAAGATGACACCAAGCGTAGCCACGATGTCCCAGAATCCCCAACTTTCACGGATTTGCTTACGATATTCACTTGTAAAGGTGATTGCTTCCACTTGTGCCTTCGAGGGAGCAGGGGTGAAGAAGCTTACTACCACCATCAATGCGACGATGAACACCAGCAGCCAGCATTCGAAGACAAGCCAGTTTGTCTGCCAGAACCATGTGGTGTTCTCCCAGAATGCACCTTCCATTGCCTTGCTGCCTGTCTCTGTGAAGATGTTGGTCAAAAGACGGAGCATACCGATGACGAAACCACCGATAAGTCCCCATTCACCAGCCTTTGGCGTAATCTTCTTGGAGAAGATACCGAGGGTGAACACGGCAACCATGGCAGGAGCCAATAGTGACTGGATTCCCTGCAAGTAACTATAAAGGTTACCCATGTTCATCATCACGGGAAGCCAAAGGAGACCGAGAACCACTACAACCACGGTAGCGATACGACCAACGAGTACGTAGTGAGCTTCGCTCATACCTTTCTTCATGGGCTTGTAGAAGTCTTCTGTGAAGAGGGTTGCACAGCTATTAAAGAATGCTGCAAGTGAGGTAACAAGAGCGCAGATGAAACCAATGGTCACAAAGCCTTTAATACCTGCAGGCAAGATATTCTTCACCATCATGGCGAAGGCTCCGTCAGTCTGGTCGTGATTGGTAATGTCCATTTGGATTCCACTGGTAGGATCGTTAGAGAGAGCGATGGCTACCATACCAGGAATCAAGAACATAAACACGGGGAGAAGTTTAAAGTAACCAGCGGCGATAGTACCACGGCGAGCGCGTTTCATCACAACACTATTATCTTCGTTCTTGGTCTGTCCGAGTACACGTTGCACAATGTGCTGGTCTGTACACCAGTACCAGAAACCAATGATAGATGCGCCAAGGAACACCACGAAACCTGGATATTCATGATAGAGTGGGTCGGGCTTGCCAGAGGCATTGATGTCAGACCAGTGGAACATGTGGGTAGTTCCATAGCCGTCGTGCAGGCTACGGCAATATTCCATCATGGTACTCCAGCCCTCTGTGATACTGCCATGTCCCAATGTGTTCAAACCAAGGAACAGCACAAGGAATGAACCTAAAATAAGAATAGGTGTCTGGATGGCGGACATGGTCATCACGCCTTTCATGCCGCCGAATACGGTGAATATGGCAGTAATGACAATCAGACCAAGAGCACCCCACCAGAATGGCAAACCAAGTAGGTATTTGAAGAAGATACCACCTGTGAATGCTGTCACGCTAACCTTGGTCAAGATGTAAGCTACGAGGGTGATGATGCTCAACCAAGAGCCTGTGCGTTGTGTGTAGCGGAACTTCAAGAAGTCGGGCATGGTAATAATCTTGCCCATCTTGTTGTTGAGTAGCTGATAGAATGGAACGAAGAGCCAGCCAAGGATGAGAATCATCCAGCCTTGCATCTCCCAGTGAGCCATTCCCACACCATCCTTGGCACCTGTACCGGCAAGACCTACGAGGTGCTCCGAACCAATGTTAGCAGCAAAAATGGCAGCACCAATGATGTACCATGGTTCGCCTTTGCCAAACAGATAGTCTTGGCTGTCAGCCCCTTTCATCTTTTCCTTGTCTTTCTTGATGGCGTAATAAACCGCCCACACGATGGCGATAACTCCTACGGCGAGTACTAACCAATCGAGCCAAATAAATTCATTTGTTGACCAATTCATTGTTTTTTTCTTTGGGAAGATTGAATGGCAGACTTCATTCGCTATTCAATCTTCAGGTTTGTAATTATGATTAAATGTGATTACTTGATTGAGAACTTATAAGCAGCATGGCTGTAATACTTTTCGCCTGGCTTTAATGTTGGTTGTACCCAATCCTTCTTGTTGGGGCTGTCGGGGAACTTCTGGCTCTCCAAGCAGACGCTGACATGCTGTGGATAGGGACCATGCTTGTGCTGGATGTTCAACTCGTTGCCAACGCCTTGGAAGTTGCCACTATAAACTTGCACTCCTGGCTCGTTGGTAAACATTTCCATGAAGATGCCTGTCTTGGGGCTATAAAGGCTGGCACATACTTGTGTGTCATCTCCTTTCCCGTCCTGATAGGTGTTCAGGCACCAGTTGTGGTCGTAACCACCAGCATTTTGGATTTGGTCAAACTGCGACTTGATGCTGTCACCAATGGCGTGTGGTTTACGGAAGTCCATCGGTGTTCCTTCAACAGACTTAATCTCGCCCGTCGGGATGTAGAGCTTGTCTGAAGGAGTGAAGTTGTCGGCATTCACGTAAAGCACCATGTCATAGCCTGGTTGGGTAAAATCACCGCTCAGGTTATAATAGTTGTGGTTGGTCTGGTTGATGATGGTCTCCTTATCCGTCGTGGCTTCCCAAGTGATGTCGAGGATGTTGTCGTCGGTCACCTTGTAGGTCGTGATGGCGGTAATGGTTCCTGGGAATCCGTTTTCGCCGTCTGGAGCCACAATGGTTAATTTTAGGGTTTGGTCATCAATTTGCTCTGCGTCATAAACACAGTTCATCCAGCCTGTGGTTCCACCGCCGTGCAAACAGTTAGGGCCATCGTTCACTTTCAGCTGATACTCTGTGTCGCCCAAGGTGAACTTGGCATTCTTGATGCGGTTGGCATAGCGACCAACGCTTGATCCGTAGTCTGTAGGAGAGTTCAGCGTGTCGGCATACTGTGCGATGTTGTCAAAGCCCAACACGACATCGGTGGGTTTCTTGTCGCGGTCAGGTACTACCAATGACACGACACGACCACCATAGTTGGTAATGCATACCTCCATGCCATTGGCATTTTTCAATGTGTAAAGCTTGACAGGCTTGTCGTTAATGGTGGTGTCAAAAGCTGCGGGGTCTAATCCTGATGCAGTGGTTTGACACTTGTCACAATTGCAAGATGAGAGCAGAATGGCTGCCATTCCTGCTCCAAACAATAAACTTTTCATTAGTCGCATAAAGATGTTTTATTTAGGTTATGAATTGTTGGGTGTAAAAATACAAATTTTTTTCCAATCTCGTATCATTTCATCGTACTTTTTTTAACAATATATCCATTTTGACACTTTTTATATATTATGCCATATATACACTTCTCATCATATTCTTCATAGTTTATTGAAAAGAAGTGTGTGTTTGGAAGCGTTAAGACATATTTATAAATCCGAATCAGAACCCAATATGAGGGTCAAAAATAAGAACCCGATGAAGAATAATGAACACAAAAAAATCGGATGTCATCACGACAACCGATTTCCAAAAACAAACTACTTAAAAACTAATCTACTAAAACAAATCAAAAAAATATCTTTCTAATGTGTCTACTTATTCCTTTAAATTTTCTGCAAAAGTATATACTTTCTCGGAAATAACAAAAAAATAATGACAAAAAATTAGTATTTATGATGTTTTTATATATACAAAGAGGGAGAAATTTAATTTTTTCTCCCTCTTTTGTTATATAGAGATAGCAAAATTACATCATTCCGCCCATACCTGGGTTGCCCATTGGCATGGCTGGTTCCTTCTCTGGCTTGTCAACGACAAGGCACTCCGTCGTTAAGAACATGCCAGCAATGCTGGCAGCATTCTCCAAGGCGACACGTGCAACCTTGGCGGGATCGATGACTCCAGCCTCGCGTAAGTCCTCATAAACACCCGTGCGAGCGTTGTAACCGAAGTCACCCTTGCCCTCGCGAACTTTCTGTACCACAACAGCACCCTCGCCTCCAGCGTTGATGACGATTTGGCGGAGCGGCTCCTCGATGGCACGTTCCACGATGTTGATACCTGTCTGCTCATCGGCATTGTCGCCCTTCACGTCCTTCAATGCATCAAGTGCGCGGATATAAGTGGAACCACCACCAGCGACAACACCCTCTTCGATAGCTGCGCGAGTAGCGCAAAGGGCATCGTCAACGCGGTCTTTCTTCTCTTTCATCTCTACTTCACTATTAGCTCCGACATAAAGAACAGCAACACCACCAGCTAACTTAGCCAAACGCTCTTGCAATTTCTCTTTATCGTATGAACTTGTAGTGTTTTCAATTTCTTTTTTAATCTGGGAGATACGGTCTTTAATAGCATCTTTTGAACCTGCACCATTTACAATGGTAGTATTGTCTTTTGATACGGTAACTTTATCACAAGTACCCAACATCTCGATTGTAGCTTGCTCAAGCTTCAAACCTTTTTCTTCGCTGATTACAGTTCCGCCTGTCAATACGGCAATGTCTTCAAGCATGGCTTTACGACGATCACCAAAGCCAGGAGCCTTTACTGCACAAATCTTCAAACCACCACGTAAGCGATTGACAACAAGAGTAGTCAGAGCTTCAGAATCCACATCTTCAGCTATCACGAGCAATGGACGACCACTTTCTGCTGCTGGTTGGAGAATTGGAAGGAAATCCTTGATGTTGGAAATCTTCTTATCGTAAATAAGGATAAGTGGATTCTCCATCACGCACTCCATCTTCTCGCTATCTGTCATAAAATATGCACTCAGGTAGCCACGATCGAACTGCATTCCTTCCACAACGCCGATGTGAGTGTCACGGCTCTTTGATTCCTCAATAGTAATCACGCCATCCTTGCTCACCTTACGCATGGCCTCAGCAAGCAACTCTCCAATCTCCTTATCATTATTGGCGCTAACGGTTGCCACCTGTTCAATCTTGTCATAGTTGTCACCAACTTGCTCGGCACTCTTGGCAATATGCTCGACTACAGCCTTGACAGCCTTGTCGATACCACGCTTCAAATCCATGGGGTTAGCACCTGCGGTCACATTCTTCAAACCCTCGGAAATGATGGCTTGTGCCAAAAGGGTAGCGGTGGTAGTACCGTCACCAGCATCGTCACCCGTCTTGGTAGCTACGCTCTTGACGAGTTGTGCACCTGTATTCTCAAACTTGTCCTCCAATTCAATCTCCTTGGCGACGGTCACACCGTCCTTTGTGATTTGCGGAGCACCAAATTTCTTTTCAAGGACAACATTGCGACCTTTCGGCCCGAGTGTTACTTTGACGGCATTTGCCAATTGGTCTACGCCTTGCTTTAGCAAGTCGCGAGCCTCAATATTGAATTTAATCTCTTTTGCCATGGTTTTTTCTTTTTCGATATTACGTTATTTCGATATTACGTTATTACGCTGTTTGATAAATTATTCAATCACTGCGAGAACGTCGCTTTGGCGCATCATCAGGTATTTCTCACCCTCAAATTCGAGTTCCGTTCCCGAATACTTGCCATAGAGGACCTCATCCCCTTCCTTGAGAATCATCTCCTCGTCTTTTGTTCCCTTGCCAACTGCAAGTACCTTGCCGTGTAATGGTTTCTCTTTTGCTGTGTCAGGGATGATGAGACCCCCGATTTTTTCCTCTGCTTGTGCTGGTAGTACAAGCACTCTGTCTCCTAATGGTTTAATGTTCATAATGAATAAATATTAAATGTTTATTGAAAATTCTATCGCCCTATATACGAAAAACATGCCAAAGTGTCATTCGTGCCAAATGGACATTGTGCGACTGACATTATTTCAGTCACTTTCATTTCTTCACACTCTCTCCTCGAATGGCTTCGGCAATGATTTTTGCCATCTGTTCAACACCTTTTTCATTCGGGTGTACACCATCATTGAACAGCAAGTCCTTGGTATTCACCTTTTCATATAGGTCTATCACTTGGATTTTGTTCTTTTTAGCCACCTTGTTTATAACAGGAATAATCTCGTTGGCTATGATGGTATCATTGATGTTGTATGGGTTCTCAAAAGCTTTGATAGGTGTAACGAGATAGATAACAGGCTTGGAGGGGAGAGCTTTCAGCGTGTCTATCATCAGCTGGAGGTCGTTGCTAAACTCCTTTCCATGCGCCCAATTCTGTGGTTTGCTGTCGTTAGTTCCTAATTTGAGTACGACGATGTTGGGATTGAAAGCCTGTGCAAACCGCCATTCTGGACGTTGCATATATGGACGGTCACCATTCTTAAGTAACGTCTGTGCACTTACCCCAAAGTTCTTTACATGGTAGGAATCGCCCAATCCCCTCTGCAATCGGGCAGGGTAGCCTAATTGTGTGCGCATCTCGATACCATGACCATCGGTGATGCTGTTGCCTATACATGCCACGCGAATGGCATCTGATGCTGGCGACTTGAGGTTTTTCAGCCATTCAGACAATTCATAGAGCATTTGGTCATGATACTTGTATGAAGAGCGATAGCCGAAACCATGCCCTCCCGATGGGTAGATGTACATGGCACATTCATTCCCTTGGTTGCGCATCGCTGTATAATATGCAACGCCATTGGTGACGGGAGGCACTACGCGGTCATCGTTTGCCATGAGTATGATGGCTGGTGGTGTGACGTGGCAGCGCACTTGCTTGTCGTTGGAGAATTGCCTCACCAAGTCCTTGTTATAACGTCCTTCTCCAAGGAATCCCACGCAAGAGCCTTTGTGCGTCACCTTCTCGTCCATCGAAATGACAGGATAGAACAGAATGGTGAAGTCTGGGCGGCTCTCCCATGGGGCATGAGTGCTAACGGTGGAGGCGAGGTGTCCTCCCGCTGACGACCCCATGATGCCCACATCATAGGGGTTGACATGCCACGAGGCGGCACTATCGCGCACGGTCTTGATGGCATGGTAGGCATCAGACATGGGGATGTTGCGGTCGCCATTGGGCATTCTGTACTTCAAAACGAAGTAGGCGATGCCTCGTTCGTTGAAGAAAGGTGCCCAGTCTGTCCCCTCGTGTTCCATAGCGAGATGTGAATATCCGCCGCCAGGACATGCCACCACAGCCCGTCCCGATGGGTTTTGTGGGAGGTAGCATGTTAGTGTAGACTCGCCGTCCGTGGAATTTACTAACTGGAATGTCCGAGCTGTCTGTGCCGATGTAGCCATTCCGATGGCTACTATAAAATATAATAATGTGTACTTTTTCATGATGATGTGTTATTTAATGATTTCTAAAAAGTCTATTTCTACGATGCGTAGCTCTACTTTGCCGTCCTTTGATATAAAACGATCCAATTCTCCAGCATTGCCGCCAGCCAACTCCTTCGTATCGCCAAAGGCATTGCTGTCCTGTGCAGGACCGAGCATCTTGATGGTAATCTCATTCGTTTTTACGGGTTTGTCGATAGGAATATGCACATAGCCCAATGTGGCGTAGGTGATGCCTTCCCATACCTTCTTTTTCCCTTGGTAGATGGCGAGGGGATAACACTTGTTTCGCCAGCCCGTCAGTTTGATAGCAATCTCATCCACTTGACGCTTCCCATCCAACTGATAGGTAATCCAAGCATTCTCTTTGGTACCGTCACTCTTCCATTCAGATAACTCATTGTCATCAAAGCTGCGCATCGCGTCCTCTGCGTTACTTCCCGCCTTGGTCGATTTCACGTCGACACCCCTCTTCATGTCACGATAGGATGGGGTGGCAGGGGTTTCTCCACGCTCCAAATTTGACGGCAACAACAGGGCGGGCAGATAACTACTTACGCCGTCATAGGTGTCAATTCCCTTCGTCTCCATGGTGATGGTGACAGGTGATAGCCCCTCAGCCGCTGCTGTTAAGTATATTTTGCCTGGGTTTACGGTGCTTCTCACCAACACGCGGTTGATGCCGCACTCTACAGGAAGCCTCATTTGGCGAACATAATTATCGAATGTAGAAACGGTTGAAGGACCATCAAGCATTCCCGGTGTGCCATTATGGGCATTGGCAGTTCCCTCTGGCTGGTCGTTATCTCTATCTTTCAAGCTTGGTTTGGTAGCTATTCCGCCGAGCCATTGTCCCTCTCCCCAGAGATTAAAATGTACCATACGGTTATCCAAAGGACAACGGCGACCATCCTTATCTACCACTTCCACCTGAACGAGAGCCATATCTGCACCATCTGCCTTGAATCCCAATGGATTTTGGAGAGTTGTCACGGAGAGATGGTCGGGCTTTCCTGCCGTCTCGATGCAATAGTCACTAACCCTCTCACCGTCCTTATAACTGATGGCTTCGATGGTTCCCTCCTCAAAAGTCACGTCCTTGAATGTGAATAGGTATTGCCATTTACGTTCTCCTTTACCGTATGACTTGCCGTTGACATACAATTCCACATCATCGCCATTTGATACGACATATACATCCTTGGTCACTCCCTCGTCATAATTCCAATGTCCGATGATATAAGTATGGTATTCCTCGGGGTCAACCCATCCATCCCACATCACCTGATGGGCGAAAAACGCATCCTTGGGTATGCGCATGGCATCCGTTACGCCACTTGTGCGATAGTTCGACTCCCCGCGCCAATGGGTGTTGGTGTCAGAGAATACAATCTTCACGCCACCGCTATTGACACGCTTGCCCGTGCCAGGCCGGTCTACGAAGTAGTCATACCACCGCTCGACCATCTCCTTGGCGAACTCGTCCATGTTGTGATTGTAGTCTAAAGCGGGCTTCCCACGGTATAGAGGACCGTCACCTTCCTTATGGAATGGGTAGCTGTATTCATCCCAATATTTCCTCAAACCCTCGTCGCGGCAATATTCCATTTGCCATAAAGGGTGTTTCTTGCTCTTGTTGACGTAGAGCATCTCGCCGCCATATTCCGCCTCATCAATGTCAAGCATCTCCCTGCTGCCAATGGCACGTCCCCCATAAGGGTCATATTTGTCACGTATGGTCTTCAATTCCAATATATGTTCGCGACTGATACTCTCGTTTCCACCCTCATAGAAGAGGATGCTGGGGTTGTTGCGGTTGTAGATGATGGCATCACGCATGAGGTCAACACGTTGCTCCCATCGCCGACCCTCCACGTCTTTCTCGGCATCGCCAGCGGGCATGGCATGTATCAAGCCCACGCGGTCGCAAGATTCCACATCCTGTTTCCATGGCGTGACGTGCATCCAACGCATCACATTGCCGCCCGACTCAATCACCAGTTTGTTGCTATAGTCGCTCAACCATGCTGGTACACTCATTCCCACGCCTGGCCACTCGTTGCTCGTGCGCTGAGCATAGCCGTGTACCATCATCACACGGTCGTTAAGCCAGATTTTCCCTTCGGCAAAACGGGTCTTGCGGAAGCCCGTCCGTGTCACCACATCGTCAATCTTCGAGCCGTCATCTGCCTTCAACAAGGTCTTCACCGTGTAAAGATAACCGTAGCCCCAGCTCCAGAAATGGACATCCTTCATCTGTCCTGTCACCGTCACGGTACGTGTCTCGCCAGGTTGCAATGTGTATCGCTCACCGTCAAAATGTCCTACTTCCTTGCCGTCGGCATCCAACACCTTGGCGAAGAAGCGGAACGAGCGAGCCTTGGTGTCATCATTTCGCACCTGCGACTCGGCATGTAAGGTGAATGTCTTGGCGGGGATGTCATAGTCTGTTCCATAGATATAGGTGCCCGTCGTTCCCAGATTGCTATAAAGGGGTAATGTCTGGTAGAGTTTGTCGCTCACATGGAGAAACACATTCTTGGGAATGCCACCATAATTGGCATTGAAATTTTTATCGTTCCATTGGTAGCGGCTGTTGCTTGAACGCTCCCTATACACCCAACTGTTATCAACACGCACCGCCATAATATTCTCTCCTTCGACAATATATGGGGTCAAGTCAAAACCGCTTGCCATCACTCCGTTCTCGGATAGACCCAGGCTATGGCCATTGATGAAGAACTCCGCACCGAAGCGAACACCCTCAAACTCCACAAAAAACTTCTTTTCAGCGATGTTGGAGAGATTGAAATGCTTGCGATACCAGGTGATGGTGTCGGTGAGTTCAGGGCAGGGGAGACGGAAAGCCTCATCCTCGTTGAACGCTCTTGGAAGTGTCACCCGTAGCCACGTAGTATCGTCAAATCCAGCCTGTTGCGCTTCAGCGACATCGCCAATGTGCAAAAGCCAGTCACTATTGAAGTTGTATTTCATACGTTCCACGCTAAATGCCTGAAGGCAAAGCGTGAAAAAGGCAAACAGTAAGATTGTTTTTTTCATGTCATATTATAAGGTTTTCAGTATTTTGCTCCTAAATAATCCTATCACAAAATACTGAAAACCCGTGTATTAATATGTTATTTCATGATAATCTTACGTCCATGCCAGAGGTAAACACCTTGTGGCAATCCCTTCAACGTGGTGGCAGCTTTACGCACCAACTGCCCTTGGAGGTTGTAGACATCATCTGAGGATGCGTCCATCTCCAACTTGCCGATGGCATTGGTCACACCCGCCACACGCAGGATGCCCTTGCTGATGTCGGAAGTGTCCCATTCCAAGGCGTATGTGGTAGTCATGCCCGTTTCGCTATCTGTCACTTCGTATGACTCAGGCAATTCAAACTTAGGTGAACCTACGAATGTGGTCGCTTCCCACAACACGATGGAGTCACCCACTTCAGGTTTGTAATTCTTATAGAGCGATACGACAATCGTGCCGTTCATTGCCAATCGGTTGATTTGCTTGATGGCGGTACACCCATTGTTTGTCTTGGTTGCCGCCCTCATCACATTCACCAAATACCTACTTGTTGAGGAGAAATTGACATTCTTGTTGCCGAAGTTCATCACTCCCGAATAAGCAGTGGCGGTGGCACCCACTTGCAACGTGCCGTTGATGGTAAAGACGGAGTTTGATAATGCGCCAGAAGTGGCGGTGACACCCGAGAAGGTAGCTCCTTGGGCAACGGTCAACGTTCCCGTTCCAAGCGACGATGTCGAGACGATATTCAGTTCTCCCTCTTGGATGTTGACATTGCCCGAAGTGTTCCAAGCACCCGTGGAGATGATTTTACCCGTGCCTACTTTGGTGAATTGAGTACCTGCACCGACGATTTTGCCACCCCAGCGCCAACTGTCTTCATTACCCACTTTCCAATGGTTGTTGGCAGTGGAACCGCCAGAATTGCTGAACGTGCAAACGCCACCGAGGCTACCCGTGCCGCTCAACTTACCGATAGTAAATGTCCTTCCACTATTTTGCACTTCCACGCCATCGGCAATATCCATTGTGCCCAAGGGCATACCGTATGAGTTGTCGAGGGTGAACCTACCACCTGGGTCGCCATTGGAAATGGGTTTCACAGTCCCCTTGAATGCTGACCAGTCGCCGCTGATACGTGTACGTGTGGCATACCACGTACTTTCCCCGGAGCCTCCAGAGCGCACGGGGCATGAGATGGTGATAGTGCCTTCGCCTAAAAGTTTATTGGAATAGGTGGCATCATTCACGAGGTTCCATGTGCCAGACTTGCCAGCGGGAACATTGATGGTATAACTCGTACTCGTATTTTCGGAGAGGGTGCCATTTTGGAATTCCACAGTCTTGGCGGGCAAGTTGCACGACACACATTGCACGGTGCCGCCAGCGATAGCCAGCGTATTGAGTGAGCCATTGGCAACATTCAGTTTCATCCATCCTCCTCCACGTTTAGTAAGTCTGGTACCACTGATGGCACGGTTTACCACATAGTCGGCAGAGTTGTTTATGACACCTCCTTCATCTGTCTGGACAGACATGGCAGAGCCTTGCGTGACAGCTGCCGTGGTGCGTAATTCAGCTCCATTTTCAATGATGAGTTTATTGGCTGCGCTGTTCACCGCTCCCAAGTTGCCCGCTGCCTGATTGGCATTGGAGATGGAATTGGTGATGACCGTACCGCCCGAGATGCGTGTGCCGCCGTTATAGGTGTTGTCGGTCTTCATGGTAAGTGTACCCGTTCCGCGCTTGATGAGTTTCGTGGCACCCACTATCGCTCCTGTTCCGTCGAAGACATAGCTTTTCGTGTTGTCGATAATGATGGAGTCTGCCTCTATCTCGCTGTTGATATTGACGGAGAAGTTGGCGGCATCGTCGCCAAACAACACCTTGTCGCCTGTCACAAATATTTCATCGGTGATGGATTCGTCGGATGCAAGGGTGAAGTTCTTTGCCGTTGCCAAGTCCCAAATGTTGCTCTCATTGCCGTTCCAGACGATGGTGGAGGCATCGCGCAAGCCACCAATCTCAAGGTATAACTTGCCATCTTCCAATACGAGGGATGACTTCAAAGAGTTGGGGACACCTTCTATCTTGATGTCTGAGAGGTCGCCAACCAGCGTTCCTACTTCGCCAATCGGGTATCTTCCCACACTTAACGATGCGCCATTGGAGGCATGTATCACAAACTCGACCACGGGAGTCAAATATTTAGGACCGTATTTCCAGTTCTTCGTTTCTATTGTCAGCAACGATGCCTTGACTTGGTCTGCCGTGAAATCATCAAAGACATCAAGGATGACACGCGAGCCAAAGCCCAACAGGAGGGAGTCGGTGGTGATAATACCCTTGTTATCAGCCCTACCAGGACGCAACTTGGCATCATAATCCATCTTGATGGAGCGGAAAACGCCACTATCGGAGTTTAACTCTGCAAAACGGTTAAGCCACACGGACGAGTTCTTCATGGTACCGTCGAAGCCAACGACACCCGCCCAAATATCGGTTGGACCGCTATATTGTTGGTCTACTTTGGGCAATTCAAGAATGCCGTCGCCTTGTTTCACAAGTCTCATACCACCCGTGAAGGCACCGCCCGTGACCGTTGATGTATAATAGGTATAGTTAATCTTGGGATTGGTTGTACTGGTGCTGTTTGTTCCTTGCACCCAAGAGGGTACATTGAATGTCATGATTCGGGGTGATGCACCATCACTGACACTAATCTTTGTGTCATTGGTCTCACACACGATGACATGTTGGTCGTTGTGGCTTGCGCCAATCGTACCGCCGTTGGCGACCTCTGTGCGTCCCGTCATCGTGAGTGGTGGAGGGGCAATGGTGATTCCCTCCAGCTCTCCCAAGAAATAACTGGGGTGTGGAGGCTGGTTATAGCCGCACATCTGCCATACCATCGCTTGGCGATATTGATGGTCGTGCCATAGCGTATAGTTACGATATTCAGTGGGAACGTTGGTGGTATAGATACGGATTTTGGTGTTGCTCTCGGCACGTAGCACGATTTCCTCGCGCCAGTCACCAAAGATGTCGCCTTGCGCACAAGGGGTATTCTTCGTCCAGTTACACATGTTGCAGCCCGAAGAGGTGAAGATGCGCCCCTTGTCAGGCTTGATAATAGCCGCCTCACGTTCCGTTCCTGGACTGTTGAGTACCTCTGAGAGGAGGTCGCCATCCCAATAGATGCGGAAATTGAGGTCGTTCCATGCAATCATGTCTTGTTTTTCGCTGACCACCTTATCGGCTACGCAACTCACCATGCCACTCTGTGTGGAGCGTCCGATGCTGCCAGGGAAGTCGTTGGTGAAGTTGGCGCAGAGGGCGCGACCATCATCTCCTGTACTCTGTAAGCGATAATAAATCTTGGAGGTGGTGGCATCGCGGTAGTTCATGGCGGGTCGAGACTCGTTGCAGGTGAATTGTTCCTGTCCATGACGATAGGGGTCGAGGTCGCCGCAATGCTGGGCATCGCCGTGTCCGAGACCCGTAGTTGAGAGTCCCTTGCCGTTGTCATCGATGACCATCGAGCCAAAGACAATCTCGTCACGCCCATCCCAGTCCACGTCTGCAATGGCATAATTATGGTAGCCGTTGCCAAACCATGGGCTTGACGACGAGTATTCCTTCCAACGCCAACGCTCGGAGAGTTGGTGGGTAGCGGGGTCTACATCCAAGGCAATGAACTTATGGCGCGTGTAACAGCCACGACCAAGGAAGATGCTGGCATGGCGACCATCGAGGAAGGGTGCACCAAAATAATGTTTGGTAGGACGGTGGCCAGCGATACCGGACCCCCAAATGTCGCCCTCTGCCGATGAGCCAAGCAAGTCGGAGGTCTCTCCCACGTCGTAACGGGGTAGGGGATAGTCCATCCATTTCTGCCCATTCGGTCCGATGCCGTAAGGTTCGCCCGTCTCGCCGTTGATATAAAGAAGGAACTCGCGCCCAGAATTGGTGTATTCCATACCACTCCAGCGGGTATCGACTTTCATGTCGCCGATGTTCACCACGATACCGTCTTTTTGGTGAACAACCATATTGTCGGCACCACGCATGATGACCTCTGCCTTGCCGTCGCCATCCCAGTCGTATGCCACGGCATTCAGTTCGACATTGCTGCCGCTCAAGAGGTTCGGACCGCAGTCAATCCACCACAGACGGTTGCCCTGAAGGTCATAACATTCAATCTGGTTGTACGCATTCTTGTTGCCCAACTCATAGTTCAAAGAGCTGAGTCGCTTCACGATAAACTCACACACGCCGTCGCCCGTGACATCTGCCAACGAGATGTCATTGATGATATATCCGCCCGTACTGGTCACATTGCTGCCGTCGCGTCCGTAGACGGGCTTCACGGAAAACTCTATGTAGATGTCGTTCCAGCGTCTCACCTCGGCACTCTTCTCCTGCTCCACGCCCCTGATGACGGGTGCAACTTGGTATCGACTCGATGAATTGCCAGTAGCGTCCACATAGTTTGAGACTTTCAAAGGCGCATTGTTGATTTTCACACCATTGCGATAAAGGTTATACTCTGTGTCGTAATACTCCTCGCCAAACACTTTCCAACTCACCAATGTGCCACCCGTGGAGGAGGGAACCGCCACAAGGCCACGGTCAAGTTTGTCGGTGATACGTTGGGCAAAGCCAGTCATGGCAACGCCCATCAGCAACCATGTTGCCACCCATAGTCTTTTCTTCATTTTTTATCGTTATTCGTTAGTTTGTAGATTCCATCTTTGTCATGATACACATGACCATGCAAAAGTACGAAAAAACACTAAAAAACACTCATATTAAGACAAAATCTTAATGAATAATAACAGATAATATAGTTATAGATTGCATATTCCAAAGATTCCAACTATCTTTGCAGTCAGTTTTGGAAAACATCTTGATACCTGATATAATCTGTTAACAAATGGATAGCATCGTAGAACGTGTGATAGATTTTGCAGAAAAGCCACCCACTTGGCCAGTCTGCTTCCAGTCGGAATGTCCCTTGCGAACATCTTGCTTGCGTTATGTGGTTGGACAGGCAGCTCCTTCAACGATGCGCTTTGGCCCCGCTGTTTACCCACAGGCACGGCAGGGCGACAAGTGCAGCGAATACAGGCAGCTACGGGTCATCCGTGCAGCATGGGGCTTTTCCCCGCTTTTCCATGATGTCAAGCATAGGCATTACAAAGTATTGCGTGACAAGATGAAGGAATATTTAGGAAACCACACCAGTTATTACCGCTATCATCGAGGGGAACGGTTGCTTACGCCAGAGCAACAGCAATGGATCATCGACCTCTTCGCCTCATACGGATACACCGAAGACATCCATTTTGGTGGCTATCGGGATGTCATCGATTTCACTTAAAACCCATTCTCCACTTACAACCTTCGCTCCCTGCATTTTTGGATGATGTAAGGGCTAATCGTTTCAGTATCTGAAACAGTCCGTTTCATGTTTTGAAACGAGGAGTTTCAGATATTGAAACGGTTTGTGCCAGCGATAGGCAAAATTGTTGGCACTATCCTTTGGATAACATCGATGCTACTATCGTTGTATGCGAGAGACGCTCGGATTTAACGCAAAGATAGTTTATCCTTATTACCTTTTGGCACTTTGCATACTTTTTCATATCTTTGCACCTATCATGGAAGATGAAGATAGAAATGAAACTTAACTCACTTTATGAAACCAAGCAACGCTTGTACCTTGCGGTATTCGTCATTTCAGCCCTGATGGTGACCATATTTCCAAAGGAACTGTTGGCACAAAACACAAAAATCAAGGGTTTGCAGAGTTTTGTAACCCAAGTGGAGGATACACCCGTACAGGGTGAAAAATTCAAGGTTATTTACACACTTACCGCTAAGTATTGGGGAGACGGTGGCCATCCACTGCAAGGAAAAGGCTTAAGATTGCTTGATGTGAAATATAAAACGCGCAAAGTAGGAAACGTTTCTCAGATGATTGCCACGGCAACATACATCTCCTCGCGCATTGGTGAAGTTACATTGCCAGGCATGACAGTACCCATCGGTAACTCACAAGCCGTATCGGAATCTAAGACCATAGAGATTCTACCTAACCCCAAGTATGGCGAAGAGATGTCACGTGCACACTCTTTCCTCGTGCAGCATGGTCAACATCCCGACTCCATTTGCTTGATGATGACGGAACAGACAGATTATTACTGGCTCTTCCAAGACGAATACAACCTTTGTGCCTGCGCCATGGCTCCCAAGGATATGTGGGAAATCCTGACAGACCCAGTACTCTTTTATAGCACAGAGAATGTGATGAATGTTAGTGGGCAGCATTATCGCAAACTTCTTCAACCCTATTACGCCCAGCTCGATTTCCTACGTCAACAGAATGCCATAATAGATAAAAACACCAAAAAGACCCGAAAAAAGAAAGAAAAGAAGGGAATGCCCGCAGCCACCGAAACGCCCTATACACCTCTAAACTCCCACGTATCACCTTTGCTCGGCGACTTACATTGGGGTCAAGGAGAACCTTACAATACTTCATCCCCTGTGGTTAGTGGCAAAAAAGCCCTCATCGGTTGTGTTCCACTCTCCATGGGAATGGTCATGGACTATTATTGCTGGCCTGAAAAGGGACGTGGTGTTGCCTATTACAAGACTGGCAATCGTCTCAACAAAATCGACTTCTCCAAATTGAAACCACAATGGACAGCATACAAAAAACAGTACAATAGAGACGACCGAGACAAGGCATTGCCCAGCCTATCAAGGCTACTCGTCGATCTGGGACACGCCACGGATGCCTCTTTCAGCGGCGATGGCACCTCGACCAGTTTGGCAAACATCAAGGTGGTATTATGCAACAATCTGGATTATTCATCTCGAATGACATATGTTCAGGAAGGTCTATCAGAGGCGGAGATTGCTGCCACAATCTATCGAGAGATTGACAACCAGCGTCCGTGTATGGTATATTACGAAGGTCATGCCTTCATCTGCGATGGTTATGATGGAGAATACTTACATTACAATCTTGGGTGGTATGGGTCATGTAATGGTTATTACCGTATAAAACTTACTCCTCTGTCAAATGATGTCGCCGAGGGAAATACCATCCTTATTAAATCGCTTGTCTTTGGAATTGAGCCTGCCAAGCTACAATTGAGCAAGAGTGTTACCGTAGAGAAGGCTGGCACACTCTCTGAATTGCTAACTGATGAGGAGAAAGCCAGCATCACCACACTTTCCATAGCCGGTTGTATTAATGGCAAAGACATCCTCTTACTACGTAAGATGGGAGGTGCAAACAATAAACACCCATTCGATGGCGAATGGCAAGGGGGTGCATTGAACATCCTTCATCTTGACAATGCTACTATCATAAACGACGACACACCGTATCTTTCTGAAAGAGCCACTGGTATTTGGACTTTTTCTGGGATGGTAAAAGGCATGATGCACACTGTCAACTACGACATGGAGAAGATGGATAAAGCAACTTGGAAAGCTTTCAAGAAAGACATCGGCGACCGTCAGCCAGGTGTTTTCTATACACGTACAGCTGACAACACCTACTATGCACATTACACCACGCAAGACAATGTCATCGGGCGGCGTATGTTTCAGGATTGTAGTTCTTTGTCCATCATAACCCTACCTAAGAACACAAAGAAGGTGGATGGTTATGCCTTTTACGGATGCACACTATTGAAGCAAATACGACTGCCCGAAACAGTGGAGGAGGTTGGCGAAAATCCCTTCTTCAATTGCCCCTCGTTGGAACGTATTGAGGCACCCAAGATTTTCTCCGATCATGAGACCATTCTTGAAGGATGCTCACCGGCACTCAACCAATTAACAACATATTGAGAAACTATTTCTCAGTTTTTCATTGAAAACATAAATACTTATATGTTTTTTTGTATTTTTGCAGACTAATAGATATTGTTGAACCAATAAGTATAAATACAATATTAAATAATTATGATTCTTTCATTAATCTCAAAAAAGCGATGGTGGGCAATGATGTTGCTCGGTGTCGTGTTGATGGCTTTACCTCAGGAGGTAAATGCCACGGGTGTTGACAACAACTCCAACTATAGGGTGACACCCAAAGGGGTGCGTGAAATTTCCATCGTTTGTCCGATTGTGGATAAGGATGGAGCCGACTGCTGGGTCGTGGACGGTAAGCTGCAAATAAGTGTGAGTGGCTCCACGGAAAAGATAACGGTCTTGAATTGGAAATGCAACAGCCATGAAAAAAGCGGTTATGCTCCATGCAGCTTGCAGACCGATGTCGATGGCGAGGTGTATGTCCAAGTGGGTAAGGACTTCTCAGAGTTCAAGCTCACCAAGGGTAGCCGAGTAAACAAAGATCTCTATGGCATGAACGACCAAGACGTGTACTTTGTCCATGCGCGATGGGTCATCCCCGACAAATATATAGGTAAGACTCTCATGTTTACTTGGGAGATAGACCGCGATGGCAGTGCCCGTTACCACGAGCACGTCAAGAATCTTTCTGATTTCGAGTTCTCTGTTCCCGAAGCACCTCCCGTGTTGGACGTAACGGTTACAGAGCCTGTCATCATGCCGGATAGCGTCGGTAAGATCTTGATTCCTTGGATGGTGGGTGCGGACTCTGTCATTTCGGCTAAGGCTGTTTATCTTGACAGTCTCAACAATGAGCATCAGATGGTGTTGGATTCCAAGAAGTCTTCGGGCATGGTGTCGCTTGACATCACTCAGCCCTATCGCTCGCTTTATGTCCTTGTAACCTATAAAAACATTTATAAGACGTTGGTCAATGTCAGAAGTTCCTTTACGGATGTGAAGATGATTCATGCCCCGACTGATTTCACCGATTCGATTTACAACGACAGCAAGAGGATTGTCAAGCTCAAGTGGAAAATTAATGCCCTTAATGACGCTGACCTGATAGAAGGCGATGCCTTTGAAATCCAACGCTCCGTCACGGGGAAGGATGAGGACTTTGTCACCATTGGTATGGAAATGTTTGATTTAGACAAGTATAGCTATTCCTATACTGATTCTACTATCATCGCTTCACTTACCTCGGACATGAAAGATGAAAATGGCTATTTCCCCCATGTCCGCTACCGCATACGCCGTACCGCCACCGATTTCTGGGGGTGGGACGATAACCCCACGGTCGCCTCCCGTTCTGTAGATTTGGGTCCTTTGAGGCTGTATCATGTCAAGAGTGCCAAGATGGAACAGGCTGGCAACGACCAATATACCGCCAACGTGACATGGGAATACGACGATGATTCTTTTTGTTTTGTCTGGGATGACCGTGCGCAGATGAAGATGAAGGTAAAGATGTTTAACCGTCAAGGTGCATTGGTGGACAGTGTGGAATACACTCTCACGCGGGCAGAGATTCTTGCCCGTCAAAAGCAACTCACTTTCACCCGCCCATGTATCAATTACCATGTAGAGGTTTCCACATCCAGAGGTACAAGCCCCATTGACAATGGCATCAAACAGATGGTCATCAATTCTGAAAGCGATTGGGATAAATTTGTTTCTTACGTCAATTTTGGCGATGGGGATAGATTCTGTGAGACCCAAGTGTTACTGAATACCGACCTTCACTTTATTGGCGGCAGTGACAGATATATCGTCGGAACGGAAAAGTATCCATTCAGTGGTGTCTTTGATGGAAATGGACATACCATCATAGCTGAAGACCTCACTCTATTTAAGAACGTGAAAAATGCCAGAATCAGTAACCTGAATGTCAAATATGATGCCTTTATCGGATATTATGAGGATATTTCCGGCATGGTGGACAGGGCAGAAAACCTTGTCATCAGCAATTGTAGCGTGGAGGGAGAATTTAAGAATTTCAACCAAGCTGCTGGCTTTGTGTTGAAAGGCAAGGATGTCACCATCAAAAACTGTTTTGTCTATGCGAAAAAATTAGAGTCTGGTAAAGACTACCCCAAGTTTGCCGGTTTCATCAACCATTGCGAGAATCCATGTAAGATTGAAAATTCTCTTTTCTTCTCAGCAGGAGAAGG
Source organism: Prevotella sp. (assembly GCA_017548525.1). Lineage (GTDB taxonomy): Bacteria > Bacteroidota > Bacteroidia > Bacteroidales > Bacteroidaceae > Prevotella. Next base: position 22,213 of record JAFYZV010000002.1, read on the forward strand.
GGATGAACGTTTCAAATATTTAGATTCCAGCGGCTCAAACCAGTTCGCTAAATCGTTCTACTTCCATGGCGATTGCTCCCTGCAAAAATGTTATTGGAGTTCGTGGGGTGAAGAAGCTTGGCGATTATTTTGGGATGAAACTCAGGGAGACAAATTGTCAAAATATCAAGAAGAATGGTTAGAGATTCTCGGAAACAATTGGCAAGCATCAGACAACGAATTTGGTGTTTCCCCCGTTTTGCTACCTGAAAATTTTGATGCCAACACTGTCATTGTTAATGTAGTTGGTGCTACTTTCTATTACGAGGCATCAGGCAAAGTTTCCAAAAAGCTTACCACAACGCCCCGCCAAAGCAGTGTCTTGATTCAGTGGGATGTGGAAAACGACGTGGTGGACTATTTTGAGGTGTTGCGCTGCAAGGTGGGAAGTCAGAAATGGGAAGTCATCGCCACTGGTCTCACTGATATGGTCTATGAGGACAATACTGTCTCGATGCTCGATGACTATGAATATACGGTGCGCTCGGCAATAGACTGTGAGGGTACCAGTTATCATTATTCCGACACCGTGGTGGCAGGGTGTAAGCACAGTTGCAAGATGGAGGGCTACGTGCGTTTCGCCGATGGCACGGGAATACCGAATGTATCCGTCACCATTACTGCCAAAGGCGACAACAGTTTCACGGAAACGGTTGCGACCGATGAGACGGGAAAGTTCATGATCGAGAATCTTTCCTATTTCAAAGGCAGGACAGTCGTTTATAATGTGGGTGTTACCAGTTCCGATAAGATTGAATTGGAAAATAGCCAATATGATATCACATTCAATGATTCAATCAATTACCGAGAGTTGAAAGACTTCATCGTCACCTCGGGACATCGTTTCTCTGGCTATGTGATGTACGAGGGTACATCCATCCCCGTGCATGGTGCCAATTTTTCCGTGGATGGTCATGATGTGTATACAGCCTCCGGCAAGTTGTTGGAGACCGACTTCGACGGGAAGTTCACCTTCTACGTGTTGGACGGTAAGAGAACCATCGTCGCCAAGATGGATGGGCATGAGTTCACTGACGGTGGGACGTTTAGCCACAACTTCGTAGACAAACTTACCGACATCTATTTCTATGACAAGACGAAGGTGAAGTTGATTGGTCGCGTGGTGGGAGGCGACAAGCAAGGCAACTTGCCTTTGGGCAATAGCCTCTCGCGAAACAACCTCGGTCGCGACGTGACGATGGTTTTGACCCTTGAGGGTGACAATTCTTCCAGTATTGTCTTCGATAATGTCAACCCATTGCTCTCCGAGCGCGATACCATCTATCATAATGGAAAGCAGGGAGACCCCACCGACTATGTGACGACGGTGAATATGTACCGCAAGCGCATTGTGGTGAAGCCTGACACAATCACGGGTGAATACATGATTGAGCTGCCACCCGTGAAATGGAAAGTGCAACAAATCTATTGTGAAGGATATGCCACACTCTTCCAAGAAGGAAAGGTGAGTGATGTCGTTGACTTGACAGAAGCCATCAAGCCTATAGAAAAGAAATACGAAGGCTCGTGGGTGAACCTTGCCAACGTGACAATCAAGGATCCTACCGTCACCTACAATGCCATTTACAACCGAATCTACCATAATCCCGTGGAATTGACATACAAGCAGGTGGGATATGGACCTTTCGATTATTACGGCGATTATTCCTACACAGCCAACAACCTCGGTGGAGACAAGTCGGAGGTGCCGTTGGTGTACCAAGTTGCCGAGGAAACCAACAAAGATACCCATGCCACCGTGATGAAAACGAAATATACGTTTGGGTATCCCGTGTTTAGCGTCAGTCGATATTACTCGTATCGCTTGGCAGCGGTGGAGCGGTATTATTGGAACAACAACACATTGACTGATACCGTTGATGTGGTGCAGATGAATGGCGGCAAGGTGGTGGTTCACAACGGCATGGTCAGTTCCCTCCATAAGGAAGAGGTGGATCTCAACGAGGAGGGCATAGGCTTTGTGAATCTCTACGCGCAGCAGGTGAATTATAACTTGACCAAGGATGATGCCCTGCGTACCGTGACTATGACTCTCGAACTTGATGGAAAGACCTACGAGGCGGAGCCGCTGAAAGCATATATCCTAAATATGTACACCAAGCCTGGTGCCAGTGACATCCTTAATGCGGAGAAGCCCACGCTTGTAGACATCCTGCGCGACCCACCAGGAGGAACCAGTTCGGCAACTCTCTCGAAAGGCTCTACGCTGAAGTACACTTATACGATGGATATGGCTTGGTCGGTGGGTTTGACCATGAAATTGGAGTCTGGTTCCAATATGAACAATTATTATGGTATGCAGTTCCAAGCTGGCACGGGGCTCTTAGGACCGTCATACGGTGTTATCCAAACTGCCAAGTCTGATTTCTCATATTCCAACGAGATTGTTTTTTCTGGAAAAGGAAACCGTGCTTTCACTTACACGATGACAGCCACGGATGACATCAAGACCAGTTCGGCAACGACAATGGTGGGTGCCAATGCCGATATATATATAGGTGTGGTGCAAAACAACATCGTCAAGCAAGGCGTGACCATCCGTGCCATCCCCGACAGCATCTTCCAGCAGATGAAGGGACGACTGCCAGGGGCAACCTTGGTGACAGGCAGCGTTGACAAGGCGGGTACCATGGTGGAGATAGCCCAAGGTAAGGATGCCGACGGCAAACTCTACCATCTCGTGAGAGATGAGTCATTGATCTTCGGTGCGGAGATTTCCTCCACCTTTGCACACACACAGAAATACATCACCTCCCAACTCATACCCGAACTCACTGAGCAATGCCGTGCGCTAATGTTTATCGGTACTCCAGAGGATGCCAAGAAACAAGCCAATGCAACGGGCAAGAAGGTGTATCTATCACTCAAGAACCCTGACGACAAGGATTTTGCAGCGGCTAATACGGTCAATGGTGATGACTTCTATTACACCCTAACTATGCACCAAAACGAGTCAACCAAGAGGGATGACATGAATTATTGTGTTGTAGTACCCGATATATTTGACGATACCGCCCAGTTGGACGAAGTGCAGAAATATAATGGTATTATCTATGAGTGGGTAAAAATGATTATCCGAAACGAAGAGGAGAAACTAACGGCTAAGGATTTGGTGAAGAATTTTGACGTGGACGGCGGAACGGGTATGACATACGGCGAGAATTTCGAGAGTTCGTATTCCAATAGCTCATCCATGACATGGCCGTTGGGCATCAACGTGGATGACTATTTCGACTCGTCTGCAACAGGAGGTGGAGTGACCCTCACTATTTTGAATATCTTGGGCAAAACCATTGGTCCGTATGTTGTCAAGATACTTGCCAATAAAATGAAAAAAGGTAAGGTTGAAGAAGATTGGGCTTCATCCGAAACAGAAATGCAGTTTACGGGCAGCTGTTTCAAGTTCCTCATCTATCCCACCATGTCCTACGATGTGAAATACAACACCACCACCGCCCAGACCTACAACAGGAAGGAGTCGTTCTCCATCGGCATGAACAATTCCTCGCATCTCGACTTTGATGTCTATCGTGCAACTTCTGTCGTTGGCTCCACCAAGAAGAGCAATGATGTGTTGGATGTGTTCACCAGCCAGAACTTCTATGCACAGGTGGACTACAACGATGACTATCTTGAGCGCCATTTGGATTTGGGTAAAGGTGACCCCGTCAGGTTCGCACGTGGCTTTGTCTATCGCACACGAGGCGGTGCAACAGTCCAGCCGTGGGAAGATGAGCGCAAGACGGTGTTCTATCGGTCAGGAACCGTCCTCGATGCCCGCACCAAGAAGATTGAGAATCCCAAGATTGCGTTAGATAAACAGAGCATCAGCGGCGTACCTTACGGAGAGCCTGCCCGTTTCAAGGTTTACCTCACTAACGATAGTGAAGAGCCTAATGCCATCTCCACACCCCTCTCGTTCTATACTCTTTTCCAAGAAGAGGCAACCAATCCCAAGGGTGCCAAGCTGATGATGGATGGGAGTCCTATCACTGGCGACGGCCGAAACATGTACGTAGTACCAGGTCAGATAACAGAAAAGACCCTTGAGGTGTATGCTGGCGAGGATTTCGACTATGAGAACTTGGAAATCGGTATCGTTTCCAAGAACGATGTCAATGTCTGTGACAAAGTGAAGTTTGACGTGCATTTCCTGCATGTGGCAGGCCCTGTCAACATCTCTACTCCAGGCGACAAGTGGGTGATGAATACCGATGCGCCATTCCATGAGAAGAAGGGATATTTCCTTCCTGTCAAGATTGATGGCTTCGATAGGAAACAAAAGAACTTCGACCACATCGAGTTCCAATACAAAGAAACTTCGCGAGGCGATGACTATTGGACCAACCTGTGTTCATATTATGACAATGATTCGCTCATGGCATTGGCAAGTGGCGTGAAGGAAAAAATACCCGCCAATGGGTATATCAATACGGAGTTCTATGGTGAGGGTGTCATCATGGAGAAGGCTTACGACCTCCGTGCCGTGCTGTATATTCGCAACGGAAACAGTTTCCTGACATCATCATCGAAGGTTTTGAGCGGTATCAAGGACACACGCCGCCCACAACTCTTTGGAACACCAGAGCCGATTGACGGAGTACTTGACATTGGCGAGAACATCATTTTCAACTTCTCCGAGGCAATTGAGCACAACTACCTTGACCACAAGGTCAATTTCGAGGTGAAGGGCGAGGTGAACAATAATAATGTGTCTGAAGACGTATCGCTCCAATTCTCTGGCAATGACAGCAAAGGAAGTATCGAGACGGAAGTGGTATATCGATATCATTGCCCGAGAGATGATCGTTCCTTCTGACCTTCTTCTGCTTATCAAGCTTCTTTTTGCGCTTTTCTTCCTTAAGCTGCTTCTTGTCCTTGACGGCATTGTCTTCAGGCTTGTCGAATGAAGGTGCCTGGATCGAAGAAGGCTCGGTTACGGGTGCAGGCGCTGCGGCGGGCTTATCTTTTTCCTCGCCGAAAGCAAGAGTGCCGCCTTCATTGGCAGCGGTAAGAGTCTCGGGTGAAACTTTGATCTCGATTATCTCGGGGCCTGCTTCAGGAACAGCAGTTTCTGCGGCATGCTTGACCTCTTCAACGGGTTCTTCGTCTTTTATCTCGATGATATCCTCGACGGGAAGATCCTCAGGCAGCGTCTCCGAAGGAAGCGGAGCTGCCGGAGCGGGATTGTTTCCAAAGAGTTTTTCGTGCTTGGTCAGGTCGTCATTAAACATGATCGGCGTCTGGACCTTTGTCTGATCGGGAACGAATTCCGGATCATCGAAATTGTCGCTGTATGCAACATCTTCGTCGTCACCGTATGTAACAAGATCGCTTGCACCGGAATAAAGCGATGTGCGCGATTTAGAGTCTGCGGTCTTCTTTGTGTCAGCAGAAAGTGATTCGCTGTATCCGCTTTCTCTTTCGTCTCTGGCGATCTTGCCGTTCTCGATCTCGATGACGCGCTTCTTCATCCTGTCTACCATCGTTTTGTCGTGAGTGCAGATGATGACAGTCGTCTTGTTGCCGCTCGTACCGTTCCTGTTGATCTCGAGGAGCATTGCCATGATGGCTTCACTCGTCTCAGGGTCAAGGTTTCCGGTAGGCTCGTCAGCAACTATGAGACTGGGGTTGTTTACCAAAGCGCGGGCGATAGCGACACGCTGCTGCTCGCCTCCTGACAATTCCTGCGGATAAGCATTTGCCTTCTCTCTTAATCCTACGGATGAAAGGCAGAACATTACCGTGTTATCAAGGCTCTTCTTGGGAACGCCGATGATCTCGCCCGCGAACGCAACGTTCTCGGCGACGGTCTTACTGTCTATGAGTCTGAAATCCTGATAGATCATGCCGATCTTGCGGCGGAGTACGGGGATAAGCGCACGCGGCATGTGCGAGATATCGAAATTGTCTATTGTTACCTTGCCGGATGTAGGCTTCTCTTCGCATGTAATGCACTTGAGAAGTGTTGATTTTCCGGATCCCGATTTGCCGATAATAAAGACGAATTCACCGTCTTCTATCGTGAAACTTACGCCCCTGAGAGCATCGACCCCCGATTTGTAGGTCTTCTCTACGTCTATAAAATCTATCACTTGTGATGTATTACCTTATCTTGTTGTCGTTAGTATCGTTGAGATAATCAACGTAAGTCCTGACCATCGTGGCCATCTTGAACAGAACGGCGTCATCAAACTTTCTGAGATCAAGGCCTGTCTTTGTCTTAACCTTCTCAAGTCTGTAAACGAGCGTGTTTCTGTGAACGAAAAGCTTTCTGCTCGTCTCTGAAACGTTCAGGTTGTTTTCAAAGAAGGTCTGTATAGTCGTA
>JAFYZV010000056.1 GCA_017548525.1 Prevotella sp.
ATTGTAAAAGAAGATGATTAAGCTTGTGAATAACAAATAACAAATACGAACCTATTATGAAAGATTTCTTTAAGTATGTATTAGCAACCGTCGTCGGACTGATTATCTTCGGACTGATTATGGCATTCTTTGGTATCATGAGTATTGTGGGGATGGTGTCATCGGGACAAGCCACCACAAATGTAAGCAAGAATTCTGTCCTCGTCCTCAAGCTCAACGGAGCGATGGATGAGCAAGCTGGCAACAACCTGCTTGCGCAGTTTACGGGTGAGACCAGCGTGAATCTTGGATTGCAAGAAACACTTTCTGCCATCAAGAAAGCCAAGGACAACGACCACGTCAAAGGTATTTATATCGAGTCGAAGGCCTTCTCAGGAGATGTCGCTTCTCTGCAAGAGGTGCGCCAAGCTTTGGCAGATTTCAAGAAAAGCGGGAAGTTTATCGTGGCATACGGAGACACTTACACCCAAGGATCCTATTATTTGGCATCTGTAGCCGACAAAGTGTGGCTCAATCCTCAAGGTATGCTTGACTGGCATGGTCTTGCTTCAGAACCCTTTTATGTGAAAGACTTGCTTGCCAAGTTTGGCGTGAAGATGCAGCCAGTACGTGTTGGTAAATACAAAAGTGCCGTGGAGATGTTCACTGAGGACAAGATGAGTGAACCCAACCGCGAGCAAACTACTGCCATGATAAATGGCTTGTGGGAGAACATGTGTAAGGAAGTGGCTGCCAGCCGTAAGGTCAGCGTTGACTCACTAAATGCCTATGCCGACCGCCTCCTGACATTTACAGATCCGCAAGACCTCGTTAAATGCAAGATGGTGGATGGATTGCTTTATGCCGACCAAGTAAAGGCTGAGGTCAAGAAAATGCTCGACCTCAAGGAAGACAATAGTATCAGCCAGGTGAATGTGGCTGAAATGGCAAATGTTAAGGAAGACCGCGATGGTGAGGAGATTGCTGTTTATTATGCCTATGGTGATATCGTGAGCGAAACTGGCACCACCGACCTCTATTCACAAGGACATCAAATTGTGGCAAGCACTGTTTGTGCCGACTTGGAGAGGTTGATGAACGACGATGATGTGAAAGCCGTCGTCCTCAGAGTGAACTCCCCAGGCGGCAGTGCTTACGCTTCCGAGCAGATTTGGAGGCAAGTTGAATTGCTGAAAGCGAAGAAGCCCGTCGTTGTTTCCATGGGAGGCTATGCCGCTTCTGGTGGCTATTACATCAGTTGCAATTCTAACTGGATTGTGGCAGACCCGACAACCATCACTGGCAGCATCGGCATTTTCGGCCTGTTCCCAGACTTCAGCCAACTGGCAACGCAAAAGCTTGGCTTGAAATTCGACAATGTGCAAACCAACAAACACGCCAATTTCGGTACCATGTCACGTCCCTTTAACCCCGAGGAGTTAGATATTCTCTCCACATATATACAGAACGGCTATCAACTATTCCGCAAGCGTGTGGCTGATGGACGCAAGATGACCATCGACCAAGTGGAAGCATTGGCACAAGGACATGTATATCTGGCACAGGATGCCATTAAGTTGAAACTCGTGGACGAGCTGGGGGGACTCGACAAGGCTGTGGCCAAGGCGGCACAACTCGCCAAGTTGAAGGAGTATCATACCATCAGTTATCCCGCCGCTCCAGACTTCCTCGACCAGCTGTTGTCGTCAACAAAGAGTGGTTCCTACCTTGATGACCAGACGCGCCTTGCTCTCGGCGAACTCTATGAACCCTTCATGATGATTATACGTGCAAGGGAAATGGAGCCTATCCAGGCAAGGATGCCCTTCTTCCTGAATATTCATTAAAGACATAAGAGACTTTAAAACCCCTTTAGTCCATAAAGGAAAAAGAATGAACAACGAGGATTTCACCAAGACAACCCCCTGGCTGACTCCCCTTAGCTGGCTTTACGGCATCGGCGTGAGGGTGAGAAACCAATTGTTTGAATTGGGAATCCTCAAGTCACGTTCATTCTCTTTCCCTGTAATCGGCGTGGGAAACATCACCGTGGGCGGCACCGGCAAGACACCATTTGTGGAATACTTGGTTCGACTGCTTATGGACAAGGCGAAAGTTGCCGTTCTATCACGAGGATATAAGCGTGAGACAAAAGGGTTTTTGTTGGCAGATGAAGGCAGCACCGTGGCGGATGTTGGCGACGAGCCATTACAAATGAGCCGTAAGTTCCCACAAATCCACGTTGCCGTAGACGAGGATCGTTGCCACGGCATTGACACGTTAAAGGCTATGAAAGAGACCAAGGATGTGGAGGTCATCCTGCTCGACGATGCCTTCCAGCATCGTTATGTCAAGCCAGGCATCAACATACTGCTCGTTGACTACCACCGCAATATCAAGTATGACAAGCTGTTGCCAGCGGGAAGGCTACGCGAACCGATGGAAGGAAAGAAACGTGCCGACATTGTGATTATTACCAAATGCCCAAGGGACATGCGTCCGATGGATTACCGCGTGTTGACCAACGATATGGGTCTATTGGCATACCAATCCCTCTTCTTTACGACTTTGGCATACGAAGACCTCCGTCCTTTGTTTGGCGGCAATGGCATTCCCTTGGATAACTTGCAGGAAAAGGCACAACATGTATTGCTTCTCACGGGTATCGCCTCGCCCAAACAAATGGTGGTTGACCTTCAACCTTATTGCCAAGACATCCATCCCATGACGTTTGATGATCATCACATCTTCACAGATAAAGACATCGATGACATCAATAAATCATTCGCCACCCTACCCTCGCCCAAGATTATCATCACGACAGAGAAAGACGCAAGCCGCTTGGCGGCAGTGACAGGCTTGGATGATGACGTGCAACATAATCTATTCGTGCTTCCCATCCACGTCGAGTTCTTATTGGACCAAGAAGAAAGTTTCATTAATAAAATATTGAGCTATGTACACAAAGATTCAAGAAACAGCATCCTGGTTAAAACAAAGGATGACCACAAGCCCCAAGACCGCAATCGTGCTGGGGACAGGCCTCGGACAATTAGCTTCAGAGATAACTGACACCCTCGAATTTCCCTACCAAGATATTCCTAACTTCCCCGTTTCCACGGTGGAAGGGCATAGTGGAAAACTCATCTTTGGCAAGCTTGGTGGCAAGGACATCATGGCGATGCAGGGACGTTTCCATTACTATGAGGGCTACAACATGAAGGAAGTGACCTTTGCCATCCGCGTCATGTATGAATTAGGCATTCAGACATTGTTCGTCAGCAATGCCTCTGGTGGTATGAACCCAGAGTTCAAGATTGGCGAATTGATGATTATCGTGGATCATATCAACATGTTCCCCGAGCATCCTCTGCAAGGAAAGAATTTCCCAACGGGACCACGGTTCCCCGACATGCACGAGGCATACGACCATCAACTTATTGCTTTAGCGGACGAAATTGCCAAGGAAAAAGGCATTCGCGTGAAACATGGCGTGTACGTTGGGGTGCAGGGACCTACCTTTGAGACCCCCGCTGAATACCGCATGTACCGCATTCTCGGTGGCGATGCCGTGGGAATGAGTACCGTGCCAGAGGTGATTGTCGCCCACCATTGCGGCATCAAGGTGTTTGGCATGAGCATCATTACCGATCTTGGAGGATTTGACGTGCCTGTCGCAGTTAGTCATGAGGAAGTGCAAAAGGCAGCCAATATCGCCCAACCCCTGATGACAGATGTGATGAGGGAAATGATTAGGAGGAGTTAAGAATGACTGACATTTCCAAGTTGGGTGAATTTGGGCTGATAGACCACCTGACCCAAGACATCAAAACCAAAAATGAAAGTACCCTTTACGGCGTAGGCGATGACTGCGCCGTATTGCATTATCCCACAAAGGAGGTGTTAGTGACAACCGACATGTTGATGGAGGGCATTCATTTCGACCTCACCTACATTGACATGCAACACCTCGGGTACAAGAGTGCGATGGTGAATATCAGCGACATCTTCGCCATGAACGGCATGCCGAGGCAAATGATTGTCAGCATAGCGTTAAGTAAGCGGTTCGTCGTGGAAGACCTTGAAGACTTCTATCATGGCCTCCGTATGGCTTGTAACAAATGGGGCGTGGACATTGTGGGCGGCGATACCACCACGTCTATGACGGGTCTTGCCATCAGCATTACCTGCATTGGTGAGGCAAACAAGGAGGATATTGTCTATCGGAACGGTGCGAAAGACACAGACTTGATATGTGTGACTGGCGACTTGGGTGCCTCTTACATGGGACTACAACTATTGGAACGCGAGAAGAGCGTGTACTATCAACAGGTGGACGAGGCACATAAGAAGAACGACCAAAGAGCCTTAGAACTATTAAAGGATTTCCAACCCGACTTCGCTGGCAAGGAATACCTTCTCCAAAGACAATTGCAACCCGAGGCAAGGGGCGATATCATCCAAGCCCTACGCGACGCTCACATCTACCCCACGGCGATGATGGATATTTCTGATGGGCTATCCAGCGAGATACTTCATATCTGCAAACAGAGCCAAGTGGGATGCCGCATTTACGAGAAAAGCATTCCTATCGACTACCAGACTGCCGTCGCGGCGGAGGAATTCAATCTCAATGTCACCACATGCGCCATGAATGGCGGCGAAGATTATGAACTTTTGTTTACTGTACCCATCGGCGACTACGAAAAAGTGAACCAAATGAAGGGAGTGAAACCCATTGGCCATATCACGCAAGAGCAGCTTGGCAAGAAGCTCATTACCCGCGATGACCAAGAATTTGACATCGTGGCACAGGGATGGAATCCTTTGAAATGAAAAATGAAGAATAAAGAATGAAGAATCTGTTTGCAGCACAACATCGCTCAAGCAGATTCTTCATTCTTCATTTTATTTCAGTTCTTGCAATCGGGCGATGTATTTGCCCAATATGTCAAACTCGATATTAACAACTGTACCAACTTTTATGTCACAGAAATTGGTGTTTTCCATCGTATAGGGAATGATGGCGACAGTAAACGCGTTCTCCGTGGGGGCGCATACAGTCAGGGAAACACCATTGACAGTCACGCTACCCTTGTCAACCGTGAAATATCCACGTCGTGCCATCTCTTTTTCTTGTTTGTATTCAAACGTGAAATAGGTTGACCCATCGGCATCCCTCACGTCAATGCACGTAGCTGTCTCGTCCACATGCCCTTGCACAATGTGTCCATCTAAACGACCATTCATCAGCATCGACCGCTCCACATTCACCCTGTCGCCAACCTTCAACAAGCCGAGATTAGAACTGAGAAGCGTCTCTTTCATGGCGGTGACAGTATAGGTGTCGTCCTCTATCTTCACCACGGTAAGACAGACGCCATTATGCGCCACGCTTTGGTCAATCTTCAACTCATCGACAAACGAACTTGAAAACGTGAAATCTATGTTCCCTTCATTCCTTGATAGCCCAACAAGAGTGGCCATCTCTTCTACAATACCAGAAAACATAATCATCAAAAATCAATTGGAATAAAAAAGGGGATGCCCGATGATGTGATGAAACTCCGAGTTATGAAAGATTTGAGAGTTCTCCGCCTTTGTAATCCACCGACTTGCGTTCAGTCTTATTCAGACCTGTGGCCCGCCATTGACATGAGAAGCCAACCCAGTGTTCATTGTTATTTGATGAGTATCCCGATCGAATCGGCACATCCCCTTAATAACTTTTCATTTGCAAAAATACAAAAGAATATTGATACGACCAAATATTTGAAGTAGGAATTAAGAATTATGAAGTAGGAAGTGATTAATGTGTGATGTTAAAGTATGATGGAAAAAACGCTTCTTCCATAAAAACTTCATAACTGCACTTAGTGCATTACTTCTTACTTCATAATTCCAACATCCTACGTCATAATTACCAGAGGTCGAGACGCTCTTCCTTGGGGATATACATCTTGTCCGAAGGCTTCACATCGAAGGCATCATACCACATGTCAATGTGGGGCAAAGCACCATTCACGCGCCACTCTCCCAAGGAGTGCGGGTCGTTCTTCACACGTTGGCGAATCTCCTCCTCGGTGATGTTCTGTCCCCACACACCCGCATAGGCAATGAAGAAACGCTGGTCGCCCGTGAAACCATCCTTCACCTTGAGCGGTTTCTTGGCGGTGGCGTTCTTGTAGGCATACCATGCCACTTGGAGACCGCCGTGGTCAGCGAGATTCTCGCCCAACGTCAGGCGACCGTTGGCATTGAGTCCAGGCAACACTTCTATCTTCGAGAAGAAGCTATCATATAGGTCGGCACGCTCATTAAAGCCCTCGGCATCCGATGCCGTCCACCAGTCGTGCATATTACCCTTATCGTCAAATTGCCTACCTTGGTCATCGAAGCCATGTGTCATCTCATGTCCAATGACTACACCGATAGCTCCGTAGTTGAAAGCCTCGTCTGCCTTGGGGTCGAAGAACGGATATTGCAGGATGCCAGCGGGGAAACAAATCTCATTGGTTGTAGGGTTGTAATACGCATTCACCGTCTGCGGTGTCATGTGCCATTCGTCCCTATCCACAGGTTTTCCCGCCTTCTCCTCGATATGTTTGGCACTACGCCATGCGCGTACAGCCATCACATTCTCGTAATACGATTTGCTGGGGTCGATAACCAACTTGGAATAGTCCTTCCACTTGTCGGGATAACCGATTTTCACATAGAAAGTCGAGAGTTTCTGGTGGGCATTCGCCTTCGTGGAGTCGCCCATCCACTTCTGCGCGTCGATACGCTCGCCAAGGGCGGTCTGCAAGTTTCTCACCAATTGTTCCATGATTTTCTTGGAGGTAGATGGGAAATAACGCTCGCAATACATCTTTCCCAATGCCTCACCCATGGCTCCCTGCACGGAGTTAGTGGCACGTTTCCATAGCGGATAGTCCTCCTTGCGCCCAGTCATTGTGCGTCCATAAAAGTCGAAATTAGCCTCGCGGATCTCATCGGTAAGCAATGAGGATGCTCCCGAAATGACATCCCATTCCATATAGGCTCGGAGGTCGTCTGCCGACATGGCAGCTATGAGTTTGTCCGCACCTTCCATAAACTTGGGTTGCCCCACAATCATCTCCTGTATGTATTCCGTCTTGATGCCCTCGGCATTCGCCATGGTCTCTAATGGGATATTGGGATAATTGGTTTGGAACTCCTTCAACGTCATCTTATTGTAATTGGCTTGCGGATCCCGAAGCTCTGTCCGGCTCTTGGAAATGAGTGCCAGAGCCGTCTCGAAACGGAAGATGGCATCGCGCTTGGCGATAGCTTGTGCCTCTGTGAAGCCAAACAATTTGAACATCCTGACGACATGCTCCTTATATGCCTCGCGAATCTTCACCGTCGCCTCATCGTTGTTGAGGTAATAGTCACGCTGTCCGAGTGTCAGACCGCCTTGGTTGACATTGAGAATGTTCATAGTCACGTTCTTCTCATCAGCACCAAAGCCATAGCCGAAAGGCACCCCGTAGCCATAGACGGCATATTTGTGCTGGATTTTCACCAAGTCTTCTTTCGTCCGAGCTGCCTCCATCTCATTCAAGAGAGGCTTGACGGGAGCGATGCCCTCATTGTTGCGGCGTACGGAATCCATTGCCAACTTGTAGAAATCCGCCAACTTGCGCTCCGTTGTACCCTCGGCAAATTGTTTCTTCTGCAATTCTCCAAGAATAGCATTGATACGCTTGTTGTTGTCTTCTTGCAACTGGTCGAAACTGCCAAAGCGCGAATAGGCGGCTGGGAGTGGATTCAGTTTCTGCCATCCACCTGTTGCAAACATGTAGAAGTCCTCTGCGGGCTTCACGGTCTTGTCAAGATTCTCCATCTTGAGTCCCGACTTGTTTTGTGCCACTGCCGTGATGGGTAATGCCATCATCAAAGCTAATGGAATCATTTTACTCATTTTCATCTTTTTGTATATTATATTGAAATCCATTCTTTTATCATGTTGTAGATTGCAAAAATACATATTTTTTACAAGAATGGCTACGTTTTGTCATCAAACTCATATTTTTTAACAAAAACAAAGCTCAAAATCACCTATCATGACACATAACTACATGACAAACCGATGGGTTAAAGATGATTCACAGACGATTCTTCTCGTCGTTTCCGGCACCTGTACCACGATACTTAGAGTGCGTGACATTGAAGTTGTAGCTCAGCGTGAGTCCTACCTGCTGCGTATAACTATAAACGTCTTGAACTGTCTTACCGATGTCATAGTAAGTGTTTACCTTTGTTCCAGCCGTACGGAAAATATCATTGGCATACAAGGTACCTGTCAGCCGTCCTTTCCAGAAGGTCTTTTGCAATCGAGCATTCATGATGAAGTAGCTGTAACGATACATGAACCCCCAGTGGCTGCTGCCACTATAGCCAGCTTGTATCATCGCTTTCGTTTTGGGATTGATAACGAACCAGTTCAGCAAATTGAAGCTGAACTCAGGTTTGTTCAATTTCATCGGTGCACCGTATGCCTCGGCATCGAACATCTGCTGATAGTAGTGCAGCGTGGCAGTGGGCTGCCAGAATCCATACTTTGGCGAAGCCACGAGGGTAGCATAGACACGATCTTGATGGTCGAAGTTGGCTGGTCTGAAAATACCTATCTCGTTCACCTCGTCATACACTTGGCCTATATGGGTAAAAAAATTATTCTCGCGAGTAAAGCCCGTAACAAATGTCAGCCACGAATAGGTCAGATTAAGGTCAATGCTTTGACGCACCGAGGGGCGCAATAGTGGATTACCACCCTCATAGAGCATACGACTGTCATACACGATAATCGAACTCAACATATTGTATTGTGGACGAGTGATACGTTTACTGTAACTCAACTGCGCACCTAACTTGCCTTTCCGCCAGGCCGCAGAGAGGTTGGGGAACCAGTCGTTGTAATTGCGACTGGGCTCCGACTGCCAAATGCCGAACGAAGTGTAATCCGAACTCACATGCTCATAGCGCAAGCCAGCGTTAATATTGAAAATCGAAGATTGAACATTGAACGATAACTCGTATTGAGCAAATCCGGCTATGTTTTTTTCTTTCATCTCGTTATCGGCTTCTGGTATGATGTTTTCTTGGTTATAGTTGTTGCCGTGACTCTGCGTGGAGGTAGCCTCCGAACCGAAACTCAATTCGCCTTTCCAGACGGGATATGTCAATATCAGTTTACCTGCTGCCATCGTGTTTTTCTCCGAGTTGACGGTGGTGATGGGTCGGTCGCCAAGTTCCTGGCTATACTCCTGCTGGTAGAGGTGATCCTCCGATTCGCGTCTTAGTACAGTTGCGTTCAGGTCGATACCCAGTTTTCCCATCTTTCCTATATAGTAGGTATTCAGTTCCCATACTGGCTTGTCGATTTCGTCGGCATTCATTTCCAGAACGATGTCGCCGTAAAAGGCTCCGTTTTTCTGATAATGCTGATTCATTTCTGTCTTCATGTGCCCAAATAGACTTGTCTGCGACGAGAAACTCAATCCTACTGAATGGTCTGCGTTTAAATCGTAGCTCAGGCCTGCCTTGTACTGAAACGTCGCCCATCGACTTCTTAAAGGCAAATCTACACGAATATCAAATATATCCTTGCTGATGTGCAGCTTCTGCTCTAAATCCTGTTCATTGCTGAAATGACCCCAATCGAACGCTACGTTGGCAAAAGCCTCTAATCCGCCAGTTCGATATTTCATCGTCAGGTCATCGTTGTTGTTCCACTTGTTGTTGCGCCACGTCTGACTGGTGGCCATCAAACTGAATCCATCGCCTTGGGTCTTCAATGTCTTGATGTGGATGATCGCGTTCACCTCGGCATTATACTTTGCACCTGGAGCAGTGATAATGTCTACACTCTTGATATCGACCGATTTCAATTGTTTCAACTCGCTCACATCACGTACCTTTTTATTATTGATATAGATCTCAGGCTCACCCTTTGCAAGCACCTCAAATTTACCGTCACGTCCTTGCACCAATGGCATCATCGAAAGCAAGTCGTCTGCCGTACCCACATCGTGCAATATGGAGTGCTGCACCTCTACCGTCATTCCGCCAGAGGTCATTCGGTATTGCGGCACACTTCCTTTAACCTCCACACCATTGATGATGTAAGCCTCATCTTGCAACATGATTGTTCCAATGTTTGTAACATTCGTCTTTCTCTCGACGGTCTTATACCCAATACAACTAATTCGTACAATAACCTGGTGTGTGGAACACGGAACCACGAAATCGCCAGCATCGTTGCTAACCCCTCCCGTGATGAACGTAGAGTCATTGGATAAAAGGAGGGTGACGTTGGCTAAAGGGATGGGTTTGCTGGCTTTATCCACGATGTGTCCACTCAATTTCGTCGCCGCTTTCTGTGTACACTCAATGAAGATGCGATCATTGTCGAACGTCACCTTCATAGGATAAAAACCGATAACCTCACGGATGGCTTGTTCGAGTGTGTAATTCTTGAAATAGCAACTGACTGTGAAATCCTCCAACTCATCATAGATGAAATAGATGGTCTTGTCAGCCGAGATGTTGTTCAGATCTTCAAGCACTTTCGATAGGGAAACGTCTTGGTAATTACGGGTGATATGCTGGGCACAGAGGCACATAGTGATGCCAAGAAATAGTGCTGTCAATATACTCTTTCTCATGTCTTTGTCGGTGTTATAAGTTACTATTCGATAACCAATTTCTTTCCCCTGATACTATCTGCCGATGATGAGGTCTCCATCGTGATGTGGAAGCGTTCAAACATGTTGAATGTCTTTACGACTTCTTCGAGCGGCATGGTCTTGTCCCAAGTGAAGTAGAGACGCACTTTTTTGGTTGACTGGTTGGAGAAGACCACTTCACATTGATAATATGCGGCAATGTCTTCCATCATCTTTGCCAGTTCCGTGTCCTCATACACGACGGGCTTCACCGCCGTACTGTCTTGTGATAGGCTCTCCACTTGTTGTTGGGTAGATGCCTGTTGGGTAATTTCCTGCTTGAATCCTTGATGCGAGTCGTCTCCCGCGAAATGGTTTCTCGCATAATAAATGGTCGCATATGCTATTCCTGAGAGCATAAGTACACCGATAAAGGTTGCGGCAACTTGAAGGAACGAGAATGTATTTCTCTTGCCTTGACATTCTTCCTTGAAATGTTCCTTCTCAAACTTTTTCCATTCCTCATCGATGATGTCTGAGGTGTCGATTGAATCTTCTAC
>JAFYZV010000057.1 GCA_017548525.1 Prevotella sp.
ATTGGTGGATTTCATATTATTAGATAACCTTTGATATAGCACGTTATACCAATAGACCATCTTCTTGCCTTATCTGACATACAAGCTGACACGCTGTAGATTTGGTAGAAGCGATTTCTAAAACGTAAGCACTGCTTGGAGCTATCCAATCAGTGCTTACGTTACTCAAATCTCACATTAAGCTCTCACGATATACATATGCAACACCGTATATCATTTTTTAATAAACTTCTTGCCATCCTTGATATACAGCCCACCACGTTGCGGTTTTTGCACCCTGCGACCTTGCAGGTCATAAACATCATGTCCGTCGAACACCTCCTCATTGATAGTCCTCACTTGAATGGAAGTCAGTGCGTTTGAGAGCCTTTCCCTTGTGAATATCGTTTTGCCATTCACTTCCACAGACACCAGCCAGCCATAGTTTGGTAACATGGGGGCGGTCTTCATCAGATGTTCCAACGTAGTTCCAATACCCTCTATCCACATGGTCGTCTCATCCCAATAGTCGAACGAGGGCAACCATTTCAGGTAAAACAAACGAAATGATTGGCCATCAATGTCTACCTTTTTAATACTATCAACTTCATATTTACTACCATTTGCTGAGAATTGTGTCCCTACCTCCTGCGAGAAATCATAGAGCTTGTTCAAGCTGCCATCATGACCAACGCTGTAAATCTTACTGTCCTCCTCAAAGATACCAGACACGAAAGCTACGGAGTCGTCGCTGATAATATAGTCGTTGTTTTCCGTATAGAGCTTCTTGCACCTATAATCCCCAATGACAGTATCTCCCTGAATGAAATAGGTGAAATCGTGACGATACATAGGAGGTGATTGTCGATGAAAATGCCACACCTTACCCTCCTCGACAAACTTCACCCGCTCCTTTGTTTGCGGTATGGCTTTGCCTTCCTTTTGGAAGTCCTTGGAAGTAAAGATGCACTTGCCATCCTCGTAACATGACTCAAAGTATGTGCAGATGTATTCTTCCTCCTCCGTACTACTGGGAAGCACCCAACCCTGCTCGTCATTCCTGAAGAGTCCCCCCGAACTCCCTATGCCCTCTACCCATCTCACCACGAGAACAGAGTCTTCAAGGAACTCGCCCTCGTCCGTGAAGTTCATGCGGCGGAAAGACTGCCCCCCAACTTCAATGGCATCCTCATAGAGCAAGTAAAGCCTTGGCCAGTATTCGTCCCATTCCACGTATTCACCCACCGGATGGCCGAAGTCGTACAGCATGGTTTCATTCGTCTCACCCTTGGGGATATATGTCACACGTACCCCATCCTCATACATCGCGCAATAATATGACGTATCCTCGGCGCAAAGATAAAGCTTTTTGAAGTTCTTGCCATTGATGAGCGTGTCACCCATTATAGAATAGGCATAATATTCTGCATAGTTATTCACGTCTAATCCTTTGGGATTCCCCTCCTCGTCATAGGAATAGGTGAAGACAATGTGGTCGGCTCTCTCACGCCACTCCTTGCCATCCTTCAACAAAGGATGATACTCCTGCGCCCAAACGGACAAGGGCAACAATACCGCAAGAGATAACAATAGCTTTTTCATAACGCTCTCCTTTCTCATTCGATATCTTGATAATTAATGGTCCGCTTTACCCTTCCTCATCGACAGATAAACTTCTTGCCATCCTTGATATACAAGCCGTTCTTCTGTGGTGTTGTTACCTTTCTACCTTGCAGGTCGTAGATTGCTTCGTTATCTTTTCTCTTTAACGGAATAGATAATATTGCGTCAGGGATATTCATTTGTGGAAATATTTGCTTTCCATCTTCAAAACATTTCTCAAAAGTTATATAGTCGCAAATGCATGGAAGAATCTCTGTATATCCATTAAATAAAATGCCTTGGTCAAGGCTTCCTATTCCTTCCACCCAATTGAACACCTCTGAAGGCCAATTATATGTGTAGAAGTGATATCGGTTGTACGATTGTTTATTGACGTTTATTGTATCTACGTGATGCAAGAACAACTTATCTCCAGAAATATTATCATACCACAGATTATCACGCTTGAGGTTGAAGTCATAGTAGAGAACCTTTTCCGTAGTTCCTTCATGAATGCGATAGACACGCTTGTCTTGCTCTATCCATGCATACACATATTTTGACGACCCGTTTTCAGATTCCCTATACATCTTGAATGCCCGTTCACCATTGATAACGGTATCTCCTCTAAGCACGAAATTGTAATCAGTCTCATATTCATCATAATCATAAACATCCCCCTCACCATCAATCTTTTCCTCAAAGTGATGGTCTTTGTAAAGCCAAGTCTTGCCCTCCTTTAGCATCGGATGATAGGGCAGTCGTGCCGTGTCGGGAGCATCCTGTGCGAAAACATATAGCGGGAGGGGCAATATCATGAGTAATAATACCTGTTTCATGATCTTCGTTTGCAAATATATGTATATCTTTTTCATGACTTTAATAATTTAGGTTATTATGTGGGCGTAAAGATAGAATATTTTTTTATACTTTCCAAATATTTCGGGTACATTTTGTACACAAGGGAAAAACCTCGATAATAGATAAAATGTTGACAGTAAACGTGTTACGGTCAAAAGTACATTTTGTACACAGGCATGGAATTAGAGGCTCCTGATGTGTGCATCAAGCATTTTCGTACCCTTTTTATGGAACATCTTCCGGTTGATGCTGCTGCGGATGTTGGTGACGCGCTGCTTGGAAAGTCCCAGCAACACCACCAACTCCGAGGGGATAAACCTCAGCCTTATCAGCATGGAGGCCTTTCTCTCATGCTCCGTCAAGGCGTATCTCCCATCCTGGATGTGTTCGTAGAAGGCAGGGAGGCGGAAAGCATGGCGAAGTGTCATCCGAGACCATGGAAGGCAAAAGGAATTTTGAATTATTTTGAAAAGGATATTGTACAATTTCTCGCCGCAAGGCGACCCCCTCTATGTCACGAAATTCCGATGAAAGATGTTGACAAAACGGCATTCGGTGAAAGGTGTGAAATAGGTGTTTCGGGACGGATGGAGCGTCTGAAAAATCCGAAAAATCCAGTTATTTTTGGCGGAAACGGCAATTTAACATTTCTTATGCGGCATTCTTTGGTGATAGATGCCACACTCGACCCTCTAAAAATGGGTGTTTATGGGTAGCGGATGCCGCCCAAAAGATGTTAAATTGTCGCATTTATGGAAGGCGGACGATGACCGTAAAACGCAAGTCGTTGGTATTCAACGGATTAGAAAAAATGCAAAAAACGGGCTTATTTCCGCCCAAAGTTGGAGTTGTTGGCAAATAACGCAGCCACAGAGACCCTTTTCATGATAAAAAATTGACATTCTTCGAGAAGATTTATCCCATTGAAGTGCATGGAAATGGATAAAAATGTGTAGATTTGCAACATGAGAATAATCATGTCAAATGTTTAAGCTTATGAGACGCGTCGCTTTGTTTTTCTTGATGTCTTATTGTCCGTTGGCTTGCGTGGTAGACGCTTTCTTCGGACAGGGGATGTCTATGGTTTGTTCAATTCATGCACAGGTGTTGAAAGTGGGTAGTTACAACATCCGTTACAAGAATCAGGAGGACAGCGTAAAGGGTAACGGGTGGGAGCGTCGTTGCCCGTCGTTGTGCAACCAGATATATTGGGAGAGTCCTGACATCTTCGGTACGCAAGAAGTGTTGCACGGCCAGTTGCAAGACCTCGTCGATGGACTTGGCGGCTATCGTTGGATAGGCGTTGGGCGTGATGATGGCAAGACGGCAGGTGAATATGCTGCTATCTTCTATAATCCCGAGCGTGTGGAGCTGTTGGAACAAGGCAACTTCTGGCTCAACGAGACCCCCGACCGCCCGGCATTGGGTTGGGATGCGGCTTGCATCCGTATATGCACGTGGGGGCATTTTCGTGACCGCCAGACAGGAAAGGACTTTTTCTTCTTGAATCTCCACATGGATCATGTAGGAGTCAAGGCTCGAAGCGAGTCAGCCAAGTTGGTGATGCGGCGCATCACGGAGATGACCGACGGTGGGAAGAAGTTGGCAGTACTCACGGGCGATTTCAATGTTTCGCAGGAAGATGAGTTGTATTCCCTGTTCACGCAGTCGGATGTGCTGAAGGATTGTTATGCTTGCGCCGAGCATCGGTGGGCTGAGAATGGCACCTTCAATGGCTTTAACCCCAATGGCTTCACGACGGGTCGTATAGACCATATCTTTGTTACACCCTTGACCAAGGTGGAGGCTTACGCCGTGCGTACCGACAGCCGTTGGCAAGCAGATGCTGATGGCACGATGCGCCGCAGGGTGATTTCCGACCATTATCCCATTTTTGCACGTATTCGGTTTTGATCTATACACAATATGAAACGCATAGTTATCCTGCTTATCGCTTTCTGCATTTACCTTTCAACATATAATGGCTTGAAAGCCCAAAATGCCGATTATCGTATCGTCCCACTACCCCAGAGCGTGGAGACAGACACCTCACGTTGCTTTATGTTGCGATCAGGTATGGGCATTTCCTACCACGATGGCGATGCTGAAATGACTCGAATAGGTAGGTTCTTACAACAATGGGTGGAGGAAACGACAGGCATACGATTGGCATTGGCACCCAATGACAAGAAAGCCGCCATCCGTTTGACGTTGGGTCTTGATGCAGGGAGCGAGGCTTACTCGCTTGTCGTGGACAAGAAGGGTATCTCCATTAAGGCAAGCGAGCCTGTCGGCATTTTCCGTGCCGTTCAGTCGTTGCGCAAGGCACTTCCGATAGGTCATTGGCAGGAGGTGAGAATGCCCTACGTCCGTATAGAAGATGCCCCGCGCTTTGCCTACCGAGGTGTATTATTAGACTGCGCCCGTCATTTTTTCAGCGTGGACGTTATCAAACAATTCCTTGATGTGTTAGCCTTGCATGGATGCAACCAATTCCATTGGCACCTGACAGAGGACCAAGGGTGGCGTTTCGAGGTGAAGGCTTTGCCTCGGTTGGTTGAGGAGGGAAGCATGCGAGAGCAAACCGTTATCGGTCCCAACGCCAGCACGGGCATCTACGACGGACAGCGTTATGGGGGTTATTACACACAAGACGAATGCCGTGAGGTTGTGCGCTATGCCGCCGAGCGATACATCAATGTCGTGCCTGAGATAGACCTGCCCGGCCATACACAGAGTGCCTTGCACGTCTTTCCAAACTTAGGTTGCACGGGCGGTCCTTATCCAGTCAGGACATCTTGGGGTGTGAGTAGGGAGGTGCTTTGTGCCGGTAATCCCGAGACGATGGACTTCTTGAAGACGGTTCTTGGCGAGGTGTGCGACGTGTTTCCATCAAAGTACATCCATATCGGGGGCGACGAGTGTCCCAAAGACCGTTGGCGTGAGTGCCCGAAATGCCAAGCGAAGATACGGGAATTGGGATTGAAGGATGATGGGAAGCATAGCCTCGAAGACCAGTTGCAGACATACGTCAATCATGAAGTGGAGAAGTTCTTGAATGGGCGAGGGCGTGATTTGATAGGATGGGACGAGATTCTGGCGGGTGGACTCACCGATGGAGCTATCGTCATGTCGTGGCGCGGTACTAAGGGAGGCATAGAGGCGGCTCGCCAGCACCATCGTGTCATCATGTCGCCCAACGTCTATGCCTATATCGACCATCCCCAGTTGAAGGATGTGGCAAAACAACCCCGTACCACGGGCAGTTACATTGTTTCGTGTAGTAAGATGTATTCGTTTGAGCCAGTCATTCCCGATAGTCTTACCAACGAGGAGCAAAAGTGTATCTGGGGTGTGCAGGCAAATCTATGGACAGAACATGTGGCTTATCCCGAGCACCTTTTCTATCAGTTGCTGCCGCGTCTTGGTGCCATGAGCGAGGTGCAATGGTGCCAACCCGAACGGAAGGACTTTGAGGATTTCAAGATACGTCTGCCTCGTTTAGAGAAACTCTATGACTGTATAGGCGTGAAGTATTGTCATTCGGTGGAATAGTCATATCATGGAAAAGAGTGTCATAAACTAAAGATATTGAAGTGATGAAACGTTTTTTGTTTTCCTTTTTAGGTACACTCATGGGAGTGTCTGCAATGTACGCACAGAATGACTGGGCGAATTTCCAACGTTATGAGAAAGATAATCAGGCCGTCAAGGCATTGCCTCAAGAGCAGCGCAAAGTGGTGTTTATGGGCAATAGCATCACGCAGAATTGGGCAAGCCAACATCCTAATTTTTTCAAGGAGAATGGATATGTGGGGCGAGGCATCAGTGGACAGACCACCTATCAGATGGTGTTGAGGTTCTATGATGATGTGGTGGGTCTACACCCAAAAGCCGTGGTCATCAATGGCGGTACCAATGACATCGCCCAAAACAATCATTTGTACGTAGAGGATCGCACCTTCCAGAACATCACCATCATGGCACAAATAGCCAAGGCGAATGGCATCAAGGTCATTCTCTCCTCTATCTCACCGTGCGAACAGTATGTTTGGCGCAAAGACGTGACGGGGGTCATAGAGAAGATTCAAAGCCTCAATGCCCGCATCCGCGAATATGCCAAGAAAAACAAATTCCAATACGTTGACTATTATTCGACCATGGCAAATGAGCGTGGAGCCATGCGCGATGGCATCTCGGAGGAGGGTTGCCATCCCAATTCGGCTGGCTATGATGTCATGGAGCCTCTTGTACAAGCAGCCATTAAGAAAGTCGTGAAATAAGTAAGTGGTATGAAAAAATGGTATATTAATATATTGTCAATCATGGCATTATTTCTGGTGCCAATGATAGCCAATGCGTCATCGACATATAAGATTACGTCACCTAATGGTGAGTTAGTGGTGGAACTTAACACCGCCAAGGGTGAATTTGGCTGGACGGTAAGTCGGCAAGGCAAAATTGTTTATACCGAGAGTGACATTTCCTTGAACATCAATGGACAGGTTTTGGGTGGGTCTGCTGCTCCCAAGAGCGTGAAACAACGCCATGTAAGCCAAACTATCAAACCTGTAGTTCCCTTGAAGTTCTCTACTATTCAAGATGAATATAATGAAGTTACAGTTCATTTCGGTTCATATCAAGTGCTGCTTCGCGTGATGGACAATGCCGTTGCCCACCGTTTCGTTACGAACATGAAAGGCGAAGTAGAGGTGAAGGATGAGCAGTTTACCATACAACCCGCTGATGGTTTTATCAATCATATCCAAGTGTGTCGCTCATTCAATACCTCATACGAAGAGGCTTATCAACACAAGACGGTTGCTGAATGGCAACAGGAGGGTAGTATGGCTACGATTCCAGCCTTGCTCTCCAATGCAGAAGATGTGCAACTATTGATTGGTGAAAGCGATGTGGATGACTATCCTCGATTGTTCTTGAAGACGAATGAAAAGGGTATCACAACTGCTTTCCCTAAATCGCCCATCGAATGGGAACCATACGGTGACCGTGGCGAGAAGATTACCAAGGAGGGTGACTATATCGCCAAGACGCAAGGGCGACGCTCCTTCCCTTGGCGGTTTGTTGTGGTGACAGATTCCAAGGGTATTATCGAACAGACTATCCCCGTTCAGTTGGCAAGGCGCAACGTATTGACCGACACAGATTGGATTCATCCTGGCAAGTTCTCATGGGAGTGGTGGAATGGCGCAGCTCCCTTTGGTCCTGATGTTGACTTCAAGACGGGCTGCAACTATGAGACCTATTGTTATTTTGCCGACTTTGCCGCCAAGTATGGCATTGAGTATATCCTCCTTGACGAGGGGTGGGCCAAGTCTACACGTGACCCCTTCCATGGAAACGACAATCTTCGCCTGCCAGAGCTTATTAACTATTGTAAGATGAAGGGCGTGAAAGTCGTCCTTTGGTTGCCTTGGCTCACCGTGTACCAACATCTTGACACCTTGTTCAAGACATACGCCGAATGGGGAATCCCTGCCGTGAAGATTGACTTCATGGATCATGCCGACCAATGGATGGTGAACTTCTATAAGCGAGTGACCGCTGAGGCTGCTAAATACCAAATCATTGTGGATTGGCATGGCTCTTTCACGCCCGCTGGGTTGGAACAAGAATACCCCAATCTCATGTCATACGAGGGTGTGAGAGGGTTGGAACAGATGGGTAACTGCCGACCAGAGAATACTGTATTTATCCCTTTCATCCGAAATGCTGTTGGCCCTGCCGACTTCACCCCTGGTGGTATGAACAACATGCAACCCAATAGCTACCACGCCAGCCGCCCCAATTCGGGTGCGATGGGTACTCGTGCCTTCCAAATGGCACTCTATGTGGTGCTTGAGAGTGGTATCCAGATGCTGGCTGACAATCCCACCCGTTATTACCAAAACGATGATTGCACACGTTTCATCGCTGCCGTACCTACCACGTGGGACGAGACGAGGGCTTTGGCTGCCGATGCTGGGAAATATGTCATCGTGGCTCGTCGCAAGGGGGATAAATGGTATATTGGCGGCATCACAAACGGTGACCAAGAGGAACGTGCATTCCATCTGCGACTCGACTTCCTTTCACCAGGGCAACATCGGCTCACAGCTTTCAAGGACGGCGTGAATGCGGGCTATCAAGCCATGCACTACAACCGAATGGAGCAAGAAGTAAACCGCCAATCCTCCATCGAGATTCGAATGATGAGGAATGGCGGCTATGCGGCGGTTATCGAATAAGACAGTAGACCGAAGGATTAGTGGTTACGGAAGTTCCACTTGGAATTATCGCTATTGAAATCATATTCCGCCAACGTTGGTGTGCTATCGCCAGCAGAGTAAAGAACGATGTTTTTATTGATTCCTTCTTGTCCAGGGATAACTTTAGGCATGATACGGAATGTGCCGTCGATGAGTTGTTCAATTCTCCAAAGTTGTTCATCTGCCCCTGTATAGGCAGGAACGGTTGTTACATCTTTGGAAGCTGTGGCGGCAAGAGCGCGATCTGTACCTTCAATGGTGATTTTAAAATAGGGTCCACCTAAATAACCACCTTTTTCTGGAACTGGTGTAACAGTCCATCTTTGATGTGGACGGAACATATAATCGCCGATGCGAGCAGGGATTTCACCTTCGGGCCATGTGCCAATTACTTCTTCCAATGTTTGGTTAGCTACAGGCTTAACTGGCTGTTGCATCTGTTGGCGGTTAAACCATCCTTGACGTTCTTGTTGCATTCGTACAAAGTCAACGGCAAGTTCGAGTGCATAGCCGCGACGCTCTGACTCAATCTCAAATGTACCGCCTTTGAACTGTTCGCCAGCAACAGGCCAATCATTTTTCCATAACAGAGGACGGATTGCCAATGTGGAACGACCGCCCATGTCGAAGTCGGCCTCCCAGTGGAATGATGTCACTTCCACTCCTTCATCAATGATGGTTCGTCCGAAGTGTCCAGCACCCGTCTTACGGTCGCCAGCTGCAATCACCATCTTACCTCCACCATGATACATATCTCTTCCTACATTATCTATATATGGACCTTCTACACTCTTGGAACGACCAACGACAATGTTGTAAGTGGAGTTTACACCATCGCAACAAGTACCATGCGTGCCAAGAAGATAATACCAGCCGTTGCGATAGATGAGGTCGGAAGCCTCACAGTCGATGGCGATGTCTTTCTCTTTGTTTCCACTTTTACGGAAACCCGTCTTCGGGTCAAGTTCGATGAGGCGGATAGTTCCGAAATAAGTACCGTAGCTCACCCACAGACGACCTGTCGTTGGATCAAGCATGATACCTGGGTCAATGGCATCTTGGTCTTCCATACCATCGGAGAAACATACTTCTACAGCCTCAGACCATTTGAAATCTGGTGATTTGGGGTCGAGGGTTTTATTCCACATCGTGAGTATACGACCCGCATGACCACCACCAAGACCACCACCAGTGGCACCATAGATACAAAGGTAACGGTCGCCTATCTTAATCATGTCGGGGGCGGCACCGCCACCAGGACGTTCTGCACCGCTGTTCCAAGTCCAACCGTCTTCAGAGATGAGACCTCCACCGCCAGTGCCAAATGTATAATACTTGCCCTCGCATTCGGCGATAGTCGAAGGGTCGTGGATATAAGGTGCGCCAATCTGCGCGTTTGCGGCTGTAGCAAGTGTCATTGCCGCAAGGATGCTATATATTCTTTTCATATTTATTGTGCTTTGATTGAATAGTTCTTAACAGGGTTACCTTTCTCGTCGAGGAAGCGAACGCAGAAGTCGCTCATGCCTGGACCATTGATGACAGCACCACGCAGGATATTGCGTCCTTTCTTAAGGGTGATACGGCTCGACATGGCATCGTCCTTAACCATACGACGGTCGCCAGAGAGCAGTAAAACTTCTTCGCCATTGAGCCACCACATAGATGCAGAGTTGGAACCTACGGCAAGGCGTACATCCTCGATGTCCTCGTCACAGTCGATAATGGTTACTGCCCAGAAGAGTACACCATAAATCTGTTCTCCCCATTTCTCGGCAAAGCGGAAGAGTTTAACGTTCATATTCTCGCTATCAAGAGCATGCCAAGTAAGGTTTTGAGTAACGGTCTTAACCTCTGGCTTGGCAGGTTGTTGAGTACCACGACCAAATCCAGGAGGAGCTTGTTCTTGCTTGAATACGGCCTTGACCTTTTGGCCATCCTTCGGCACAATGGTCTGCTGACCTTTGAAATATTCTCTGTTGAAATGCTCACGCAGATAAGAATCGGTGAAAACAGTATTGCCGCTATTGGGCTTGTTGATGGGTTCCAAAAGCAACCAGCGATGGATGAAGCCTTCATTGTCAGGTTGTGCAGATGGTGTAGTGACTGGCGAGAAGTACTTTGGACGATTCTTAAACATGACATAGTCCACACTGAGTGCACCTTCGCCTTCGTTGGTGATTACGAGATCGGTCACACCATTAGGAATATAGTCCAAAGTGGCTGTCTGTGTCAGCCATTGGTTGCGCAAGTCACGACGGAAACGACCCATCATGGGATTGGCAGCAGCACCGCCTGCGGGTTCCTGTGGCTTCACTTCCAGTTTGATGCGAGCAAGAATCTTACCGTTGGCACTCTTCTCGCGGATGCAGAACTCAGTATTGTCGCTGGCCTTAACACTCATGACAAGGTAGCCATCGGTGAGTACGCTGAAATCAATGTCGTTGTACTGTAGCCAACTCCCCTTTGTAGGCAAGGTAGCCTGATAACTGCGGAAGGTATTGACCGTATCGATGAGTGCTGTGGTCACATCGTTGCTGGCACTGCTGTAACGGTCAATCTCAATCTTCTCTGTGGCTTTATTGATACCGACACCACGTATGGTCTGTTTCACCTCTTGGATGGTACCGTCAGCGTTGAAGTACAGTTTCTCTATGCAAGCCGAGCGGCGCTTGTCATCTTTGGGTGAGAAGTAGTTATGATGATAGAAAAGGTACCATTGACCTTTGTAGTTGACGATGCTGTGATGATTGGTCCAGCAGCCGTTGGGTTGTTCAGCCATAATGAGTCCCTTGTATTCGTATGGTCCCATTGGATTCTTGCTCATAGCGTATCCGAGGACTTCGGTGTTTTCCCTTACGTATGGATACGTTAAGTAATAGTTGCCGTTGTACTCGAATGCAAATGGTCCTTCTGCTTGACGATTTGGTAAGTCTTTGAGACAGTTGACACCCAACATCTCAAATTCACGTTCGCCCCATTTTACCTTTTCTTTTGGTGTGTCGTCTGCGAGTTCCTTCATGTTCTCCTTGAGTTTGGCACAACGTCCATTGCCCCAGAATATGTAAGCGTTACCATCTGATGCTTGAAGGACACAAGGGTCTATGCCATTGATTCCTTTAATAGGCTCTGGCTCAGGGATAAATGGTCCCTCAGGGCTATCAGCGATAGCTACACCAACAGCGAAGCCTCTGCCATCCTTAGGGGCAGAAGGAAAATAGAAATAATACTTTCCATTCCTCTCAACGCAGTCGGGTGCCCACATCGAATAAGAGTTCTGCCTCACCCAGGGCACCTTGTTTTGGGTAACAATCACGCCGTGGTCAGTCCAATCAGTCAGGTTCTCAGATGAAAAAACATGATAGTCTTCCATACAGAACCAATCTTGTCTTTGTCCTTCGGGTGGGAAAATGTCGTGTGAAGGATACAAGTACATTTTTCCATTAAAAACACGTGCTGTAGGATCTGCCGTATATTGGTCACGGATGATAGGATTTTGTGCTGTGGTTGTCGTAAGCACGGCAAATAACGATACCAACAGCAACGACACTTTGATGCAATAAAGCTTTGTCTTCATGGAGTTATTGCTTTAAATGATTAATGTTTGATGTTTGATGGCTTCACTTATGTTATGAACAGACGATTAAATAGAGTTAGTCTCATAAAGTTGCTACAAAGTTAACAAATAAAAACATAAAACCAACTATGTATCGATAATAACACATATTTTTTATGAAATTTTGTTTATCTTTGCACCGATAGACTTATATAATGGCTTTGAAGCAGCTTTACCTGTATGACTTTGACGGGACACTGACATCCAAGGACAGCTTGTTGGCATTCCTGATGTTTGCAAAAGGCAAGGTGTTCACACTCCTCTTGTTGGCATTTTATTCCCCCTTGCTTGTGTTGATGGTGCTGGGGCTTTATTCCAATGGGAAAGCAAAAGAACGGATATTCTCACATTGTTTCAGGGGAATGCTATTACGAGACTTTGACTCACTATGCGAGCAATTTGCCAAAAGCCACATCTCCATCTTGAAAACCAACATGCTGAAGGATGTGGAAAGGGCATTAGACGAAGGTGGGAGTGTCATAGTGGTATCGGCAAGCATCCGTAATTGGGTGTCGCCGATGATGGAAACGTTTTTTGGGAAGTCATTAAAGGTTGTGGGAACCGAGATAGAAGTGGCAGACGGACGGCTAACGGGACGATTCAGTACCCCCAACTGCCATGGAAAGGAGAAAGTAAATCGCATCAAAGCCCTTATTCCCAATCGCCAAGACTATCACATCGTGGCATACGGGGACAGCCGAGGCGACAGGGAAATGTTGGCATGGGCTGACGAGGGACATTTAATAAATGAAGAGTTAAGAATGAAGAATGAAGAATCGAATCATGCCATTTTTTCTCATTCAAAGGATTCTACATTCTCAATCCTTCATTCTTCATTCATCCGCTTTGGAATTGTTGGCGTGACTGCTGTTGCCATCCAGTATCTTGTATATCTGCTGATGCTGCACTTCTCACCACCTGGCATCGCCAATACCGTGGCATACGTGGTGAGTTTCATCTTCAATTTCTTCGCCTCCACATACTTCACTTTCCGCGTGAAAGCCAATGCGAGGCGAGGAGCGGGCTTTGCCTTCTCTCATCTCATCAATTACTTTCTGCAAATGGGAAGCCTATATCTATTTCTCTGGATGGGTATCGGCGAGAAATGGGCACCCATCCCGATGTTCTGCGTGTGTGTTCCCGTGAATTACCTATTGGTTAGATATTTCTTGACAAGATGAGTCTATTCAAGATCAGGCACGATGAGCGGTGGGTAGTATTGTTTGCCCTTGTATTGACGGTGGCATTGAATGCGTTGGTCATCTATCGTTATTATGGCGACTTCACCCCCTTGCACAACAATTACTTCAACCTCTTTGTTGGCAGATTCCGTGTCTCGGGTTTTGACCCATTGACTTATTATATCGTATCTCATTGGGAAGCACGATACAACGTGTACCGCCATCCCCTCTTGGCATTCATGATGTGGGTGCCATATCTCATAAACCAAGGACTGATGTGGCTATTTGGCATCAATTTCACCCAATTCATCGTAGCGGTCATCTTGGTGTTTTGCGCCACGTATTCTTTCCTTTTCCTTTATCGCATATTAAGAGACCTCGTCGATATTGGCACCGCTGACTCATTCCTTCTCAGCATTTTCTTGTTCTCGTTTGCCTATATCATGCTCTCTTCCATGGTGCCTGACCATTTCATCATGTCGATGTTCATACTCTTGCTCACGCTATATGTGTCGGGTATGCTCATCAAGCAACGACGGGAGATGAGCATAGCACAAGGCATCCTCATGTTTGTCATCACGGCAGGAATATCATTGAACAATGGGTTGAAGGTGTTCTTGGCGGGACTATTTACCAATGGCAAACGTTTCTTCCATCCCGCATATTTAGTGATGGCGGTCATTCTGCCCGCCCTATTGATGTGGGGATTCTGTCGATGGGAATATAAACACTTTGTCTGGGAGGGCGAGCAAGCCCGACATGCTGCACTTGCCAAGAAGAAAGCCGAGAGGAAAAAGCGCGAAGCGAGGATGGATTCTTTGAGGAGAGTTGGAGCGATAGATAGTGTTGATGAAGTAGGGGGAGTAGGTAATGTAGGGAACAACCAAGCCCATTCGCCCCTTTCATCCCATCAATCCTATTCATCCCATATAACCACACCCAAGCAAGGTCGTCCTATCGCCAAAGGAGAATTCATGCGATGGACTGACATCACCACCCCACGTTGGGACTCTGCCATAGAGAACCTCTTTGGCGAGGCCATCCAACTACATACCGACTACTTGCTGCAAGATGAGTTTCGCAGCCGCCCCATGATTGTTCGCTATCATGGATGGGTCAATTATGCCATCGAGGCACTGATTGTCTTGCTGTTCCTTTATGGCATCATTTGCGGTTGGCGGTCAAGGTTCTTGTGGCTCTGCCTATCCTTTTTCTTGATGGATATGGCATTACATGTAGGTTTAGGCTTTGGTATCAATGAGGTTTATATCATGTCGGCTCATTACATCTATGTAATCCCTATTGCCATAGGGTATCTTTTTAAAGCCCTCGCCCCCTTGCCCCGCCGTGTGTTGCGTGGCATTGTGGCATTGCTCACACTCTATCTATTCATCTATAACGGTTATCTCATCATTACGTATTTCGTATGAAACGACTGCTCTCGCTCTTTCGTGTCAAGAAAGAAGAACGCCCCTTGGCACTTGCCATCCTATTATTGCTGGTTTTTCTCAATGGAATGTTGGTATGGCATTATCATGATACGCTGACACTATTCTCCGACGACTACCACAAGATGTTCCGCGATGGCTTCAACATCTCGGGCTTTGACGCATGGACATACACCGTCTTGTCGAAATGGTCTGCCACCCAATATAACATCTATCGCCACCCTTTGTTGGCAATATTCATGCTGATTCCATACACCATCACCCAGATTTTCAATTTGCTGACGGGCATCAATTGCGCTATTTACATGGTAGCGGTCATGCAGGTGTTCTTTGGATTCTATGCCTTCATTTTCCTTTACCGCATCCTCCGCGAGGTAATTGGGGTGCAGAGGATGGATGCCTCGCTCCTAACCTTCTTGTTCTATTCCTTCGCTTACGTAATGCTCACCGTCATGGTTCCTGACCACTTCAACTTCTCTTTATGCCTTTTGCTGTTCGTCTTATACGTCACGGGAATCTCTATGAGAAAGGGCAGAATGATGGGAATATGGCAAACCATCATCCTATTCACGCTCACCGCTGGCATATCGCTCAACAACGGATTAAAGGTATTTGTGGCAGCATTGTTTGCCAACGGAAAGAAGTTTTTCAAACCTCGATATTTCCTTTTGGCGATTATTGCTCCTGCTGCCTTAATATGGGGTTTCGCACGATTGGAATATCAGGTGTTTGCCGCCCCCGAGGCTGCGGAACGTGAACACCAAACAGCAATTCGCAACCGTGAGTTCCGTGACTCCTTGTTCAAGGCTTATAGCCAACAATATCCGAATGACGATAGTACCGAAATCCGACGCAAGGTGAAACATACCGTGCAAGAACTGGCTTACGCCAAATACCTACGCGACCACAACGACCCGCGACGGGGAAAGCCCATTGCCAACGGAGAGTTTGTGGGATGGACAGACATCTCCACCGACCGCTGGGCAAGCATCCAAGAGAACCTCTTTGGCGAGTCATTGCAACTGCACACCGACCATCTATTAGACGACATCCTCGAAGGACACCGCCCGATGATTGTCCGTTACCAATACGATGCCAACTATGTGGCAGAAGGTCTCATTGCCATCTTGTTCGTGATAGGCATCATCTGTGGCATCATAGTGGGATGGCGGCGCGATGTCGATGCGGGTTTATTTCTCTGCTTGGTGTTGAGCTGGTTCCTAATGGACATGATTATCCACGTAATCTTGGGGTTCGGCCTGAATGAAGTGTATATCATGGCGGGACACTGGGTGTTTGTCATCCCCATTGCCATGTCCTATCTTTTCCTCGCCACCCACGGCTGGGCAAAAAAAATGTTGCAAGTCCTGACGGGTTTACTTGCAACATCCTTATTTATATATAATATATCCTTAATCGCGACGTATCTCTATTCATCGCCGCCACCACTGTAATTACTTGACGGGTCATCTTCTTCCTGCTCGTCACGTTGTGGTCGCTTACGCAATGTTTGGTTTCCGAAGTTATACGTCAGCGTGAAATTCACCATGCGGCTACGACGACGATTCAATTGATGGCGCGTGAAGGTTTCGCCCTCCGTGAAGTTTTCCCACTTGCGAGAATTCAACACGTCGCGGCAATTGATGCTCAAAGTGAAAAGTTTGTTGAAGAAATTTTTGCGCAAGCCGATGTCCAAACTATAGTTTGGCTTCCTATAACCTTGCGTGATGACCTGCTTGGCGCGATATTGGCCATTCACTTGCACGGAGATGTCGTATGGTAAAGTCAGGCTTGCCATCATACGAGCGTTGAACGAGAAGTTGTGGTCTTCCTTGCCTGTGACCGTCTGCCCGTCGATGTTATATGAAAATCCGTCAATCTTGTAATAATACGCATTGGCAGTAGTGGTAAGGTCGAGGATGCGGAACAAGTGGTTTTTCAACACCACCTCCAAGCCCTCGCTTACGCTCTTCGCCACATTCTCGCTGGTGGAATACATCAACCCATCGGATGAGTTCTGCCAATTGATGCGCTGTATCACGTCAGACATGGGTCGATAGTAGGCACTCACCATCAATGAATGCTCCGTCCACGTCTTCAAATAATTCAACGAAAACAGATTGGAAAATTCGGGAGTTAGTTGGGGATTACCAAAAGAGACGGTCGTAGCGTCGCGTGTGTCCTTGAAAGAGTTAAGTTGCCCGCCCCACGGACGACGCAAGCGGCGAGTGTAATTGAGTTGTAATTGGTCGTTATCCGTGAATTGGTAAGATAGGAACACGCTGGGGAACAATTGGAAATAATCCTTCTTAAACGGTGTGTCACGCTTGGTGGCATCTCGCTCCTGTTCCCATGTGTAACTCTCCGTATTCACTTTCCAATATTCACCACGAAAACCAACCATCACGCCAAACTTATTGAACTTATACGTCAGGGTGCTATATAGGGCGTGAAGATCCATGTCGTAGATGAATCGGTTAAAATACGCTTGGTCTTCCACGGCTCTCGCCCCATCCCAACTTGTGTTGTCAATATAAGACTCTTGTGGGGTGTTCTCATGCGAGAACCGCCCTTGATAGCCTGCTTCTACCTTTACGTTTTCCGAAATGGGATTCTCATAGTCGAGCTTCACCTCCCATGAGCGGTTGTTGAGATGCGTCGGGCGATATTGATAGGTATAGTCGCGCTGCGTCCCCCATTGTCCTATGGTGGGGTCATAATATGTCGTGCTGTCTTGGTAATAATTGTCGTTGTCCGATTTCCACTTACCATACGACACCATGAAATCGAGAAAATGCTTTTCAGTGAATGAATGGCGGTAGTCAAACTCCAGATGGTTCATGTTCATGTCACCGTCTCCCTTTACATGACGTAACATCTGGCGAGAGTCTGTGGCGTTCTCCCATGAGCCATTCACCAACGTCCCATAATGGTATAAGGTGTTACTCCAGCTCTTATTTCCACCCCTCATCAACATGCCACTCAATGAAAAGTCATCCTTGTCGGTGGCATGGAGCGTGATGCCCGCACGTGAAAAGAGATTGTTTCCCATTTGTGAACTTGGGGCATTATACCATTGGTATTGGTTGGTTTGCTTATATGTTTGTTCGCTTTGAGTCTTACCTTTATTTTCACGATGGCGATAACCAATATTGAAATAGGCATCGAGCAACTTACTGCTATAATTGATGTTGAAACTGGTGTTGGCACCACCACGGGTATTTACGCCCGCCTGCACCGAGCCATAGTAGCCTGGGGTGCGGTCTTTCTTCAAGACGATGTTGATGATGCCCGCACTTCCCTCCGCCGAGAACTTGGCAGAGGGGTTGTCGATGACCTCGATGCGCTCAATGCTTTCCGCTGGCAACTGTTGCAGGATTTGCGCCCGGTTGTCGGTGGTGAGGCCACTTGCCTTGCCATTGATCCACACCTCCACGCTTGTGTTGCCACGCAAAGACACATTTCCGTCATTATCAACCTCCACGGAAGGGATGTTTTCCAGCACCTCAGATGCCGACTGCCCCGCATTGCTGATAAGCTGGCTCACGTCAAACGACTTCCTATCCACCTCCAATTTCATGGTGGACTTCTGTCCTGTCACGGTCACCTCTTTCAGCGAATGTGCATCCTCGGAGAGGAACAGCATAGGATAATGATGCGTAGGTGTTTTAGAGGAAATGGTAAATTGGCGTGTCAAGGTCTTATACCCAACGAATGTCAAGGTCAACGTATAGTCTCCGTTTTTCAAACCATCAATGACAAACTTGCCCTCCGTATCAGTGACACCACCCTTTAACAAGCTTTCATTGCCTCTCACGGACACTTTCACGTTCACATAACTGAGTGGTTCTTCCGTGTTCTTATCCAAGACTTTGCCTTTGACAACCCCTTGGGCTATTGCCGTCGTCATGGAAAACAACAGCAGCATACAAATTATAAATCGATTCATAACAATATTTTTGACGCTATGAGGGCAAAAAAGTTTAAAAGTGTTGCAAAGATTGTAAAAAAAACGTACTTTTGCAAAAAATATGTATCTTATGGCAACCGAGACAAAAATTATTCGCTATCATTCATCTAAAGACTTAGAAATAAACCATTTAATCACTCCATGCCATAGCATCATCATGCACTTGGCAGTGGTTTTATACATAATTGGTGCCTTACTATTTGTCGTAAGTTTTCCATCCTTTGCCCAAGACCATCATATCGACAGGACAATCTCTCTCAGTGCGGCTCATATCCTCACTTTCTTGGGAGAGTCCACGTTATTGGTTTGTCTCATGCAGGGCATGAAGGTATTAAAGAAACCCATGCGAACACTCTTCCTATGGACATTGGCTGGCATCCTTATCACCCATGCCACCATGGGAATCCTCAACATGACGGGCACTGTGGAGATTCCCACACGATACAGCATCCCTCTCTTTTTCATCTTTATGTTCCCCTATTTCATCCTGGGATATAAGATTGACAATACTTATTATGGCACTCTTTCCGTGGCTGGCTCATGGATGTTGTTCTCTGTAGCCCTCAATTTAGTCTATCTCCTCGCCATCGAATTTGTGGGGCATTACTGGATTTCTGATTTCATTTGTGCAGCCATAGGCATCATCTATATCATATACCTACGCAATCGCCTCATTGGAGGGGAGAAAGCGCGTGACATCAATCCTGTGATGGATGATGGAGAGAGTATCACCAAACCAGAGTTTAAGCGTGTGGACATTCCCTTAACCATGCCTATGGAGACAGACGAAACGGTGAATTACGTGATAGCCCCTGCCAATAAGCACCTCATGACCATCGCCACGTTGTTGTTCATCATCGCGCAAGTGATGTTTATCTTCTGCTCCCCAAAGATGGCAAGAGAATATGGAGTGAACCGAACAAACTACATCATCGAGGTGTATATCATTAAGGCGATATGCGAGACATTCCTCCTCTATTGCCTCATGAGGGGCATGTCGGTGCTGAAATACCCCTTCCGCAAACTATTCATCATCACTCTCGTCTTTGTGTTTCTCTTCAATGCCAGCGTGGCAATCCTTGCATACCTCTCCACCCATGATATCCACCTCATCGGGAAGGTGTACCTACCCCTATTTATCCTACGAACCATCCCATACGCCGCATTGGCTTTCCTCATCTACAAGAAATACAAAGGTGACCTCTCCATGCTGGGGATTTTCATGATGGTGTATTTGGCGATGAACTTCTTGATGGAAGTTTTCAAGGGAATGGGTATGCTCATCTATTTTGACCTGCTCCTAATGGTGATTTGCATTGCCTATATCGTCATTCTCCGTAGAAGCCTGGTCAGCGAAGCGACCTATCAAAACCAAAAAAAGAACTGATAGGCTTTGCCATTTGACTAAATTGTGCTATCTTTGCACACCAATAACGGGCGGTCCCTTAGTTCAATGGATAGAATAAGTCTCTCCTAAAGATTAGATCCGGGTTCGATTCCCGGAGGGACTACAAGTAAATGCTTAGTGTTGAATGTATAATGCTTAATGCCATACGGCGCAAGCCCGTTAAGCATTAAGCATTAATAATTTTGAATTGTAGATGGACTACGAGCAGAAATTCTTACGCTACCTGAAACTCCAACTCAATTATTCACCCAATACCATCGAGGCATACCAACACGACTTAGGGTATCTCCTTGACTATTGCCAAAACAACCAAATCGACCCCAAGGACGTGAAGCTGGAAGATTTGCAACATTTCGCCGCCACCATCCACGAACATGGCGTGGGACCATCGACGCAAGCACGTATCCTCAGTGGGGTACGCACGTTTTACCGTTACCTCGTCTTAGACGGTATCATTAAAGATAATCCCACTGAATTATTAGAGTCGCCACACCTCAGCGAGCATATCCCCGAATATCTTTCCACCGACGAGGTGGATCAACTGGAGAACAGCATCGACCTCAGCATACGGGAGGGGCAACGCAACAAAGCCATCATCGAGGTGCTTTTCTCGTGTGGGTTGAGGGTATCAGAGCTTGTCAACCTCAAATTGTCTGACCTCTATCTCGACGAAGGCTATATCCGCATATTGGGCAAGGGTGGCAAGGAGCGGCTCGTACCCATCTCGTCCCGTGCCATCCAAGAACTCAAACTGTGGTATATAGACCGCAACCTCATGAACATCCAACGAGGTGAGGAGGATTATGTGTTCCTCAACAACCGGGGAGCGCATCTCACCCGTGTCATGATCCTAACCATGGTGAAACGCCAAGCTGTGAAAGCGGGCATCACCAAGACAATCTCGCCACACACCCTGCGCCACTCTTTTGCCACGGCGTTATTAAGGGGAGGAGCCGACCTCCGCGCCATACAGGCGATGTTGGGACACGAAAGCATTTCGACCACGGAAATCTACACTCACATTGACATCACTACCCTCCGCGAGGAAATAGAGCAACACCATCCCAGGAACATCAAGAACAAAGGCTAATACTGCGGAACAGCCAGCCTGATGTCATGTTGACTACCATGAAA
>JAFYZV010000058.1 GCA_017548525.1 Prevotella sp.
ATGCTATCATCTCGTAATAGCGGCTGCAAAATTACGAAAAATGCTTGGATGATATGGGATAGGACATTTAAATGCACTTGATAATTATGTTTTTTTAACAACCTTTTTCCCTCCCTTGATGTATAAATCTTTAATGGGACGCGATCTGCTGACCTTAATTCCGCTGATCGTATAGATTTCCTCGTCCAATTCTTCGGTGGAGAATGATGGTTGAATACCGTCAGTTTCCTTAAATGTGATGGATAGGTTCTCCATGTTGCCCGTGTATTGTCCCTTGCTGCTCAGGAAGGTGATGTCAAGTTTCTTGCGCCCAATGGTAAGTGGC
This sequence comes from Prevotella sp., assembly GCA_017548525.1. Lineage (GTDB taxonomy): Bacteria > Bacteroidota > Bacteroidia > Bacteroidales > Bacteroidaceae > Prevotella. The sequence continues at coordinate 326 of JAFYZV010000058.1, forward strand.
TGGGTGTCGAAATGATATTCGTTGTATCTTTGCCAGTCGCCCGTGTTGGTGATGCTGATGGTTTGGTTGGTCTCCACCTTGCCTGTATCCTCGTCAATTAACATGAAGTTCAGTTTGAAGTCGCTCCGTGTCGTGGCGGCACCAAAGCTGATGGTGTATATCCCTGCCACCTTATTATATAGTAGGAACGCCAGATGGTCGTCGTTGCTAAAGCTGTCTGCTTTCCCGTCCTTGATGGTCGCCCGTTTTTTACCATCGTCTGCCGTGGTGATTTCACCCTGTTCTTGGTCGATGTTTGTGGCTGGGATGGCAATCGCTCCTTCGTATGGGTTGACATATTCCATGAAACCCTCGGGCGTACCACCCTCGTTTTGTGCTTTCGTGATGTTTGCCACAAGCGAGTTCATGTACACTTCGAGCATGGTATAGCCTTCCTTGTTCACAAGGTTGCCGTCCGTTGGGTCGTCGCAATCCAACCCATTCATGTCTTCCCAGTTGTCATCCATGCCGTCACCGTCCGCATCCACGTAGGTGCGAGTCTTCTTCAATTCTGGCCAAGGGGACCAATTGGTGTCAGCGTCTTCGGGCATCAGGTCGTATGGGGTGTCAATGATGCCGGGCCAGTCGCCGCTACTCTTTCCCGTAAAGGTTGCCTTGCGGTCGCGTGTGTCTCCCACAATTAATTCATCCACCCAGTCTCGGCTCTTGGAGCAACCTGCATACGCCAGTACTTTTTCGTATGCTTGTGCCGCCGTATGGGTTGTGACGTATGTGAAGGGTAGGGGTTCATGGAGGCGCATGGTGTCTTTCGTGACAGCCGTATAGCCAGGGCTTGATGTGCTGATTTGTGGGTAGATGCCCATATCCCAGTTCTGCTTGATGAGGTTGGGATGGTCTGGGTTATCATTACCGTCCACGAAATACTTGCCCCAGATGTTGTAGCTGCCATCCGAAGTGTTGGTTGACACGCCAATGCCACATATTCTATGTGCCAAGGACTTACGGCTTCCCGTTGCCCTTCCATCTGTACCTGGTCCTGGCTTGTAGTAGTTGTTCACCATGTTGACCTTCATTCCCTCGCCGCCATAACAGCCATTGCCTGCCCAGTTGTAGATGACATTGTTGCGGAAGTCGGTAGTGTCTTGTTGTACATACGTGGGTCGGTTGCCAAAACGTGGTGTGCGAGAGTCATGGTGAGCCAAGAGATTGTGGTGATAGGTGGCACCCTTCCCGCCCCAGATGCCGCCATAGCCGTGGGCATTCTTGACATGGGTGGAGTTGCGTAGGCTCTGCGAGATGATGCACCATTGTACAGTCATATGTTCGTTGCCGTACAACGAGAGGCATTCATCCACACTCCACGACACGGAACAATGGTCCACGATGATGTTTTTTCCGTCCATCCCGCCGAACCCATCTGGCTCGCCGCCCGAAGTGTCGCTGGGTCGGAAGCGCATATAACGGATAATGACATTCGGCGCGGCAACACTGAAGTCCCAGTCTGCCACGCAAATACCGTCACCAGGGGCTGTCTGGCCCGCAATGGTTACGTTGCCGTTGCGCAATTTGAGTTGTGACTGTAGGTGGATGGTGCCACATACGTCAAACACGATGGTACGTGTGTCCGATTTCTCACACGCCCAGCGGAGCGATCCCTCGCCAGAGTCGTTCAGGTTGGTGACGTGATACACTTTTCCCCCACGTCCACCAGTGACATATCTGCCATAGCCTTCTGCCCCGGGGAATGCAGGTGTCTTTTCTTTTGCATCTTCAGCCAGCGCGTCGATACTGCCTATCATCAAGATGGCAATCCATAATAAATGTCTTTTTCTCATCATTCTTTTTTGATTTGTTATATGCAGATGTCATGTTTTTTTCTTCGATATTGTTTTTTGTTGTAGTCCTCATTTCTCATTTGTTACTATTGTCACAAGACATGGGCAAGTTCTTGTGCAAGGGCTACTAATTCATCGTACCATTCCTTGCCGAAACGCCTGATAAGTGGCTCTTTGAGAAAGCGGTAGACGGGCATTTTCAACCGCTCACCGAGGGTAATAGCATCTCGGCATATTTCCCATCGGTTGTAGTTGAGTCCTACGGTTCCATTGGAGAATTGTTTGGCACGAATGGGGTAAAGGGCGCAAGAGATGGGCTTGAGGAATTTTGTCTTACCCGCTCGACAGGCTTTTTCGAGTGCGCAAAGGCAATTGCCATTCTCGTGGCAAGTGAACACGCAATCCTTCCCCGCCACGATGCTCGTTACCAAGTCGCCTTCCTCGTCGGTATAAGCCACGCCTTGATGGTCGATGACGGCTTGTGCCTGTGGTGATAAATCCCCCCAAACCACATCAACTACTTCCTCTATCTCGCCCACTTCTTCCATCGTGACGGGTGCTCCCGCATTTCCTTCGACGCAACAAATGCCCTTGCATTTGGAATAATCGCAGCAGAATTTTTCAGTTAAGATGTCTGGTGAGAGCAGAACATCTCCCACTTGCAGGATGGGGAGAACGGCAGGGTGTTCTGATTTGTAGCTCATAATCTCATTTTCTTTCCTCCTTTACCACACGATAGGGGTAATGCCGTTTTGTTGTAAGTAGGCATTGCAACGTGAGAACTGGTGCTGACCGAACCATCCTCCACGATTGGCGGAGAGAGGAGAGGGGTGTACTGACTCTAACACAAGGTTTCTCTGACGGTCGATCATGTATGCCTTGCCACGTGCATAGCCACCCCAAAGCATGTAGACAAGATGCTCGCGGTGAGCGGCAAGAGCGTGAATAGCGGCATCTGTGAATGTCTGCCAACCGATAGTGGCATGGCTATTGGCTTGGTGGGCTCGCACGGTGAGCGTGGCGTTGAGCAACAATACCCCCTGTTTTGCCCATCGTGTGAGGTTGCCGCTTGAAGGGATGGGTGTGCCGATGTCGTCGTGTATCTCCCTGAAGATATTCTGTAAAGATGGGGGAAACATGACTCCATCCTGCACGGAGAAGCTCAATCCGTGGGCTTGTCCAGGCTCATGATAGGGGTCTTGACCAATAATGACGACTTTCACTTGGTCAAAGGGGCAGAGATTGAAGGCATTGAATATCCATCTCCCAGGGGGATAGCAGGCACCAGCCATGTATTCACGCCTCACGGTTTCCGTAAGATGGGCGAAATAGGGTTTTTCAAATTCTTCTTTCAGCCGCTCTTTCCAAGTCTCTTCTATTTGTACGTTCATGGTCGAGTATGCAATGTTGTTTCTTTATTGATGCTATGATGTCGTATGATAGTGGCATTGGTATTTTGTATATGCCTCAAATACCAAACGTATATGCCGCATATATCAATCGTATATGCGGCATATACGGAATCTAAACCATACGTTTGTTAATTGTCGGAGATAAGGTTTTCACCCGTCATGTCCGCAGGTTGCTCCAGTCCCATGATGTGTAAGATGGAGGGAGCTACGTCGGCAAGCCTTCCTTCCTTGACCGTTGCGCTGTTGTTGTCTGTCACGTAAATGAACGGAACGGGGTTGAGCGAGTGGGCGGTATTGGGTGTCCCGTCGGGGTTAATGGCGTTATCGGCATTGCCATGGTCAGCAATAATGATAGCCTCGTAGTCATTTGCCTTAGCGGTCTCAATGACTTCACGAACACAATTGTCTACAGCCCATACCGCCTTGGCGATAGCGTTGTAAACGCCCGTATGTCCCACCATGTCGCCGTTGGCGAAATTGACGACGATGAAGTCGTATTTCTGTGTCTTGATTGCCTCAACGAGCTTGTCTTTCACCTCGTATGCGCTCATCTCGGGTTTGAGATCGTAGGTGGGAACCTTGGGTGATGCTACGAGGATTCGGTCTTCATTCTCATAGGGATCCTCGCGTCCGCCGTTGAAGAAGAATGTCACGTGGGCATATTTCTCCGTCTCGGCGGTGTGCAATTGCTTCTTTCCTGATTTTGAGAGGTATTCGCCGAGGGTGTTTTCTACGTTCTCTTTGGGGAACAAGATATTTACACCTTTGAAGGTAGCATCGTATGGTGTCATTCAATAGTATTGGAGGCCAGGGATGGTATTCATTCCTGCGTCGGGCATGTCTTTCTGTGTGAGGACATAGGTAAGTTCTTTGGCTCGGTCGTTGCGTAAGTTGATGAAAATTACCAC
>JAFYZV010000003.1 GCA_017548525.1 Prevotella sp.
ACTAATAGAGGTTTTGGGGGTATTCAAAAAAAACTGTTTAACTGTTTTTTCTGTTTATTTTACAAATTGTCCTTTTTTATCCATACTGAAAAGGTTGACTTGCTCACCTGAGGATCGTTGACGAAATTCCTGAAATGGTTGTCTCTTTCCCTTAGAATGTTGACTTCGCACGGATATCGTTTACCCCTTGAAAAAGCTTAATGTGGCAAAGTGGCAAAGTGGCAAAGTGGCGTTTCCCCGTTCAGTTCATCGTTTGAAATTCCATTTTGGAATATCAAAGACTGTTTTAGGAACTCGAATTCTTCTACATCTTTGATTAGTTAAAACAGAAAATCTGGGGGAAAACTGTCCAATAAAAACCACTTTTTTAAGGGGAAAATGATTGGTTTTCGCCCCGAAAAGGCATGGTTTACCCATGCGAAACGGCATTTTTAAAGATTAAAGATGAAAAATTAAAGATGAAAGATGAGGGGATGAGGGCGCACTACGTGCGGAAATTATTCAAAAATGGGAATCAAAATTAACTCAAAATGGAGTCAAAAATGAAACGAATTGGGTCAAAAACTGGGATTTTTTCCATGTTTTGTCCTTATTTTGCCCGTATTTTGTTCAAATTTTGTACTAATTTTCGTTCAATTTCTCGCCGTTAGGCGACCCTTTTTATATCGACGTAGAGATAATCAATACACTAAAACGGAGGGTGGCTTTGTCAATTCTGATACTCATATCTTTATTTTTTCGACAAAGATACAATTACATTTATGATGGGAAAAGGACAAAATAAGAGGATGCGAAAACACCCTCTTTTAATATATATACAATCTTTTATATGTAAATCTCGTAACCTTCAATATAGTCTGTATATTTAGACTTTCTCTTATTTTTTCTCTTTTCTCTTTTTTCTCTTGGTTTCATGCAAACCTCCTTATCAGTTTCCTTTCTCAACTCTTTCTTATATCCATCATAGAATAAGATGAATCCAATTGCTAATGTGATAAAAAAGAAAATCAACATCTTTCTTCTCCTTTCCTGATATTTACACCGCAAATATACGCATTTCTCGCCATTCCGCCAAGGAAAAATCCCTATTTCTCCATCGGGATATAACAACATAGAGTAAATCAATACGCTAACACATTCCACAATTCGCGGATGCGGCTTTCAGGATCCCATTTGTTGTCGAATGTCCATTTGGCGGTAATCTCGTGGAAGACGGGACTCCCTTGCGCTTGGTCGAGGTTGTTGTTCTGCCAACCGCTATTTCCGCCCTCGCGTATGCACCCATAATAGTACGTGCGTTGCCCCCACGGACATGGGTCGAGAACCTTGTCCGTGTAGGCATAGCTGATATTCGAGTCGAGGATTTGGGAAGATAGCTTGCAATTGATGAGGAAGAATTGCGCGTCATGATGGTATCTGCCGAGTGGGGTAGGGCTTTTCGCGTCGAATTGTGAGTTGGTGATGACCAATTTCTTTGTCTTGTCGCCGCGCCCATCGTGCCAGATAATCGCCCTGCCGTCGCCATAGAAGCGGCAACGAGTGGCGTAACACCATCCTCGGGGACACAGGAAGTCCACGCCAGGGCAACGCAGGAAGAGGTCGGCATGGTAATACATCCCGTTCCCCTCGGGTGCCCAGAGTGAGAGAGCATCGTTTCCGTCTGCCCAAATGTTGCTATTGATGACGATGGTTCGCGTGGCGCGTCCGAATACTGCCATCTGGTGCGTGGTGGTGTTCTCGATGGTTGTGCCGTAGTTGTTATAGACCGTCAATCCGCTGATGACGCAATCGTCTGCCCCCTCTTGCAACACGATGACCCCGTTGCCCACGGGTTTCCCATTGTATTCCGTGATGGCTCTTGTTTGGGCGGTCTCTGCGAGTACGATGATGGTGCTATCCCGTTGCTCGCCAACGAGTACGATGTTCGGTCGGTCGATGATGACCTTTTGGTTATACGTGCCTTTGCGGATAAAGATTTTATAAGGCGATTCTGGCGATTTGGGTGCTTGCTCTATCGCCGCTTGTATGCTCTCGCCAGGGTTCACGATGGCATCAAAGTCGCTCATGTCCTTCTTGGGTTCACGAAACATTTGGATTAGTCCGTTCTCATTCGCCCCTTTCGTTTGCAAACTGATATTCACTTTGTGCGTGGGGTCGTATTTGTCTGCCCAAGCATCATAGAGCCGATAGAGTTCGGCGGGGCGGTCGCCATACCACGAATAGCCATTGCGCCGCTCAGGGCCGATGTCTGACAGGTGGCGACGTGGTAGCCCATCGCGGTCGCACACGTATGGCTCCACATATTTCAGGTCGTAATACCGCGCCCAGAGGGGCTTTCCTTGCGGGTCTTCCACCAATTGAGTATCACGGTCGGGACTTCCCCAAAATCCCGTGCGCACCAGTCGGAGACCCGTGAGCTTGTATTTGTCAAACCAAGCCATTGCTCCATGCACCGCCTCTTTCACCCTCTCGTCAGGGTTGGGCAATTCCAAGAGTAGCTTCACGATGGAGGCACTCTCTTGTGAACAATACGATGGCAACTCGTAAGCGCGAGCCTTGGCGGGCAGGAACGTCTCCCTATCGTGTTGCTGGCACCACACCGTGGGCTTCCCGTCCACCCGTATCTGCGTGGCGAGGATGCACTCCACGCCTTTGTCGAAAGCCTGTACGGCTCTCTTGCGCAATGCCTTGTCAGTCAGTTTGCCCTCGTAGGGATTCTTCTGCTGGGCGATGTCGCGGAGCAAAAGCATGGTATTGACCATCGCATCGTCGTTGTATGTGATGTGGATTTGGTAACCGTGCATCTCTGGCCAGAATTGCGGCCAACCGCCATTCTCATATTGTCCGCTCAAGAGGTATTCCACCGCCTTGTTGAATCCCTCCTTGTATCGTTTGTCCTTCGTGGCTTGGTACAGGCGGGCAAGGTATTTCATCTGCATGGAGGTGGCGTTGTTGTCCGTCGTGGAGTCGTCCCGTCGGCTCTTGTCTGCCAACACCTTCGCCCGCTCCTTCTCGTTCAACTCACGTGACATGTCGATATTCTTTGGCCAACCACCCGTCACGCGCTGGTAGAGCAAGATCTGGTCGCCTATGCGCCGTGCCTCGTCGGTTTGGAAAAACTTGGGGTCTGTGGCTCTCATCATGTTGCGCTGGGGTTGGGAGATGGCATACAATGCCATCAAACAGAGACAGGCGGTCGTGAAGATACGTTTCATGTCGTTTGCTTTTAATAGGTTATGAATGAAGTAGTTATCGATGCAAATATAGCAAAAATTGACATTTTAGCAAGAAAAAGTGCGTTAAATCATCCAAAACAAGAAAATTATACATTGATGTTACATACATTGATGTATAATTTTTGTATCTTTGTGGTTAAATCAAGCAAATCATGGAAACCAACATCAATCTTACACGATGGCATATTACGGTAACATACCCTTCACCGAGGAGGAAGTCGACGCGAAGGATAAATATGAGAGCCATTTCATGATTGACTTTATCAAAGAGAAGTCGATGAAGAAGGAAATGACCACCGAAGAGCGTAAGGCATACGAAAGCAATGGGAAGAACTACCGCGAAGGAAATGCGTTTGAAACAACTGGAACGATTGCCAATGACCCAATCAAGTTCTCACCCGAAGCACAAGCCGTGATGGACACGGGCAGGGAACTATGGCGATACTATCACCAACAACCCCATGCCAACCTCAATGCGTCGTATTACGACATCCGCCTGCACTTCCAAGGAACAAAGACCACCAAGAGCGGTAAGCAACAAATGAATTCCGAAAGCACGGATGAAACCTATACACGCCTTATCGCCACCCTCCGCCAAAGGCAGAAGGAACTGGCAAAGAAAATAGAACCCAAGGTCTACGAGTACGGCTTCTTGAAATAAAATTGGAATATAAACGTTATAAGGATATGAGCAAGTCAATAAACATATTAGACAAGGAGTATATACAATGGGTTAAGGCGTTGGCACTTCGGTATCGCCAAAGTCAGATAAAGGCTGCGGTGAGGGTCAATGAAGAAATGCTGCGCTTTTATTGGGAGTTGGGCAAGGATATTGTGGAGAAAAAGGCAGAGAGCAAATGGGGTAGTGGTTTCATGAAAAATCTGAGCCGCGACTTGAAGCGGGAGAACCCTGATGCTACATGCTTTTCGCAAACCAATCTATTGTATATGAAGAATTTCTATCTACTCTACCAGCCTTATATGTCAGTTGCTACACAACTTGAGAAACCATTGGAAAAGAATTCACGAGCAGAAGATAGATTGCCCATTACTCAACAAGTTGTTGAGAAATCTGATGCGACGAGAGGAATTACTCAACAAGTTGTTGAGCAAATAGGTAAAGACTTGTTTGCTGTTCCTTGGGGACACCACATCCGTATCATAGATAAATGTTCGGGGCAACCCCAGAAGGCTTTGTTTTTCGTCCATCAAACGGTGGTGAACGGATGGAGCAGGAACGTACTTTTGAACTTCATAGATACCGACCTTTACGAGCGGCAGGGCAAGGCGCAGACTAACTTTCCGCAGGCATTGCCAGACGGAACAAGCGATTTGGCACAGGAATTGACGAAAGACCCTTACAACTTCGCATTTACTGGCATCACGGGAAAGTATAACGAGCGGTTGTTAAAAGAAGGAATTTTGAGCAACATCACTAATTTCTTGATAGAATTGGGGACAGGATTCGCCTACGTGGGCAAGGAATATCGCATACAGGTTGGGGAACGTGAAAACTTCATTGACCTACTTTTCTATAATCTCAACTTGTCATGTTATGTGGTCATAGAGGTGAAGATTGGCCGCTTTGAGTTTGCCGATATCGGACAGCTGGGTGGCTATGTTGTTGCATGCAATCATATCCTGCTCAAAAAAGAACGCGACAATCCGACTATTGGCTTGCTTATCTGTAAGGAAAAGGATCGTATACAAGCACAATATGCCTTGGAATCGAGCAGCCAACCCATTGGCATTTCAGAATATGAATTGGAGAAGTTCTATCCAGAGAAGGTGGAAGGGACTATTCCTACGATAGAAGAAATAGAACAGAGATTGGGAAATAATAGTGAATTGTAAATAATCAAAATATGGGAATAGTAATTGGTATTGACGTGGGCATCAGCACCACGAAGATTGTGGGGATTGACCCACAGAGGCATGTGTTGGCACCTATTCATATCAAGGCTGCCGACCCCGTGACGTCGCTTTATGGGGCGTTTGGCAAGTATCTCTATGACAACAACATCCACTTGGAGGACGTGGAGAAGGTGATGCTCACGGGTGTGGGTGCCGCCTACATCGACTCTCCCATCTACGGATTGCCCACGGAAAAGGCCGAGGAGTTTATCGCCGATGGCTTGGGGGCACGCTTTGAGAAAGACTTTGAGCGGATGATGGTGGTGAGTTGTGGCACGGGAACGTCTATCATCCGATGTGATGGTGATGAGATTAAGCATATCGGTGGCATAGGAGTTGGTGGCGGTACGTTGGCTGGCTTGTCGCGCTTGTTGCTCCAAACCGATGACATCGCGCACGTGGTAGAACTTGCCCAGGGTGGCGACATCTCGAAAATCAATGTGTTGATTAGTGACATCAGCGCCAAGCCCATTCCTGGTTTGCCGATGGATGCTATTGCATCGCTCTTTGGCAATGCGCAGACAAATGCCTCTCCTGAAGACATTGCCTTGGGAATTATCTGGATGGTGTTGCAATCCATTTGTAGTGCCACGGTGTTGTCGGCGATGGGTAGCGGTATCAAGGACTTCGTGATGATAGGCAACCTCACCGCCTTGCCGTTTTGCGACCGTGTGTTTGCCGCCAATGAGAAGATGTATGGCGTGAAATTCCACATACCAGAGCATTCTCAGTTTAGTACGGCGATAGGGGCGGCGTTGTGTTTCTTTAGGGAGTGAGAGGAATTTTCCTACGGGGTTTTAGGGATTTTCCTTGTTCTTTTAGGGGAAATCCTTACCTTTTTTGTGAAAAAAACTTCATTTTTGCAAACAGGAATAAAAACTAAGCGATAGGATATATGAAACGAATCTTGTTATTTCAATGGTTATTGTTGGCTACCGTCATGGCGATGGCACAAGGTGAGGATACACAACTGAACACCCTACAAGCCAATTTCGACAAGTTTGCAAAGAACAACCCCCAGGAACGGGTGTATTTGCATTTCGACAACACCTCTTATTACAAAGGCGAACACATCTATTATAAGGCTTACGTTGTGGATGAGTCCACGCTGAAACCCTCCGACATGAGCCGCATCCTCTATGTGGAGTTGTTCAACCCCATCGGCTATCCCGTGGAGACGCAAAAGCTCTATGTGAGAAACGGACAGACCAGCGGCTCGTTCCTCTTGAAAGACACGCTTAATGCGGGATTTTATGAGGTGCGAGCCTATACGGCGTGGATGCTCAACTTCGCACAAGGCAATGGTCACGGATGGTGGCGCATGACCAAGGTGATGTCGCGTGAGTTCTATGGTGAGCGTTTCCAGCATTACCTTCGTGGCAATGCGGGCATCTTCAGCCGCGTGTTCCCCGTCTATGAGGGTGTGGGCGATGGGCAATACAACAAGAAGCGCATCCCCCGCCTTCCCAAGTCTACCGCCTCTTTGGTTACCAAGGAGAAGGACAAGTTGCTGATAGACTTCTATCCCGAGGGAGGAAACTTGGTGCGTGGTGTCTCCACTCGCGTGGCATTTCAGGCACGTACCACGGAAGGGCGCACGTTGAACATCATGGGCAAGCTCATCCGTAAAGGCAAGGAGATAGGCACATTCCAGTCTCTCCACGCGGGGCGTGGTGTGTTTTCATTCGTTAGCGACGAGAGCGACGAGTCGGATGATGAGTTGATGCGTGGCTTGCGGTTGGAGGTAAGATATGAAGGTAAGGATTATACCTTCCGCTTGCCTAAGGCTCAACGGCGTGGATATGTCCTCAATGTATTCCCTGGCAATGAGAAAATGCGGGCAATCGTCAGCCGTAACGACCAGACAAATGGTGAGCAGCTCGGTTTGAGCATCACCTCGCGTGGCGTAACGATCCACAATGAAATCCTCGACCTACGACAAAAAGAGAGCGTGGGGATAGAAATTGACAAGTCACAATTGAAGACGGGTGTCAACATCTACACCTTGTATAATAATAAGGGCAAGGTGATTGCTCAGCGCGAGGTGTTTGTCAACAACCATGATTTGGATGGCAAACGGTTGCATATAGACCTACCAACGGATACCAACGGATTGAAGCCCCATGACAAGGTGACACTCCAATGCCAGTTGGTAGACAAGGAGGGCAACCCCGTGCGGGAAAAGGGCAAATTCTCCATGGCGGTCACCGATGGTGTCTACCGCGATGGCACATACGCTGATGGCAACGCCCTGTCGTATCTACTCCTGTCGAGCGAGGTGAAGGGCTTTATCCCCCATCCCGAATACTACTTTGAGGCAGATGACAATGAGCATCGCACCGCCCTCGACCTGTTGCTGATGGTGCAGGGATGGACTCGCTATGACTTTGAACGCATGATGAGCGACGAGCCATGGACACCCCTTATGGCGGTGGAGCGTGGCTTAAACTTCCGTGGACGTGTGGTGGACGACCATGGGTCGTATGAGTATGAGTTCTGGAAGAACTTGAAGAAACCGATGTGGGTATATAATGAGTTGTCCACACCTTATAAGGCGTTTAGCCAGGCAGAGGTGAAGACCGACTCCTTAGGATTCTTCATGTTCAATTTCAATCCCTTCTTTGGACCATGCAACATGGCATTGACACTCAACGAGAAGAGCGCAGAGAAGATTGGGCATAAGAAGGCGGGAGTGATAGGGCATAACTTCTCGGTGTTCAAGTACAAGCGTCCCTCCTATCTTGTAGGTAAGCATATCATTCCTTTGAATCCCTACTCACCCATTGCCCGCAACTATGACTATTATGAGACACGTGCCCTAAACGAGACGTTTGACAAGAACCTCTTTACCGAGGGCTATATGTCAAAGGCGGAGGAAGTTGTCGATATGCTCTATTATGATGACGCAAACCGTGCGTTTGTCACGCCAGAGGTGAAGGTGCAGGGACGGCGCGGCTGGGCAGACTTCCGACAGGTGAAACCCACGGCGGTCATTGATGTACGCGACTTGATGACCCACCTATCGAATGTTTTTGGTACCATTAACGATTTCCATTTCTTTGGGTCAGGGTCATGGTTGGAGGGTCGTTCGGGAATGAGTGGTGACAACTTCCAACTCATGGGCAACGATGCACACAAGGGCGGATGGTGGCATCCGGGTGCGGAGCGTGACAGCAGCATCCAGAACAGTTTTACCGACGACAGCTTCTTCATTGACATGATGCGTTATCGGCAATCAGACAGCCTCAAGCCTGAGGTTCCCCCTTCGCACACCTTTATGCGTGTCAATTCGCAACGGATGTGGAACAAGTTCCATAAACTGAGCGACCATCAATTTGACTTCAGCTTTGCATCATATTATAATTACAATAAATTGCTGATGATCTTGGGTCTTGATGGCATGAACTTGTCTTTGGTGGATTCGCCTGTTTATGGCACACAGCCTCGTTTCATCAGACCCGATAGGTATGGCTTTGAGGAAAACTTGCCTACAGGCATGTCGTTCTTCCCACCAGATGCCAACTTCACCAAGCTTTATCTATATGTCGATGCCGATGACAGGTCGCTTATCCACCAAGAGGGAAAGTATCGTGAACAACTGTTCCATTACGAACTGGGCGGCACGATGAATAGTGACCATCCCCTCACATCTATCATCAATTTCAAGACGGAGAACGTCTTGCCCCCAGGATTCCCCCAGCCTGACTTCTATGGATTCCGCATCAATTTTCAGGGATTCACCATTCCCGATGAGTTTTATTGCGTGGACTACAGTCACGAGCCACTACCCAAGAATGGTGACTACCGCCGCACCATCTATTGGAACCCGTCTGTCACGACCGATGGCGAGGGACATGCGCAAGTGACATTCTATAACAATAGTTTCACCAAGAATATTGCCGTCTCGGCAGAGGGGTTGACCGAGGACGGGATAATCCTACAAGAGAAATGATGGGAAGGATGATTGCTTTATGGTTGGGCATGATGCTTTGCACGATGAAGGTGTCTGCCCAACTTCACATCGTTTCGCGTGTGGTGGACGTGAAGACGGGAGAGCCGTTGCCCTTTGCCTCTATTTACATCAATGGTGATAGGAATACCATCACCAACGAAGAAGGTGAATTTGTCATAGATGCTGATTCCACGGACGTGCTCCGCGTTACCTATGTTGGTTATCGCAAGATGATGGTACCCGCCAAAGAAGTGGGTGATATGATTTGTCTCAGCACTGAGGGGTATGCACTTGGCGAGGTGGAGGTGTTTGGGGCGGATTATATCATTACGAAAGTGATGAAAAGGATTAAGAAGGAATATAAGGAGCATAAGTGGGAAGAGGCTAATTTCTTCTACCGACAGACCAGTAGGGCTGGGCTTACCAGCACTTCGTTCCTTGAGGCATTCTTCGTGGCTCGCCCCGCCATCCAACTCCGCAAGCTTTCATTTGCCAAGGGACGGTTCGTGACGGTGGCAGGAGCACTCACGGTCAACCCCATCAATTACTTCACTTTCGCCGAGGTGCCGATTTCTTCGGTTCCGATAGTTTCTCTTTCGGATGACCTGGTGCCGCTCGATGACAATTACCAGAACTATTACCATGCGGAGTGCCAGACCATCACCGATGGGGAACGGAGAGTTTTTGTCGTCTCTTTTGTCCCCAAAAAGTCTGCAAGAAAAGCCATTGAGGCTCGCGTTTATGTTGATGGCAAGACGTTCCAGTTGCTGAAATATGAGGGTAAAGGGTTGAAAGATGCGGTGCGCAATGAATACCAAGGCGGTGCCCATATCGTACCCATAGACTATTCCTTTGTGGTCAATTGCCAACTTGACCATGGCTTTACGGAGGTGCAGAGTGTGCATTTCAATGTCCATTATACCGATAAGGGTAAATACTTTGAGACGACGGGCATCCTTTACAACGTGGCTGAGCGTTATGTCGAGGGGAAACACAAAATGAAATTCTATGACAACCTTATTGAGGTCATTAAGCAACAAGACTATGACTCAGAGTTTTGGCGAAAGAACGAGATTGTCAAGCGTACACCTATGGAAGAAGAGGCAATCAACCTCTTTGAACGTGATAACCTTTTCGGTATCTATTGATGATAAAAGGAGGAGATATTTGCATATAGAAAGATTTTATACTACCTTTCCTCTATAAATAGTGAACAAATTGCCCCGCATAAGTAACTAAATACGCATCATTTACAGGCATAGAGACATGCCACCCCAAACACGGCCTTGCGAGCAAGGCCGTGTTGGCATAAATGGTACTTTCCTCTTCGAGCT
>JAFYZV010000004.1 GCA_017548525.1 Prevotella sp.
AAATGAAGGGCAACATTCTGAACAAAGTCGTATTTGAGCGTGAAAATGCCCCAAAATGAACGTTTTTGTATCTTGTTGATAGTCAACGTTATATAGAATTACCTATGTGGATGCGTTGATAAAATGACACCTTTGGTGTACATAAATATGGCATTTTAACATTTCTTGTGTGGCATCTGCGCCTCACAAAAGCTCTATTTACACGCTACGAATGCCGCATCCGTGCCGATAAATGCCGCCCAAAAATTGTTAAATGTATATTTCCGCTCCTGATGAAGGATGACATCATGGGACTTTAATACCTTTTAACTACTCTTTCGATGCAATCGCCGAATGTCGTTTTGTCATTTTTTTTCAGAAATAATATCGTGTTTTGGGAGAATACTTCCATGTTTTTTCGTATTTTTGTGGCATCAACCAAAATGAATAGGATTATGAAACGGATTCCATGTAGTAGGATTTTGCTTTTCCTTTTAGCGATGTTGCCCATTACAATGATGGCAGACAGCATCCAAGTGACGACTTTCCGACATGTCGGACCATATCCCGTGCGGCAACCCGCCTTGTTGGATAGCGTGGACATCGGACAAAAAAAGTTCACCACCAAGAGTCTTCTCGACACGCCGATTGACCTCTTGTTGGCAAAAGATGGTACATCCTTCGCCGATACCATTGCCCCAGGTTGTCAGGAAGGCTATGTCTTGCACTTGTTGCAGTTTGATGTCGAGGCGAGGAGCTATGCCAAGGCAAAGGTGGAAGTGGGTGAACTCAAGTCGTACCACTTGTATGTAGATGGAAAAAAGACGGATGGTAAGGACGTGGAACTGCTCCCAGGTTCGCATCCTTTCGTCATCAAATACCTCTCAGAGGGTGGCAAGGAGGAGAAGGTGAAGGTGAAACTGACCTGTAAGGAGTTGGATGCGCTGGCCCTTGCCGATGATGCAAAGCACCTCTTTGGAATGAAGGACGTGATGGAAGGCACACGCTTGGCGGGTGTGGAGTTGTCACACGACGGCAAATACCTCATTACACGCTATTCAGAGACATCCCATAGCGGCACGTCATTGGCGAAGTACCGCTTGACGGAGGTGAAGACAGGGCGCGTGATGGTGGAAACGAACCAAGCCATCCGATGGATGCCCGCCTCCAATCGCTATTATTTCACGGAAAAAGGAGAGTTAGGAAAGCGGCTCATAGCTGTGGATGTGGCAAGCAATATGCAGGAAGTGCTTGCAGAGACGTTGCCCGAAGATGGTTTTGATATCGCTCCCACTGAGGACTTTCTTATTCTGACGCATCGAAATACGGGTCCCAAAAAGGACAAGGAGGTATATGAAATCGTAGAGCCAGACGATAGACAGCCGGGTTGGCGTGACCGCAACAGCTTGGTCAAATATGACCTGAATACGGGTTTGTCGCAACCTTTGACGTTTGGCTATCATCCGTTGTCGCTCCGTGACATATCGCGAGATGGACGTTACGCGCTGTTGCTGACTTCCAAGAGTAGGTTGACGAAACGTCCAACAACCCTGCATTCCATCGTCCGTTTGGACTTGCAAAGTCTGCAAGTCGATACGATTGTGAAGGACGATGGGTTTGTGGGAGATGCCAAATTCTCGCCCGACGGTAAGCAAATAGTCGTGATGGGTTCGCCCGAATGTCTCGATGGAATCGGCAAAAACGTGCCAGAGGGTCGCATACCGAGTGCCTACGATTACCAGTTGTATGTGATAGACCTCACGAGTCGCCAAGCGAGAGCCATGACCCGTGACTTCAACCCCAGCATTTCCAACTTCCGATGGGTTAGGAATGATGGGAAAATCTACTTCACTGCCGATGACCGCGACTATGTTCACCTATATCAGATGAACCCGACGACAGGAAAGATAACCCAAATCATAACAGGAGAGGATGTCGTGCAGGGCTGTTCGTTGGCAGACGATGCGCCCATGGGCGTGTTCACGGGTGAGAGCGCGAGCAACGCCGCCCGTTCTTATGTTCTCAACACACGCACCCGCAAAGCTTCATTGCTTGAGGATTTCAGTGCGCAGCAGCTCAAAGATGTCGTCTTGGGCGAATGCAAGGCGTGGGATTTTGTCAATTCGCG
Source organism: Prevotella sp. (assembly GCA_017548525.1). Classification (GTDB taxonomy): domain Bacteria; phylum Bacteroidota; class Bacteroidia; order Bacteroidales; family Bacteroidaceae; genus Prevotella. Next base: position 2,108 of record JAFYZV010000004.1, read on the forward strand.
TGGTGATACCATCAACGGGCGATATTATCTCCCGCCCCATTTCGATGCCTCGAAAAAGTACCCGATGATTGTGTATTATTATGGCGGATGCACTCCCACGAGCCGTCATTTCGCCACACGCTATCCTATGAACGTGTATGCGGCGATGGGGTATGTGGTGTATGTCATCAATCCAAGTGGCGCAGCGGGCTTCGGACAGGAGTTTTCGTCGCGTCACGTCAACACGGCTGGCGAGGGCGTAGCTGAGGACATCATCGAGGGGACGAAACGCTTTGCCCAGCAACATGCCTTTGTCAATGATAAAAAGATTGGTTGCATCGGGGCAAGTTACGGTGGATTCATGACCCAATACCTCCAGACCAAGACAGACATCTTTGCCGCCGCCATCTCTCATGCGGGCATCAGCGACCATACGTCGTATTGGGGCGAAGGCTACTGGGGGTATAGTTATAGCGAAGTGTCGATGGCAGACAGTTATCCTTGGACAGATAAGCGGTTGTATGTAGACCAAAGTCCCTTGTTCAATGCAGACAAAATCCATACACCCCTCCTTTTCTTGCATGGCGTGGCTGATACCAATGTGCCTGTTGGGGAGAGCATCCAGATGTTTAATGCCCTGAAACTATTGGGAAGGGAAACGGCGTTTGTCGCCGTGGAAGGTGAGAACCACTGGATCATGAACTATGCCAAGCGGATGAAATGGCAGAACACCATCTTTGCGTGGTTTGCCAAATGGCTCAAGGACGAGCCAGAATGGTGGCAGTCGATGTACCCCGAGAAGTCAATGTGAAGCAGTCAACTTCGTCAATTCCTTGACTGCCTTTTTCCCAGCTTCTTCCCCAATGAATATCATGTTCTTGATGTCACGGGGGGAGAAGCTGGTGGCATCGTAACCTTTGAGGTCGGGGTTGATGTAGATGTCCGCCATTTTGCGGTTCTTGTTGTATTTTTTCCAGTCAGGGCGGGAGACGAGCCAGTCAAGGATGCCGCCGATGCCCAATGTCTCTTTCAAGGAGAAGTTGCGGTCTTCATGCTTGTTTTGCGTGAGGTCGATGGCGATGATGACATCTGCCCCCATCTCTTTTGCCACGTCTACGGGTAGGTTGTTGTGCATCCCGCCATCCACCAAAAGCATGTCGCCCCACCTTACGGGCTTGAACGCCCCAGGGATAGACATGCTTGCTCGCATGGCTTTCGCCATGTTCCCACGGCTGATGACTACCTCTTGGGTGGTGCTGATGTCTGTAGCTACGCAACGGAAGGGGATGGGTAGGCTGTCGAAATCCACCGAGTCGGGGAGGTTGAGCCACGATGCGAATACGTCAGATATTTGTTGTATTCCAGAAACAGAACCAGAGAAAAATACTTCCCAATCCATATTGGTAAACAGGGAGTCAAGCTGCTGGGAACGGTATCCCACGGAGTAGAGGCCGCCGATGATGGAGCCAATGCTCGTTCCAACGATGTAATCAATGGGTACTCCTGCCTCTTCAATGTATTTCAGCACCCCGACTTGTGCCGCTCCCTTGGCACCGCCGCCTCCCAAGACCAATCCTATTTTAGGACGGTCTTGTGCAAATGACGTGAAGGATAGTGTTATCCAACAGATGATGGAGAGGAGACTACGCATGTCTTATTCGTGGATGATGAGTGCGGATTGTGGATCCACGATAACTTTGTTTCCACTCACGTTTCCCATACCGTGTTCCTTGATTTGCCCGTCGCAACATACAACGGTATAGTTGCCTGTGGGAATGTCAACGGTCTTTGCCTCTTTGTTGCCGTTGAGAATGACGATGATGTTATTCCAAGCGTCTCCTCCAGCATGGTTCTTCAAGCGGAAACCGACAAGGCATGGCTCTGTGGGTAGGAATTCCAAATGTTTCCGTACCAGTTCTGCCTTACCCAAACGGAAGGCTGGGTGGCTTTTACGCAGTTGGATGAGGTCTTTGTAATACTGGAACACTTGCGGATAACGTTTGAGATTGCCCCAGTCGAGGTGGTTGATGGCATCGGGCGACTCGAATGAATTGTGTACCCCCTTCTTGTCACGCAACATTTCTTCGCCGCTTAACATGAACGGAACACCCTGTGAGGTGAACACCGCCGTTTGGGCAAGGAGGTCGAGGCGGATGAGTTCATCCATCGTGATGTTGGGGATCTCGGTCTTTAAACGATCCACCAAGCACATGTCATCGTGGCAACTCACATAACTAATCTGTTGTGTCGGCTCGTTAGCCCAAGGCTCTTTGGAGTAATTGACCTTTGTCATGTCCACCTGTGGGTGGGCGATAGCACCCACGATGCCGAACTTCAGACTTTCCTCTTCGCCGCCGATGCCAGCGAGGAAAGCACCCTTGGTGTCGTCGTTGAAAGGTCCGCGCAAGGCATCGCGCATGTCATCGCTGAAGGCGGCAATGCCATTAAGCTTTTTCGTGTTTGCTTTGGTGGCAAGTTTCTCTGAAGGATAAGCACATTCGCCAGCACTCCATCCCTCACCGTAGATGAATATGGTGGGGTCTATTTTGTTGACTTCCTCGCGGATGAGATTCATTGTTTCAATGTCGTGAACCCCCATCAAGTCAAAGCGGAAGCCATCGATATGGTATTCGTTAATCCAATACTTTACACTCTCTATCATGAAGCGGCGCATCATGGGTTGGTTTGAGGCAGTCTCGTTGCCGCAGCCTGAGCCGTTGGAATACTCTCCTTGCTCGTTTTTGCGGTAATAATAGTCGGGATAAGTCTTTTGAAAGTTGCTGTTTTCGATGTCATAGGTGTGGTTGTAAACCACATCAAGGATGACCTTGATGCCCGCTTTGTGCAATGCTTGTACCATCTGTTTGAATTCCTCGATACGACATACGGGGTCAAATGGGTTGGTAGAATAGGAGCCTTCGGGAACATTGTAGTTTACGGGGTCATATCCCCAGTTATATTTGTTGTCTTGTAGCCTTGTCTCATCGATGGAACCAAAGTCGTAACTGGGTAGGATATGAATGGCATTCACGCCCAATTCCTTTAGGTGTTGGATGGCTTTTGGCTCTGTCAAGGCGAGGAATTTCCCCTTGTTTAGTATGCCTGATGAGGCATCAATGGAGAAGTCGCGGTGGTGCATCTCATAAATCACAAGGTCTGCAGGCGACTTCACAATGGGTCGTTTGTCCTGCTCCCAACCTTCGGGGTTGGTCACTTTCATGTCTAACACCAGTGCCTCTTTGCCGTTTTCATAAACCGCTTTGGCAAATACACCCACGGAATAACGACCGTCTACACAGAACCGATAACCATGGAGGTTCATGTCTTTTTTGATGACTGCTGTCCAGATGCCGTCCTTTCCCTTCTTCATCTTCTTGCTTTTCCGTTTACCTGTGTCTATGGCAACGGTGTCGGCTTGTGGGTTATATACCACTTTGACGCTCTTGGCATCTTTAGGCGCAAACAACTTGAAAGTTGTTTTTTCGGGTGTATAAGTCACTTCATCGAAACTGAATGATTCGACGACTGGCACATCGGTCTGTGCCAGGGTTGTTGTTATAGCAGTTGTTGCCACGAGGGAAATAATGATTTTTTTGATGTTCATGATGATTGATATTGTTTTTGATGATGGGATGAATAGGTTTGATGGGGGGTGTGGGGTTAATGGGTTTTATTGGGGTTGTCCATTACCCCCATTCATATTATATCTATTCCTTTGTTGCCAGTCTTTTCTTGCATGGTACATTTCTTCCTTAATGCCACCCTTTTTTATAAATTCTCGCTTTTTCCATTCTATCAGTCCACGGATAAGCACATCGCATTGATGGATGAGAGTGATGGCTATGTTGGCAATGGTCTCATCGGTACGCTCCCTGATTTTCTCCCGATAGATGGCAGAGTCAAGGTGTTTCTTGCAGAAAGCCCTTGCTTGGATACACCTTGGGTCATTGAATGACCATTGTTCCAATCCACGTACACGTAGATAATCCTCATAGTCAAGCAATAATTCGTGCAATGAAGCACGGTTGACATTGGTCAGTTTCAGTTCCATTTCCTTGGATGTTATGCCGTCGATGTTTCCCTCTGCCAAGTTTTGCTTGCCCGACCGTGCCGCTTGTACCATCTGGTCAATGGTGCGGTCATTGGCTTTTAGGAATCGATGGGCGAAATAATAGGTCACGTCATAGATACATTCTGCTTTCTGAAAAGCCTTTAATGAGCGGTAGTCGCTGTCTTGGCGAAGGAATTCTTTGTTCTCTTCCATAGTGATTAGGTTGATGGTTGATGGGGTAGTGGGATGAATGGGTTTAATGGGTTTTAATGGGGATGCTGCCCATTCACCCCATCAAACCCATTCATCCCATGTCATTTATTTAGCAATCAGCGAGATGGCGAAGCCTCCTCCGCGAGCTTGTGTCAGCTTGAGTGTCTGCCCTGCCTTGACGGTTTTCTTGGTGATTGTGTATGCCTTAGGGTTCTTCTCATAGTCGGCATCTTTCGCATCGGCATAAATAGTACAATCATATTTACGACCTTTGTCAAGGAAGTCGAGCTTGATGACCGACTTGTGTCCATTCTCATCACACTTGCCCCCGATAAACCAGTTGTCCGTGCCTTTCGCCTTCCTTGCCACAGTGATATAGTCTGCGGGTTCCGCTTCGAGGTAGATGGACTCGCTCCAATCACATGCCACGTCTTTGATGAACTGGAAAGCGTCCATGAATTTTGCATAGTTCTCTGGCAAGTCTGCCGCCATCTGTAATGGTGAATACATCGTCACATACAAAGCGAGTTGCCCGACAAGCGTCGTGTGGACATAATTGGGATTGTCGCTCCATGTCTTGAGTTGTGTTTCCAAGACACCTGGTGTGTAGTCCATGGGACCTCCTTGTAAACGGGTGAATGGCAATATCACCGTGTGATACGGCTTCGAGCCACCGAAAGCCTCGTATTCAGTACCCCGTGCGCTCTCATTGCCCACCAGATTGGGATAGGTTCTACAAAGTCCAGTGGGTCTTGTCGCCTCATGTGCATTGACCATAATATGATGTTTGGCAGCCTCCTTGATGCAATAGAGATAATGGTCGTTCATAGATTGCGAATAATGATGGTCGCCCCGTGGGATGATGTCGCCCACATACCCACTCTTTACGGCATCGTATCCATATTTGTTCATCAAGTTATAAGCCGCTTCCATGTGTCGTTCATAATTCTGTGTGGAGGATGAAGTCTCATGGTGCATCATCAGTTTCACACCTTTGCTGTGTGCGTATTCATTGAGTGCCTTGATGTCGAAGTCGGGGTAGGGCGTAGTGAAGTCAAACACATCACGCTTCCACATATTCGCCCAGTCTTCCCAACCGATGTTCCATCCCTCAACTAACACTTCTTGCAAGCCGTTGTCAGCGGCGAAATCGATGTAGCGACGCACTTTCTCGTTGTTGGCAGCATGGCGACCATGTGGTTTCACGCTCTTCCAATCCACCTTATCTATATATATGGAGGGATAGTCATCGGTGTAATGCCAATTGCTCTTACCCACAATCATTTCCCACCACACGCCACAATACTTCGTGGGATGAATCCATGACACATCTTCCAAGGCACAAGGCTCGTTGAGGTTCAATATCAAGTTGCTGGAGAGCATATCGCGAGCGTCATCTGATACCATGACGGTGCGCCAAGGCGATGTGCAAGGCGTTTGCATACAACCTTTCAATCCCGTAGCGTCGGGTGTCAGGTGAGAGGTGAATAAATAAGTTTTATCATTTAAGTCTAAGTGCATGGTGGCATAGTTCACACACGCTGCCTCGTGGATGTTGATGTAAAGTCCGTCGTCAGTTTTCATTTGCAAAGATGTCTGCACCCCTGTTGGCGAAAAGAGCGTAGACGATGAGTTGCCTCGGCTATCTCTCAAAGAACGGTCATAGTAAGTGTGGATTTCCGAGAGTCGGGATATGTACGTCTCATACTCCTGTGTGTCATAGTCGCCTGGCAACCAATAAGCTGTATGGTCGCCAGTCATGGCAAACTCTGTGCGTTCCTCCTTGATGAGAAAATAATTGAGGTTTTTCTGTTGTGGGAACTCATAACGGAAGCCCACGCCATCGTCGTAGACGCGGAAGCGTATCACCATCTCCCGTTCCCGTTTCTCGGTAGAAAGGCCTGGTGCATTCCCTTCTCCTCTATATGTGGGAACATCCTTGGTTTGCCTCAAAGTGACAGCTAACTCATTGTAATGGTTGCGGATGGTGGAGGTCTCTCCCCACACGGGTTCCCATGTCTCGTCGAATGACGAGGTCTTGGTGTCGGATATGACAAAGCCATCTAATAGGTCTGTCTCGTTGAACTTCATCGATGCGTGTTTGTCCTTGGCAAGGGCGAAGCCCATACGTGATGTCTTCACCACGTCTTTTCCCTTATATTGGATGGCATAGGTGGGAACGCCGCCTTCTGCAATCTTGAAAGTCACTTTCATGTTGCCATTCGGTGAAGTGACACTTTGTGCGATGGCAACATTGGCAACCCATGCCAACAGGCAAACCATCATGGTCTTATACACGGTTTTCATCATCATATTACCTTTCTGTTTTCTCGATTAAATCTTGGATATTCTTGGTGAATCCCTCGCACCCCATGAGGTCTTCGATGTTTAGGTGCAAACGGTAACGCCAGTAATGCTTGGGATTGGCGGGGATGTTCACACGCTCGGCGTTGGCATCAGCGAGGCGTAAATGGTCATCGATGGCGAGCCAGTCTTGCATCGCAATCACGCAAACCATCGACGGACAAGCCAAGTGCTGTTCGATAATTTCCCTGGCAAGCCATCCTGGCAAGGGATGTGGGGCATCGCCACTGCGGTGGAGAACGGTGTTATAATATGCCTGTGTGCGTTGTATGTCTTCATCCCACCACATACGGAGCGTAGGTGTGTCGTGCGAAGAGATGGTGCAAACGGAGCGGTAAGGGTTGCTTGTCAGTTCGCCAAAGCGCACCCGTGGGTCTTTTGGCATACTTTGCAACTCCAAAGAGAGGATACGCAACTCATCCATTACCCATCCTACGCAGTCGGGAACCATGCCCAAGTCCTCGGCACATACCAACATCCGTGTAGCTTGTACCAGCTTGGGCAGCTTCTTCATGGCTTCCCGATACCAGAATTGGTTGTTGCGACGGTAGAAATAGTCATTATATAAACGGTTGAAAGCTGCCTTGTCATTGTCATAGAGTGCCTCATACATGAAGTCCAACTGCGCCGAGATGCGTGGGTGGAACTTGTTGGGATCTACACGGTCATGCAAGAAAAGTACGTTGCTTACCAATGCATATAATCCGTCGCGTAAGGATTGAAGATTGAGGATTGAAGATTGAAGATCGCATTTTGTTTGCTCAGATTCTTCATTCTTCATTCGTAATACTTCTTTTTCATACCATGCCTCAATCTTGCGTTGTGTGTCAAACTCCGCTTTCAACTCATAAATATCATCATGCAAATGGTAGAGGAAACATTCCTTTACCTCCTTGGCACGTTCTTGGAAGATACGTTCTAACGTCCAGTCAGCAATGAAGGGACGGGTGAACAACTCCTCTTGGAAGTGCAAACCATAACCCTCAATCTCCTCACGCGTCAGTCCAAGGGAGGGGGAGAACTGGCCGAGTAGCCCATGGACACTCTCGATGGGGATTTCCCAGATGCGGAAGAATCCCAAAACGTGGTCGATACGGTAGGCATCAAAATACTTCGACATGTTTTGGAACCGCATAACCCACCATGCGCAGTCGTCCTTGAGCATCTCTTCCCAGTTGTAGGTGGGGAATCCCCAATTCTGTCCGTTCACGGAGAAGTCATCGGGAGGAGCACCCGCCTGCCCATCCATGTGGAAGTAGCGAGGCTCTGTCCAAACGTCACAGCCCTGTCTGCTCACGCCGATGGGGATGTCTCCCTTGAGGATGACTCCTTTCGCCTTGGCGTATTCATGCACTTCGCGCATTTGTTTATCGAGGATGAACTGCGTGAAATAGTAGAAAGCCGCCTCGCGATAGGCTTTCGTACGTGGATTGGACAATGCCTTACGGTCGTCTTCGTTCCATGTTGTGTGTCCTTCCCATTGCGCAAAGTTTGCCGTATGGTATTTGTCGCGTAACATGCAATAGTGGGCGTATGGCACCAACCACGACTCTGCCTCCTTGAAGAAATACTTGAAGGAAGGAGACTTCAACATCTCGCCACCCTCTTGTTGGTACACCAACCGTAGGTATTCTGTCTTGGCATTGTTTACCCGTTCATAATCTATCTGTTGCAATGCGTTGAGTTCTTGACGCAAGGCTTCATATTTCTCCGCTTGCTCCTTGTCTTTTAGGGCGGGCAACTGCCGCAAGTCGATGTATTGGGGGTGCAAGGCGAAGATGGAGATGCAGCTATATGGGTAGCTGTCTGTCCATGTGTGTGTAGTGGTGGTATCGTTGATAGGCAACACTTGTAATAGCCGTTGCCCCGTCTGTGCCACCCATCCTACCATTGTACGCAGGTCGCCGAAGTCTCCCACACCATAGCTTCCCTTGGTGCGGAGCGAGAAAACGGGAACGAGCGTACCCGCCACTTTCACTTTCGGGAGGTCAAACACGGGTTGTTCCAATTGGCGGATACAGAACATCGGGCGCAACCCGCCCGCCGTTGGCAGGATGCGATTGGGACCTTCTTCCCATGCCACGTCGCTATCATTCTTACCTCCGAGGGCAATCAACTTGTATTCTATGGGTTTGTCCCATTGACTGACTTGGGTGGTGTTGATGTTGGCAACCCATTCGTTGAAACGTTGTTCTGCCATCGGGATGGCGCGATGCGTGTCCCATTCGCCCAAATAGGGATGCGAACCGACGAGTGCTAAACGTTGTCCCGACCGCAATTGAGGGGCGCGAACAACGAGTCGCAATGTGTGCGAGGTGGGTTCAAGGGTGTTTTTGTCGCCGCAAAGCCTACGGCGATTGATGCAATCTGTCATCGCCGAGCTATAGAGATAGGAGTCTTCGGGGATGTCTATCCAGTAGTCATGGATGTCACAATGCGTCGCATCCTCCACATCGAGCTTGGCATAATGGGCTTCCGTGAGCCATTCATGCCGTCTCGTGTACCCCTCTTGGTCTACACTATAATAATAATGTATAGACTTCACCGTGGGTGCAAGGTTCAATTGGCATGTCCACCGCTCCCCATCATGTGTGGCAAGGCGGTATTGTGACACTTGTTGTTCGTCTTTGTCGTTGGTTGTAACGAGATTCAGGACCAATTCTTCACCGTATACGGTCCTGTAACCGATATGAAATGTGATGTTCATGATACTGTTAGGTTATATAATTCTGCCTCAAAAGTAAGAAGAATCATCTAACCTTGACAGTTCATGACATCACAAAAATGGGTTTTATCCGTGCAAACGTTTGCATTTACTTGACACCCTCAACGGAGTAGCCAGCTGTTTTGAGGAGATGCAACACACCCTTGTCGCCTGGCAGATGTCCTGCTCCCACGGCAAATAGGGTGGGCTTGGCTTGCATGATGGCAGGCATTTGCTGGAGCCAGTTGGCGTTGCGGTCGTCAATGAGCTGTGCTTCCTCCTCGGGTGTGGAGTCACAACTGCTGTCCATCTTCATGTCCATAGCTTCCTTGATGGCGTTGAGGTCTTGATTGAAGAACGCCTTGATGACATTGTCAGTCATCTGTTCCATAAAGTCCCAATTGTCTACTTGACACATCAGTAACTCCTTCTGTCGCTCTAAGGATTTTCCTTGGTAGAGCATCTTGATTTGAAACTCAAGGCTCTCCAGTCCTCCGACACCTTTTCCTTGTTCTGTGGCGACCTTTTGAAAATAGCTATCGAAGAGGTTGGTTGGGTCGAAGCCTGGTGTCTTCTTCATGAAATTGAGCAAGGAGAGTTGGGTGCTGAGCGTCATGGGCGATAGTTGGTTGAGCTGCTGGGCTACCATGGGGTTAGTCATATCCACGCCCATCACCTCGCGGAGGCGGGCGTTAAGGCGACTCGTCTCGTTCTCGGAGAGGAGTGAGGTGAGTGTTGTCCCTTCGGGGAGCATCATGGCGGCTTGCATCTTTTGCATGTTGTCGCCCGATAACAAGTCAGTCATATCGAGTTCGCCATAAACTTGTTCAACGTCTGCCAAAACTTGGCGTATGCCAGAGATAGAGTCCACGAAGGAGACAGGAGCCACATGATAGGTGCCGATGATGTAAGAGGGGGCGGTGAGACCGTTGCCCGAGATTTTGTACAATAGTTGTGCTTGCGCTCCGATGGCTACCATTGCCATAAGGAACATGAAGGTTGTGATTCTTTTCATAATGCTTTATAGTTGTTAAATGTATTTTACCAGTTTTTTACCACATAATGGTAATCTATTTACCACATATTGGTGAACCATTTACCACATAATGGTAGACCATTCACCACGCATTGGTAATGACCTTACCGCGTATTGGTAATTTCGTTAAAAGTATAAACAGAGATATACATGTTGTGGAGTGAGACTGGCAGATAGTTTTTTTGAAGGCATGAGATGATGGGCAAGGTAATATGAAACTTCTGTTCCGGCAACACCAATGGCAGCACCAGCCGTCACATCATACCAATGATGACGGTCTTTTGCCACACGGTCGATAGCGACAAATGTAGCAAGAGCATACCCCCCTACGCTAATCCACGCATTGCGCTTGCCATATTCCTTGTGCAGGGAGGTGGCACCAGCGAAGACGATGGCAGCGTGTCCCGAGGGGAAGGAGCGGCGGTCGCTATGGTCGGGTCGCCATTCGTGAATGCTATGTTTCAAGATATAGGCAGTACCTCCTACGGTCAATGAAGTAATACATTTGCCAAGGAGAGCCTCTTTCAATGGGATGTTGCTCTCCACTCCTGCCAAGCGCAATGACAA
>JAFYZV010000059.1 GCA_017548525.1 Prevotella sp.
GTTGCGTTTGCTTAAGGAAATCAACAAGCAAGCTGCTAAATGCGGACGTGTGGTGGACGTATTGTTGGAATTACATCTCGCCACGGAGGAGACAAAGAGTGGGATGGACCTTGATGAGTGCCGCCAGTTGTTGGAAGAAGGGGAATGGCGGACAATGGAAAATGTGCGTATCTGCGGTCTCATGATGATGGCTTCGTTCGTTGACGATGAGGATCAGATACGTTGGGAGATGATGCAAGCTGCTGATTTCTTCGACGAAATGAAGGAAACATATTTCGCTGATGCCCCTTATTTCCGTGAGCGGTCGTGGGGTATGAGCCACGACTACCGCATAGCCCTTGAGTGTCGTTCTACAATGGTAAGGATAGGGACAACGATTTTCGGTCCCCGTGTATATTAACCATTGTGTTTAGTGTTTAGTTTTTGTTACATCTATCCCTTAAAACATATACAACCATGACTGACGAACAACTATTCAGAGAGAAAGCCGAGCATTATATATTTATCGTGTGTTTCAACGATGTGTGCCATAGTAAATGAAAACACATTATTTTAGTTAATTATGAATAAGTACTTTTTTGTTTCGATGATGGTATTCTTTACCGTGATGGGCCTGAAAGCCCAGACGGACATGACGTACCGCGTCAGCGACCCCGACTTTGAGCAGGAGGGAAAATCGCAATGGAAGACCAATTCGTTTGGCAGACAGGGCAATAGTGACTTTAAGTTGAAACACGGAGACTACTACCGCGAGGTGTGGTCGGGTGGAACAGCGGGCGATGCTTATATCTATCAAGACCTCATAGATATGCCCGTGGGAACCTACACGCTGACCATCACCTGCCAGAATGTCAAGCAGAGCAAGCCCGACCAGGTGTGTACGGGTACCTGGATTTATGCCAACGACCAAAAGACCGACTTCAACATGCCAGGCGACTACAGCGTTACGTGTGTGGTGATTGATGGAAACCTGCGCATCGGTGCGGAGATCAAGAACTGCACGGGCAACTATGTGTGCATCGACAATGTACGTCTGAGCTATAAGTTGGTATATGAGGACTTGAAGGAATACCTTGAAAACCTCATTGCGGAGGTAAACCAGATGGACCAACATGATGACAGTGCCGAGCGCACGGAGCTGATTGCCGCCCGTGATGCGTTGCAGCAACTGATGGATACAGCCCAGAGTGAGGGCATGGATGCCGCCGTGGTGCGTCTACAAGCCGCCATGCGGGCATACCGTTTGCATTTAGCGAGTCCTACGAATCCCCTTGAGGTGACGGACTTCATCGTCAATCCCAGTTTCGAGAGTGGCAACGATGGATGGACGTTTGACGGCATGGGTACACAGGGAAACAATGATTTCGGCAAGGTAGGTAGCACCTACGCCGAGACATGGACATGGAGTGGCGGCGTTCACGATGCCAAACTTTGGCAGAACCTCACCGATATTCCTAACGGACGATATAAACTCACAGCTGTAGCCCAGAACATCCAGCAGTCTTCCCCTAATGCGAAGCAGACGGGTTGTTATGTCATCGCAGGCGACAGCCGTACGGAAGTCAATGTCTATGGAACTTACTCGGTAGAGTTTGTCTGCTATTCTGGCGAAGCCACCATCGGCTTCCAGACCATTAGTGCCACCGGCAACTACTGCTGTGTGGATGACTTTCACCTCTTTTACTTAGGCTTCGATGAGGAGGCGGAACAAGCTGCTTTCACCAACCTTATCGCTCAAGCTGAGGAACTGCTTGACTTGGAAATGAACACCGCTATCAAGGAAGCTCTACAGAAGGCTATTGCTGATGCCAAAGCCGTGACGGGAAGTAATGGCCGCGATGCTGCCTCCAGGGCTTTAGTAGCCGCCATCACTGCTGCCAACAACAGCAACGCCCTCTATTTGCAGCTTGATGGAATCATTGCCAAGGGCGAGGAGGCGTTGGCATCTGCCATGCCTAATGGACAGGATATGTTGCGGGCTGCTATTGCATATGCCAATGACATGAAGGCAAGTGGCGACATTGATGCCGATAAAGTAAAGGCTGCCAATGACATGATAGAAAATGCCATCTTTGCCTATCGTGTGCAGAACGGCACAGGTGTCGCTCCGAAGGTGACCACTGGTGAGGTAATCGTGGGTAGCCGTGCTATGGTGGGTCGTATGAATGCCACGGGCAGCAACATCATTGAGCGTGGTTTCTGCTGGGCAGAGAATCTCGAACCCACCGTGTTAGACGAACACACCTCATACTACCAGAGCAACGACGAGACTAACTACTCGCCCGTCTATGTGATGTATGATGTGAAACCCTCCACCGAGTATTGGGTACGCGCCTACGCTTTGACCAATACTTACGCCGTAGGCTACGGCGACCCTGTCCGAGTCATCACGCTGCCGAAGGGTGAAACCGAGTACACCTTCCTTTGGAACGGTGATGACGAACATAACGAATGGCTTGACAACGCCATGCGCGAGGCAACGGCTTACTATAACACATGGACTGCCATCAAGGGATTCCACCCAACGGCGAACTATAGTCCTGGCACAGAGACGGCGGATTGCTCATACGGCGGTTGGATCAACGTGGGTCCTTGGCGTTGTAACACGGGCACGATGGTTCACGAGATGATGCACGGAACGGGTGTTGGTCAGCACGGTCGCTACTGGAGCCAGGAGTTGCACCCTGAGGGTTTGTGGTTAGGTGAGCGTGCCAACCGCGTATGCCACTTCTTTGAGAACTATGATCCTAACCGTGGCAACTATAACTGCAACGGCGACGGTATGCACATTTGTTACGAAGGTAACGGTAACGATATGCAGCAAATTCGTTCCTGCATCCTCATGCAAGCCCTCTATGAGGATGGCTTGCCCGCCGTGTCCGACGGTGCATGTCCTTTCTATTCCTTCGAGAGCATCGACTCGCTGCATTACTACATCACCAACGCCGCTTTTGGTGTCAATACCAAGTATTTATATGAGTCGTCTGCAGGCAAACTGACATACAAAGCCATCGACAATTCGGCAGAATTGTTCTCCGACAATGCCTTTGCCTGGAATGTCATTTACGACAAGATGACAGGTCTTTACTTCATCAAGAACCTCAAGAGTGGCAAGTATTTCAGCCATACGGGGTCTGCCATCAATCTGGTTGATGCACAACCTAATACCGCAAATACCATCCAGCTCATGCCCGCCCGCATCATGATGGACTTCGAGATTGGCGGCAAGGTATTTAGTAAGAAGCCATATTGGCTTGCCCGTGGCAACCGCGTGGAGAATCCCAATGTTATGGCGATGGATGGGGATAACAAGACAACGGTCTCCACGCCAACCCTCGATTTCTCCAACGATGCAACCAAGCAGTTCTGGATGATTTATACACCCGAGGAGGTGAAGGAAATGATGGATGCCGATTACGCTCTCAAGATGGGTCGGTTGGAACGGCTCATTGCCGGATCCAAGAATGTTGCCACTACCTCGCACAAAGAAACCACGCAGGGACAGGATGCTGCATTCTTGGCTGTGGTGGAGAATATCGAACAGGCAAAGGCAAGTTATAATTCCGCAGAGACCTTGGAGGCTGTACAGACATTGTTTGACAACCTCGTCGCCTATCTCCCTGCCATCGAGATAACAGACTCTATCGACATTTCATTCATCTTGGACGACCCCGAACTTGAAACTGGTTTCAATTGGGTGGGACTGCCTGGCGAAGTATCTGACGGCATGGTGATTTCATCCAATAATCCCGTATTTACCGCTACTCATCGGATAAACATCAAGATGCCAAAGGGAAAATATGGTTTGTTGGCACGTGGTTTCCAGTGTCCTGGTCCCATTGCCACTGCCATGAAAGATTATGCTGAAGGCAATAACAACGTGAAAGCGCAAATCACACTCAACAACAATAAGCTGACGTTGAAACACATTGCTGAGGGTGGAGCTGACACTAAGCTCAACCAAGGAGGCAGCGAGGGCAAATATTCGGGCATCTATGTACCTGTTAACGATGATGCCATCAAGGCTTACTTGAACGCTGGACGCTATGACAACCTATTGATTGCAGACCATAATACGCCGAGGGTGATTATCATCGGTATCAAGCAGACGCAAACAGTAGCGAAAGACATGATAGTCATAGATGGCTACAAGCTGTTCTATTATGGAGATCCCACTTTGACAGGCATAGATGAGCAGATGACAGATTCTCTCTCCAACGAGGTGGAAGGCTACTACAACCTTAATGGTATGCGCATCTCGCAACCAGGGCAAGGTATTACCATCGTGAAGTATAAGAACGGGCAAAGCGTGAAAGTCCATCACTGAAAACGAGTATTAATCAAAAACATATAAAGCATAATGAAGACGAAGAAAGTATTTAGGAGACTTTTTATGACAGTGGTGATGCTCATTGCAGCCATTTTAGTTCTCGGTCTGGGTTTCTGGCTCATCGACGGACGCTCGCCCCAAGCCTATATCGTAGCACATATTTTACCTCAGACAACAATGGAAGATTATGAGAAGGGCAAGACTGATATGACGGACAAGAGTACCGTGGAGATTCCCGATGGCGTGGAGTTTCCCCGTGAAATGACGCAGTATAGGGTCGGAAACATGCAAGTGTTCGAGTGTCCTGCCCAAGATGATTCCAAGCCCATCGTACTCTATATCCACGGTGGAGCGTATGTCAACAACTTCACCTCGCGACATTGGAGTGTAATGGCTGAGTGGGCCGAGACGACTGGTTGCGGTATGGTGATTCCCAACTATCCACTGCTTTTCCGCTATACTGCCAAGGATGCCTTTCCGCTGATGATGCGACTTTATCGACAGTTACAGGAGCGTTTTCCCGCAAAACGCATTATCATCATGGGTGATTCTGCTGGTGGCGGCTTTAGTCTTGCCTTGACGCAGGAACTACTCAAGGCAGACTCTTTGGACTTGCCACGACAGTTGATACTTATCTCACCTTGGGTTGACATAACGGGGGGCGATGATGCGCTGCAAGAATACGACACTTTCCTTAACAATGAGGTACTTCGGCATGTCGGTGCAGACTGGGCTAACGACATTGATACTCACGACCCGATTGTCTCGCCCCTCTATGGCGATATGCAGGGATTGCCGCCTACTGACTTCTTTACAGGCACGTGGGAAGTGTTTTATACGGATATAGTCAACACCTACAACAAGATGAAGTCTACTGGTGTGGATGCCCGTTTGCATGTGAAAGAGAAGATGGGGCATGTCTATCCACTTTGGCCTTGTCCTGAAGGAAAGCAGGCCCGTAAGGAGATTGCAAATATCATAAACAACAATAGATAAATCGGAATTTATGAAAATGATATGGGAAGACGGATTCACAATCAAAGTTAGAGGTGAAGAAAAAGAAGTGGTGATATCTGCCAATAAGGAAGGTTTAATCTCTTTAGCAAACCAGTTGAATGCCTTGGCAAATGAAAGTATTGGAAGCCATATCCATTATGATGAGTATAATTCGCTTGAAGACGGCTCTTCTGAATTGATAATAGAAAGAATCGGATAAATTCTAATTTATGGGGAAGCTGGGTGAAGAGTCATATTTATGTGAACTATGCCGAGATGCAATCAATCGGATGGGCAAAATCCAATTTTGCTAAACAATGAAAAAGATTCTGTTCCTTCACGGTTTCTTTGCCAGCGGACAATGTGTACCAGCTCTGGCGTTACGCGAGTCTTTCGAAGGTCGTGCAGAAGTACTAACGCCTGACCTTCCGATGCACCCGAAAGAGGTAATCAGTTTTATCCGTGAATTGATTGACTGTGAGAAGCCCGACCTACTTGTTGGCAACAGCTGCGGTTCGTTCTATGCCCAGATGCTTGCGCCTATAGTTGGGGTGCCAGCCTTATTGGGCAATCCGCACTTCCAGATGACAGAGTTCCTGAAGCAGCGCATCGGAGAACATGTATACAAGTCACCACGCAAGGATGGCAAGCAACAGTTCGTCATCGACGAAGCCTTGATAGAGGAATTTGCGGAGTGTGAGGCAATTCAATTCAATGACTGCAATCCCGAATACAAAGATCGGGTATGGGGATTGTTTGGCGAACAGGACACACTGGCACACTTTGAACCCATGTTCTTGGAGCATTATTCACATAGTTTCCACTTCCCTGGCGGTCATACACCAACTGCCGATGACGTACGCACATGGTATGTGCCGCTCATAGAGAAGATGCTGATGGAGTCTGACGATTTTAATGACAGAAAACCTAATAATATAATGTAGCGTATGATAGAACAAATTATTGCCTTTAACAAGTCATTCGTGGAACAGAAAGGCTACGAGAAATATCTGACCAGCAAGTATCCCGATAAGAAGTTAGCGGTGCTGTCGTGTATGGACACCCGACTGACCGAACTGCTCCCTGCGGCACTTGGTCTGAAGAACGGTGATGCGAAGATTATCAAGAACGCGGGAGGCTTGGTGATTTCTCCCTTCGACTCAGCTATGCGCAGCCTCATCGTTGCCATCTATGAGCTGGGCGTTGAGGAAATCATGGTGGTGGCACACTCGAATTGCGGTGCCTGCCACATGAGCTACGCCCATTTCCACCATGAGATGATTGCCCGTGGAGTGAAGGATGAGACGCTCGACACCATCCGCAAGTGTGGCATCGACCTTGATGCGTGGTTAGAAGGATTTAAGGATACTCCTACCTCTGTGCGCAAGACCGTTGAGACCATCAAGACCCATCCCCTCGTTCCCAACGACATCATCGTTCGCGGGTTCATGATCGACTCGGAAACGGGTGCATTGGAAGAAGTAAGATAGCTTTTTATGAAACACATTGCCTTATCATTCATATTGACAGTCTTGTTATTTTGTTCATGTGGTACCAATGCCACAAAGGGCAATATTTCCGCAGAAATGGCATGCGAAGGAGTAAGCAACTATTGCCATAGCGCGTATGATTGGAGTATAGCCGAAGAGAATCCTTCCATGATGTATTTAGAAATGGGGGAAGAGACCGATTCTGCCTATCAAGTGGTATTTCGCAGCTATACGGGTGCGTTGGTAAACTTTTACGTTGACAAAACGAGTGGCACAACAAGAATGGTAGAGTATGTTCCAACGCTTGATACCACAAACGAGGCTGGGACCATTGATATATTCGATTATCTGAAGACGGAAAACTAAGATGAGCTATTATTTTTTTTAATGGATAGTCAAGTTTTTCTGCATATTGTCCTAATATACCTCGCTGTCATTAACGTGGTCACATTCTTCATGTATGGTATCGACAAGTGGAAAGCAAAACGTTCCAAGTGGCGAATTAGGGAGGTAGCACTCTTGGGGCTGGCTGTTCTTGGCGGTAGTGTCGGGGCATTGTTGGGAATGAAAGTATGGCATCACAAGACGATGCACAAGAAGTTCAAGTATGGTGTTCCGCTGATTCTGTTGGCGCAGATTGCCCTCATGTTATGGATGAACTCAAATTAGAAATATAATGAAAAAGATTATTTTTGCTTTAGTATCGCTGCTTGCGTTGGCAGCATGTAATTCAAATAGGCCATCGGAGGCTACGGTAGTGAACAATGGTGCTGCTGCGGAGGTGGCATTTGAGGTGGCAAAGAACTACTTCTTCAAGAACGACAAGCAGATTCCTACAAGTCCAAAGATAACTACAGAAGAGGAGTTCAACAAACTCTTCGGCATGGCAACGACAATGGGCGAGGATGGAAAGCCTACCGCCATTGATTTCAGCAAGCAGTTTGTGCTGGCAATAGTCCTTCCCGTGACAGACGTGGCTACAGAGATTACCCCCGTGAAGGTTGAGGCAAAGGGTGACTCGCTCTTCTATGACTTCGAGGTGAAGAGGGGAGAGAAGCAATCGTTCAGCACCCAGCCCGTTTCCGTCATCATCCTCGACAAGCAATATGAAAACAAGGAATTAGTTCTTGTAAGTGAACAGGAAATCACTTATTTTCCTGCCATCGACCGCTATCTAACAAAGGTGATTGGAAGTCAGTATGCCCAAGGCGAACATTGTGTACCCATTCACACCATCGTTGGCGTGGATGAGCGTCATGCCGAGGATATCAAGGTGTGGGGCGATTTCTGGGTGTTTAACTACAATCAAGTTGGTGACACGCTGAAATGCGTATCTGGCGGCAGTCACCCTGGACTGATGCACATCCGTCAAACGGAGAAAGGCTTCGAGGTGACTGGCTTCGACCAAGTGGGAGACGGCTCCCAATACTTACTGACAGTCAAGAAGATCTTCGGCGACAAGTACGATGCCTTCCAAGCCATCAACAGCGATGAGGCGCAACGCGAGAAGCTGAGAGCCGATGTGTTATCCGCTTATGTCAAGAAGTACAACCTCCCTGTCACGATGTATCAAGACCATGGCTGGCCAGCCAAAAAACTGGGGAAATAACATGGAAGAGAAAGAAGTGAAAGGCCGTAAGGTTGCCATCGACATCGTAAAGGCGAATGTGTTTGCCGTCGTGATACTGGTGGTGTCTGCCATCGTCTTTCTTGTGCCATTCTTCATGATATGGAAAGGACGGAAGCCGATAGGTGAACTCATAGGAGGGTTTGGCGATTGGGGCATCACGTTGATTCTATTTATCATGGGCATCGTCGTCCATGAACTGATTCACGGCATAACATGGGCTTACTTTACCAAGAGCGGCTGGAAGAGCATCAGCTTCGGCGTGATTTGGAAACTGCTGACACCTTACTGCCACTGCGATGAGCCGATGCACATCCATGGTTACATGATGGGAGCCATGATGCCCTGCATCGTTTTGGGTGTCATACCTGCTGTCATTGCCCTCTTCATTGGCTATCTGCCTCTGTTGGCATGGGGCATCGTCTTCATAGCGGCGGCGGCTGGCGACATCTGGATGACGTGGCTGCTGACAAAAGAGAATCCCAAGAGCCTTGTGCTTGACCACCCATCTGAAGCGGGATTCTACATTATTGACGATAACGAATGAGAATCATTCAATAAGTTGGGTGTTACAGAATTGTGGGGGGTTATTTGAATAACGAAAAGGAAATTAAAAGAAATCTGATAATTGCATTTATATGTTCTACCAATTATTATAATGTATGAGAACTATTAGAATCATGCTGGTCGTCATGCTTACGGCCATTTGCTACTCTCAAGCAGCAGCACAAGGATTTCGCAGGGAGAGTTTTCCAGAAGACTCATATTCCCCAGTAACGAACATAAACCGCAATGGGTATCCGCGTGTGTTGTCGGACAACAGTGTGATGTTTCGCGTGAATGCACCTCAGGCACAGAATGTGCAGATTGATCTTTGCGGCACGAAGTATGACATGAGCAAATCGGAAAGCGGTACTTGGACTGTGACTACCAAACCACAGGTGCCTGGATTCCATTACTATTTCCTGATTGTGGACGGTGTTTCGGTGTCTGACCCAGCCAGCCAAACGTTCTACGGTTGCAGCCGTTGGTCGAGTGCCATCGAGATTAAAGAGGATGGAATGGATGGCTTTGAGGTTCAGGACGTTCCTCATGGCGAAATGCGAACCGTCCACTATTATTCCAAAGTCGATGAGTCATGGCGACCGCTGATGGTATATACTCCAGCTGGATATAACGAGAGCAAACAAGATTATCCTGTTGTTTACATCCAACATGGCGGTGGCGAGGATCATCGCGGATGGATGGAACAGGGACGTACTGCCCAGATCATGGACAACCTGATAGCTGCTGGCAAGGCAGTTCCGATGATTGTGGTAAGTGCCAATAGTAATGTCCGCTTTCGTAACGGAGGTTTCGGCGGTGGTTATAGTTGGCAAGGAATGCAGGCTTTCCGCAGCGAACTGATAGAGAACGTGATTCCGTTTGTGGAGAAAAACTACCGCGTGAAGAAAGATCGTAAGAGTCGTGCCATGTGTGGATTGTCGATGGGTGGTGGACAGTCGTTCTACATTGGTTTGCGCGACCCTGATGTGTTTGCCAACGTTGGCGTATTCTCCACGGGTATGTTCGGTGGCATTTCGGGTGCATCAAACTTTGACTTGGAGAAGGAAGTGCCAGGTATGCTGACCGATACAAAGACATTCAACAAGCAGTTTGACGTGTTTTTCGTGAGTTGTGGCGAACAAGACCCGCGTATTGAATATACGCGCAACATCGTGAAGCAGATGCGCGACGGTGGGGTGGAAGTACGTTTCAACTCCTACCCAGGCGACCACGAGTGGCAGGTATGGCGCAAGTCGCTACACGAATTTGCGCAGTATCTGTTCAAGTAAGCATGACAGAGCGCAATTTACAAATCATTTGGGAGATAAACAGGAAGGGTATTAAACATGGATAGAAGGGAATTCATCAAGAAATCAGCTGTTGCAACTGTTGGTGGGTTGCTGATTACTACACCTTTTGGAAAGATGGTGGCTAAGATTATTGAAGAAAAAGAAACAAATTTATTGAATAAGAAGATGAAGGTATTATTGATTAATGGAAGCCCTCGCAGAAATGGCAATACTTTCCTTGCGCTTACAGAAGCCGCAAAGACTTTGGAGCAGCAGGGCATTGAGACAGAGATCGTGCAGATTGGCGTGAGAGCCGTGCGCGGTTGCATCGCTTGTAACCAATGCAAGATGAAACAACTCGGTCAGTGCGTGTTCGATGATGACATCTGCAACAGCATTGTGGGGAAATTAGATGACGTCGATGCACTCATCGTGGGGTCACCCGTCTATTACGGTCAACCCAACGGCAGTGTGCTATCACTCATGCAACGCATGTTCTATTCGGCTGGCGACAAGGTGCAGAACAAGCCAGCAGCCGCCGTCTGTGTCTGCCGTCGTGGTGGAGCCACTGCGGCTTTCCAGACATTGAACATGCCGTTCCAGATGATGAATATGCCTGTTGTTACGTCTCAGTACTGGAATATCGTCTATGGTCTTGGGGAAGGGCAGGCGGCACTTGATACCGAGGGAATGCAAACGATGCGCACGATGGCCAACAACATGGCTTGGTTGTTGAAAGCAATACACGCTAATGGCAAGCCCGAGTATCCAAGAAGAGAGCCTTGGCTGGGAATGAACTTTGTCAGATAATACGATAGAAAACCAATACGGATGATAGATTATATTTTTTTCAACAAGACATATGAAAGAGATTAGTTATAAGGACATGAAGTTTAATCCGTTCAACCTGATTGGAGACGAATGGATGTTGGTGACTGCGGGCAATAAGCAATCGGGGTGTAACACGATGACTGCTTCATGGGGACATCTTGGATGTCTTTGGGGACACAACGACCCGACGGCTGTGATCTACCTACGCCCATCACGTTATACGAAGAAGTTTGTGGACAATGAGCCGTACTTCACACTCTGCGTCATGGATAAGACGTTCAAGAAACAGATGGCATATCTTGGCAGCGTCTCGGGTCGCGATGAGGATAAGATTGCCAAGACTGGAATCACGCCCGTCTATGCCGACAACTCGGTTTACTTTGCCGAGGCCAAGCTGGTGCTAATCTGCAAGAAAGTCTATGCATCGGAGTTGAAGGAGAGCGGCTTCATCTATCAGCAAACCATCGACGAGAGTTATCCCCAACGTGACTTCCATACGATGTATGTTGGAAAGATTGAGAAAATATTAGTGAGAGATGATGAATATGTTTACGCAGAAATTCATCAAAATGACATTCAAAATTGAACCAAAATGTCTCTTTCATGCCATTTATCATTCATTTTGATACAGATTTTGAATAATTTCTCGCCGTTAGGTGACCCTTATTTATTTTAGAGACATATCACCACATTGAGTATTATTTGTGCTTTTGCCAGTCGAAGGGAATAGGATTCCATGAATAGATGAAGTGGATTTGATGGTGAAATGACAGCGTTGACGGGGAGAAAGGACGTTGCAAACAGGGAGTAAAGATATAATTAAGCGGGATAAAGGCAGTATCTCTTTTCATCCGCAGCGGTCGTGGACGACGTTGGCAGCGTCCGCCGCCAATCATGGCAACGGGCGAGGAAATTGACGGCAGCGTTTGCTGCCGACCTGTTTTTATTCTGTGGGAGTGTTTATGAGGATGGCATAGTGCCATGTGCGCCCCTCGCGATAGCGGCGCAGACGAGGGGTTTCGCCTTCACATAGACTGTCAAGATAAGCCTTTGCCGACTTGCGTTTCAGATGGCTGAATACCATGAAGGTGGTGATGGTGACGTATCCATGGCGTGTGCTTTGTCGCAGGGCCTCGTCCATCGCCTTGGTGTCGTACATCTGGCTATTGCCCACGCTGCCCTTCTGTCGGCGAAACCCGTCACGGCTACAGTCGGCATCCTTGACGAACCGCTTGGAAGGGATGAACTCTATGCCACCATAAACCACGTCACGCCCCGTCACCTTGTCGGGGTCGGTATGTTCGCCGAGCAACTTCAACTTGGGAGCCAGGGAGCCAAAGGGTGTCTCAACGCGGTGTCCTTGCCGCAACCACATTGTGGCAACCTCCCTGAACAAGTCGAAGAGATGCTTGATCTCGCCCTTGCTGGTATGGCGGTACTTGGCGCAGAAATCATCGATAGCATCGATGTTATACTTGCGTTCTATGACGGGTTGGGCATAGAGTAGGGGCTTCCCATCGTCGCCCTTCGTGGGACGTGGTTGCAGTTCAAAGGGGATTCCGTTAGTCTTTCGTGGCATGGTTGCTTACGTCTTTGTTTTTCAATTTGGAATACAAAGTTACGAAATAAAA
>JAFYZV010000060.1 GCA_017548525.1 Prevotella sp.
ATCACACCATTCTCCTTCTTGTCCCACTACGTGCATAGAAAAGAGGCTCTTAAATACGAAACTCGTTAAGTTCCACGGAGCCACAACATCAGAGAATTTAGTAAGATACCCTGTTTTTTCTCGGGCAATTTGTCGGGGAGTGGTAGGCATGAAATAGCCATATTGTTGTGAATGATGAGGTCCCAGACTTTCACCGATAATTAAAATGATATTAGGCGAACGATATTGGCAACTATCAACCTTTACATTATTGGCTGCTTCTATCAACTTGTTGATTTGTTGCTTGGCTAAAGAATTGGCATAAACACTAAAGACCAACCTGCTGATAGGTGTATATAATTGAGCGTGGTCTTTTGCCGTTAGCGCATGTTCAACATCCCCAATGTTGTTTCCCGTCATTAATTTCCAAGTCTCTTCTTTATTGTGTTGACTTTCTATGACACTCCAAATCAACAAAGCCATACAAACAATTCCGAATAAGGAATAGAATAGGGTGGGAGTGTAATGAAGTGGTTTTTGTAGTTTGCTAATCTTCTTGTTTTTTCTTGCGAAACAAACCAGAATGTTTGCAATCATGATGAGCAATATCCATCCCACAGGACCAAACAAGGTGTCTGCCGTAAGGTGTGTTTGCAAAAACTCCTTGGCTTCATGACTATTGGTCTCATTCACCAATAGCAACATGGTTGGTGTGAGTGTGGAGTCAAATTTCACGAAGCAATAAACGTCGATGGTTGCCACCAAATAAAGTATTACATAAAGAAACCTCCTTACCCATTTACAAATCGTTTGGGGAAGGAGAGCAAGTAATGTGCAAACAATATATAAGTCTAAGAATAATTCCAAGTATAGGTTTTCGTAAACATGTGCGTCTTTGGTTGATGGTAATGTGAGGTAAGCACAGACAACTCCCAACACGTACATGAAAAAGAAGAATGTTGCGTTTAGTCGTATTGGCAACGACACCCAGTCAAGGGTTTTCTTTAGACCATTAGCGATTTGCATGTAGAGCTTCCACTTTTAAGTTCATGACTTGGCTTCGATAGTTTCCCGTGCGTTGAAGGGGAAAGACGAGCGTAGGAACATAAAACATCTTGGTTGATGGGGCATAGACGGTGGGTTGGTAAACGGCTCCAGGCATGTTGTTGAGTTGATCAGAGGATTTCATTACATATACCTCTCGCTTTGCCAACGTCTGGATATGGCGATTATTAACGTATAGTCGTGTTTCTTTGTTGGTTCCTTCAATACGAATGTCCACATGTCCTTGAGAGGGCAATGTGTAATTAAATGTGTTGAGATAACCGTCTCGTGCGAATCCCATTCTTCCAGTTGTTGGAGTGGAGAGATAGAAGATAGCATTGTCACCCTCAAACAAGATAGTTCCTTTTTCTTCCGCCTTACAATCCAAAGAGAATGAGACCCGATAATCATAACCTGCCTCTATGATTGGCAAGTCTAAGGAAGAATTTGGCGAGATTTCTTTTTTCTCAATCGTCTCGTTTGGCAATCTTCCTAATTCATTCACGCCAGGAGCTTCACTCAATGTCATTCGCTTTTGGTCGAAGATAGCGTACGGAAGTGTTGTCAATTGTCCAGTCCATGTCTTGGTGGCCATTGTTTGAAGGGCAGGAAACACTCGATGATGAATGTCTTTTGTGGAAATACCATTGCCACAATGGTCGTTCCATACGGCAAACATACCACCCTCTATTTGCTTGTCTTGTTCCTCAAACTGCTTGTTGCCAATCTTTGCTGGGGTCCAATGCTCATAGAGATATTGCGTGTTGAGATAGTCATAATAATATCCTGCGGCAGGAACGATATAAACCATTCCATCGGGAATGCTAACCAATTGATAACCAAGTTGGCGCATAGAATCGGGTTGTGCATAACCATTATACCAACAATTCATCAACACACCCTCATGGCGCACGGGAGTCTTCCCTTTTGCATGTGTCAGCGCTCCCCAAAGCATCGGTTGTTTGCCATATTGTTCAATCAAAGCAAGGTAATGGTCGGTATAAACACGGAATTGTTCTACCACTTCTTGGTTTCGATTGGAATATTCATCTGTACCAATGTTGACACGATGACCACGAAAAACGGGGTTTTTACCTCCGAGATATTCGGCAAAGAGTGCGTCCATAAACGTGTAAACCTCAGGATTGGAGAGGTCGAGATGATTCATTCCATATTCTTTGGAGCCTAAAGAAGGTCGGTAATGAGTAAAGGCAAGGGAATGTGCAGGGGAGTCGATTTCAGGAATAATCTCCACGCAATTTTGCTCTCCCAATTGTTGAAAAGCAATAAAATCGGTCTTGCTATATGCTCCATCGGTAGCTGCAAGTCCAGGGTAAGTGTCGCATTCCAAGCGGAAAGCGGCATAAGTCTTTTCCCAATTGTTCTCGAAATATTCCGACATACCATTGTCGTTGAGGTGAACTTGCAAGGTGTTCATCTTGTAATACGCCAGCATTTTCACCAGATTGCGCAAATACGACATAGGAATATATTTTCTTCCCACGTCTATCATGAATCCGCGCAAGGGATATTGTGGCTGGTCGATGATAATTCCAGAAGGTAAAACGACATTCTCTGCTCGGTCGTGAGGGGATTGTTCAAATAATTGCAACAAGGTGCGGGTTGCCCAAAACATACCTTTAGGAGACGTACTTAATATGTTTACCGTTGGTAAAGATGCTTCTCCTATTTCTATTTGATAACCTTCTTCTGGTAAGTTGACCGACTTTCGACAAGTGAGAATGATGTCTCCTTTCCGTGGTTTTCCCGTAGAAACGATAGGTTTCCATCCAAACATCTCCTCACAATCGTTGGCGAAAGCTTGGGCTATCGCTTTCACGTTGTTCGACTTAACGATGATTCGCCCACTCAAAGAGACGTTTCCTTCTCCTCCCTTCCATTCTGTAATTTCAGGAATGACAAATGGCTTTTCATTAACGGATGAGGTTGTATTCTCCCAACCAAAAAGTGATGTGGGAAGGAAGAAAATAATCATCCATCCCAACATCATTTTCACTATCAGGCAATTCTTCATTCGAAGAAATTTAATCATTTACTTTCAAAAACTATATACCGCGAATGTCTTGGCTAGCACCTTCACGCGAAGCACGTTGCCTTCTGGAGTAATAGTTGCACTCTGTGGCACGATGTTGTTCTTCTGTTTGATGGTGTTGCAAGCCATAGGATCATCACTATGCAAGGTGGTTACTTTTCCAGCAGGTAAAGTCTTTACGCCTTTGAATGTTACTTCAATGTCTTTTGCCTCAGCAGAGGTGTTGACAATCTTCACGATGTATTGTTTGGTGTTCTTGTCGTAAGCTGCCGTGGCACAAAGTCCGTCTTGTCCTGTTACAGGTTTTTTGTTCTCGGTCAAAGACAACACATTGGTGCCTGGGTTGCAAGCAAACATTTGTTGCACATAGTAATTGGGTGTGCGAACGGTAGTGAGATTGTCCATCCAAATGAGGTCGGGACGCCATTGCCAACCTTCCTCATGAGCAAACAAAGGAGCGTATGTGGCCATGTGTACGATATCAGCATTTCTTTCAAAGCCTGTCATGGCGGCTGCTTCGTAAAGTGCACCTTCAAAGATGTTCTTTCCTTCAGGAACGGGCAAGGCGGGTTGCGTTACGTGGCAAGCATATTCACCTGCAAACACCTTCGGACCCTTGCGGTTATAGTTGTCATAACGTGTCACATTCTCCATGAACCATTGTTGGTTACGATAGTAATGCTCATCCACTAAGTCGGCTTTCAGTTTTGTCATCTGTTCCCATCCGTATGTGAATTGTTTACCATCCTTATCATCAGGACTTGGACCAGAAGAACCCACAATCTTCATCTTGGGATATTTCGCACGAATGGCGGTCATGAATTTCTCCAAGCGTTCGGGATAGAGAGGTCCCCATTGCTCATTTCCAACACCAATCTGTTGCAAATTGAAAGGTTCTGGGTGTCCCATATCAGCACGAAGTTTCCCCCATTTGGTATCAGTGCTTCCATTGGCAAACTCAATCAAGTCGAGTGCATCGTCAATGTATGGTTGGAGATTGTCAAGGCTTACGTGAACGCGAGCGGCATCTCTGTCGTCGTTTTGGTATTGGCAAGCCAAACCAACATTGAGAATTGGCAATGCTTGTGCACCGATTTCTTCTGAAAGCAAGAAGAACTCATAGAAACCAAGTCCGTATGTCTGATAGTAATTGGGGAACAAACGATGTGGGAATGTATAGTTCCAACGGTTCTCGTTGAGTGGACGATTCTCAGCAGGTCCCACCGTGTTCTTCCATTGGTAGCGTGAAGCGAGGTCTGTTCCTTCCACGATACAACCGCCAGGGAAACGGAAAACGCCAGGATGCAAGTCTTTCAAGTCTTGTACCAAGTCGGCACGCAACAATCCTTTCCAAGCATCGGCTGGGAAAAGACTTACATGATCGAGGTCAACGGCATTCCTTCCTTCCAAATACACGCGCATAAACCCTTTTGGTTCAGTCTTTGGAGATGTGACGGTTGCCATATAACGAGTCCACTCGTTGCCTTTGATGTCGATGGTTTGTCTGGCAATCACTTCGTCTTGGGAGTCAATCAACTCTACGCGAATCCTTCCATTGGCATTGCCACGTGTACGAGCATAGACTGAGAAATTATAATGCATCCCTTTTTTCAATCCCATACCAAAATAACCGTGGTTCTCAATACCTGTTCGCTTTTCATGATGCATAGGGTCACTCAAAGTAACATAATGTGGATTGCGGTCAAAAGCGGGATTGGCATCATTCACTTGTACGTTTCCGAATGTATTCCATCCCATCAGTCTTTGGGGGAATTCGAACGAGCGGTTTTCTACCATCTCGGCGTACAATCCGCCATCAGCGCCAAAGTTGATGTCCTCAAAGAAAATACCGTACATAGTGGGCTGGATAGCCGCACCTGGTTTCGTATTCACGATAAACTGGTGTTGTGCGCTTGCCGTCGTGGCAAATGCCATTGTCGCCAACACAAGCGACGCAAGGGCTTTCATTTTCATTTGTTAGGGTTGTGTTATTGATATGAGATTGTTATTCCTATTTCACAATGGGGATGAGCCAGAACTTAAAGAGCTTGTTGCCAGAGAGGACGCGATAGGGCGGCAGGGCGCGGGCATCACGGTTCCAGCTATTGATGCCGCCCACGCCTGTCTGTTCGAGGTCGAGCGACAATTCCGTGTATTTCGACTTCGGCACCTGTGGTGAGTGGCGTTGCTCCTTGTCATCGCCATCATCGAGGTCGGCGATGTTGTAGTGCAAGGCACTTGCCACGAATGGGTCGTGTGCTTGTATTCTCAATCCCCGGCTACCGTTGGTCTGCTCCCACCAGCGGATGTCGCTCTTCGTTCCCGTCTCTTGTGGGCGGATGTATGGGAAGAATTGCTCATCGGCTGTCTGTTGGTAGAGACCGATGTTCTGCGAAAGCTTGCGGTCGGAATAGTTCTCGATGGGGCCACGTCCGTAGAAGCTGCTCTTATCCATACTGTATGGCAAGTCTATCACCATACCAAAACGGAACATCTCCCGTGCTTTGACTTCTGCACCTTGTGCGAGTTGTTCAAATACGTGGATGGCTCCCGCATGGGTAACGACGTAAGTCAATGACAAAGTACTCTCCACGCTCGGCATGTCATAGACGGCTTTCACGGTAACGGTGTTAGCTTTCTTATTGTACTCGGCAGTAAGTGTCTGGAGTTTCATCTCTGGCTCTTTCCATGCTTTGTAGCTTTTGTGGATACCTGCGCCCATGTCGTTGTCGGTTGGTGCGCGCCAGAAGTTGGGTCTCAACGTACCACCCTCGCCCAATAAGTCTTGTCCGAATGCGGTGTATGTCTTGAGCAAACCCGTGGCTTTGTCGAATATGATATTCATGTTGGCGGAGGTGATGATAATCTCATCTGACTTCTTCTTGTTCACAAGTTTCACCTTTGATGCGACTGTTTGTTCAGGATTGTCGAAGTCGCAGCAATGATGATTGTATTTGGAAACAATGAATTGGTTGTATGCCACCGTTTGATTAGCTTTCATCAATGGCTCGGCAGTCTTTAGTTTGAAGTCGATATTGAGCAAGACTTCTGCCTCCTCATTGATGCCGTCGAGTTTATAAGGCAATGTGTATGTGGCGGTCTGTTGCGGGGCAATGTCCATGTCAGCTATCTCTCCGTTCTGAATGGCTTTGCCGTCTGCCAACAATGTCCATACGAGTTTGTAATTCTTCAGGTCGCGGAAGAAATACTCGTTCAGCACCTTGATTTTCCCTGCCTTCAGGTCTTCAGCCGTTGCCCAGATGTTCTGGTATTCGTGGGCAATCTCATAGGCGTGAGGATTCAGTTGGCGGTCAGGACCAATGACACCATTGCAATTGAAGTTGTTGTCGGATGGGTCGTAATTGTTATAGTCGCCGCCGTAAGTGTAGTCAATCTTATTCAATTCGGTGTATGGAGTCTTTTCCGTAATGTTCATGCTCATGGGCTTGACGGGCTTGCGGTGCAGGGCTTGGTCAACGAAGTCCCAGATGTAACCACCTTGGAACTTAGGATATTTGCGTACCAAATCCCAGTAATCTTTGATGACACCCGACGAGTTGCCCATCGTATGGTCGTACTCGCATTGGATGAGTGGCTTGGTGAAGTTGGGGTCAGTGGCATAGCTCTCGCAACTCCACGTGGGATAGTACATCGGGCAGAAGATGTCGGTGTTCCTACCATTGCGTCCCGCCTGTTCCCATTGGCAAGGACGGCTACTGTCGGTGGCTTTCACCCAGTCGTATGCCGCCTCGAAGTTAGGACCGTTAACCGTCTCATTACCGAGAGACCACACTACGATGGAGGGATGGTTGAAGTAGGTCATCACGTTATGTTGGTTGCGTTCGAGGATTTGCTTGGCGAATTGTTCCTTCTTCGCCTCGCTGTCGTTCCCATAACCAAAGCCGTGGCTCTCTTGATTTGCCTCGGCGGTGATATAGAGTCCGTACTCGTCGCATAGGTCATACCAGATGGGGTCATCGGGGTAGTGGCAGGTACGCACGGCATTGATATTAAGGCGTTTCATGATTTGGATGTCTTGGATTATGCGCTCGCGGCTTACGATGTAGCCTCCGTCTGGATCCATCTCATGACGGTCGGCACCTTTGATATAGACAGGTTGTCCGTTGACGAGGAATTGAGAGTCCTTGATTTCCACCTTGCGGAAACCTATCTTTTGCGGGATGACTTCGATGATGTTGCCCTTACGGTCTTTCACCGTGGCAATGAGCGTGAAGAGGTAGGGAGTCTCTGCTGTCCACTTCTTGACGTTGCGGACGGTGAATTTGGCATCGCCCTCGGTCAACTTACGGAAGTCCGCATTCGACTTGATGATTTCCACTCCGTTGGCATTCAGGAGTTTGTATTCGATAATAGGATTGCCTTTCACGGTGGCATGGATGTTGAGGATGCCATCTTGGTAGTTGTTCTCTAAGTCTGGCGTAATGCGTATATCCTCCAAACCCGTCTCCTTGTCGCGGGCATAGAGGTAGCTATCGCGGGCAACACCCGACAAACGCCAGAAGTCTTGGTCCTCGCACCATGAGCCATCACACCAGCGGAAGGTCTGGAAGGCAAAGAGGTTCTCCCCAGGCTGCACGAAGTCGGTCACATCAAACTCCGTGGCGACTTTGCTATCTTCGGAATAACCCACAAATTGTCCATTGACATAAAGGTAGATGTTGGATGTCACAGAGCCGAAATGGGCTATCACCTGCTTGCCGTCCCAGTTGGCAGGGATGGTGATGGTGCGGCGGTACGACCCTACATGATTGTCTTTCACGGGTACGGCTGGCGGCTTTTGGTCAAAGTGTCCGCGCCAAGCGAATCCCGCGTTCACATATTCGGGGTCTCCATATCCATTCATTTCCCATAGCCCAGGCACCTTCATCGTCTTCCATGAGGAGTCATTGAGGTCCATGGCAAAAAAGTCGGTGGGTCGTTGGTCGGCATTTTCCACCCATTTGAATTTCCAGTCACCATGGAGGGAAAGGAAGTTGGCAGACTTCTGCATGTTGCCTGTCATAGCACGGTCGGCATTCTCGTAGGCGAAGAATGTGGTGTGCATCTTAAAGCGGTTCAGTTCATTCACTTGCAAATCGTGCCACTCCTCGAAGGAGGGTTCCATGATGCGAGTGACTGTAGGTTGCGTACTCTTGCTGTTTTTGTAATACTTGTAATGCCTGCGTGCGGCATTGGCATTGAGAGCCACCATCATGACGATGGCACAAAGGAAAAATGCTTTTCTCATGATATTTCTATTGATGATTATTAATTATCAAGTAACATACGTTTGCAAAAATACATAAAAAAACTTGATTTACCACATTGGGAACATGAACATTTGTAGGAAAAATGGGATTTGTTTTGGATAATTGCATGAAAATTCGGATATTTGCAAGAAATTTCAAAAAATCTATAACATGATAGAGATTAGCAACAAAGTGTATTATGTCGGCGTGAACGACCGTAACAAGAACTTGTTTGAAGGTTTATGGCCATTGCCTAATGGTGTTTCTTATAACTCATACCTCATCCATGATGACTTGGTGTGCTTGATAGACACCGTGGAAGTGGACTTCTTTACACAATACTTGGAAAATATCCACGAGGTGATTGGCGAACGACCCATTGACTACCTTGTCATCAACCACATGGAACCCGACCATAGTGGATCTTTGGCTTTGTTGAAGAAATATTATCCCAACATCAAGATTATCGGCAACAAAAAGACCTTTGGCATGATGCAGGGCTTCTATAGTATCACCGATGGATTGTTGGAGGTGAAGAATGGTGACTCGCTTGAACTGGGACACCACACCTTGAACTTCGTACTCACGCCAATGGTACACTGGCCAGAGACGATGGTAACGCTCGACGTGGTGAACAATATCCTTTTCTCGGGTGATGCCTTTGGTTGCTTTGGTGCATTGAATGGTGGCATCATCGACAGCGAAATCAATTGCGACACGTTCTGGTTAGAGATGGTGCGCTATTATTCCAACATCGTGGGCAAGTATGGTGTTCCCGTGCAGAGTGCGTTGAAGAAGTTAGCGGGCGTGAAAATAGATTATATCTGTGCCACGCACGGTCCGGTCTGGCATGACTATATCAACAAGGTGATAGGCATGTATGACAAGATGAGCAAGTACGAGACGGAGCCTGGCCTTGTGATTTGCTATGGCACGATGTATGGCAACACCGAGCGCATGGCGGAGGTGATTGCCCGTGCCGCTTCTCAAGCAGGATTAAAAGATATCGTGATGTACAACGTTTCCAAGACTCACCATTCCTATATCTTGCGCGACATCTTCCGTTATAACGGCTTAATCGTGGGTGCACCTACATATAACACAGGACTTTACCATGAGATGGACGTGCTGCTCTCCGAGATTGCGGGTAAGGATATCAAGAACCACCTGTTGGGTTGGTTTGGCAGTTATGGCTGGGCAAGCAAGGCGGTGGAGAAGATCAAGGAGTGGAACGATACACGTCTGCACTTTGAACCTGTTGGTGAGCCTGTGGAAATGAAACAGGCACTCTCCGCAGAGAGCAAGGCGGCTTGCGAGGCATTGGGCAAGGCGATGGCAGAACGCATTTTGAATTGATGGCTACCTATCCCAAAATAAGGATTGGCTTGTTGCCACGCATCGTCTTGGCAATTATCTTGGGCATCGTTTTCGGCCAAGTGCTTTCTTTGCCATGGGTGAAGGTGTTTACCACTTTCAATGCCATCTTCAGCCAATTCTTGGGCTTTATGATTCCTTTGATTATCGTGGGGTTGGTCGCTCCTGCCATTGCCGACATTGGCAAGGCGGCAGGACGGCTGCTCTTGATGACGGTTGCCATCGCTTATCTTGATACCGTCGTATCGGGATTGATTTCATACGGAACGGGGTCGTGGTTGTTTCCTACGATGGTGGAGAACACGTCGCATATTGCCAAAGTGGAAGAGGCGATTACCATTGCGCCTTATTTCTCCATACAGATACCTGCTCTCATCGATGTGATGAGTGGTTTGGTATTTGCATTTATGATGGGATTGACGATAGCATACGCTGACCTTCCTACATTGAAAAAGGTTTTTAGCGAGTTTCAAGAAGTAATCACCAAGACTATTTCCAAGGCAATCATCCCTTTGCTGCCACTCTATATCTTTGGCATCTTTCTCCAAATGACTTACACGGGACAGGCTTATCGCATCTTGCTGGTGTTTATCCAAATCATCTGTGTGATATTCGTGCTTCATGTCTTGATACTTGTCTATCAGTTTTGTGTGGCTGGGAGTTTGGTCAAGAAGAATCCCTTCAAACTCCTTTGGAACATGTTGCCAGCTTACCTGACTGCTTTAGGTACGTCTTCGTCTGCCGCCACCATTCCCGTGACACTCAAGCAGACGCTGAAAAATGGCGTTTCAGAAGGGGTTGCGGGCTTTACTGTTCCCCTTTGTGCCACCATTCACATGTCGGGATCGGCAATGAAGATTACTGCTTGCGCCCTCACCATTTGTTTGATGGAAGGCATTCCACACGATTTCGCCACTTTCCTTAACTTTATCATGATGCTCGGCATCGTGATGGTTGCGGCACCTGGTGTGCCTGGCGGTGCCATCATGGCGGCATTGGCACCCTTATCAAGCATTCTCGGCTTTGGCTCGGAGGAACAAGCATTGATGATAGCCCTTTATATTGCCATGGACTCTTTCGGCACAGCTTGCAATGTCACGGGCGACGGAGCCATTGCCCTCGTCGTGGATAAACTCACGAAATCTTGACTTAACACATCGTAAACATCTTTATGCAAAACCATTGGTCATAAAATCAATTACTTTCTTTTCAGTTAGATTAATTCTTGCAAAAGCAAACCCTGGTCCACCATCATCTACATAATGTGGTTCTTTCTTTAGCGATGTATAACCATCGTTGGAATGCCACAAAACTGACAATTGGATGTTTACGAATAATTGATTATTTTGATAATATGAAGTGTATTGCCTTATATATTGATTGAATGGGAAAGCATCATCATTGAAATAATCGTCATCGTTAAGGTATTCTTTGTTCTCCAAATAGGATTTTAAGATGGCACGGGCTTCCTCCTTTTCTGCATGAGTGAGGATATGTGCCTCCTTCCCATCATCATAATAATACTCTGAGAAGTCTGACTTGATAATAATATCCAAGGAATCTTCCGATAAATTCTTTGCGTAATGTGTTTCGCCAATAAACCGTTCTGGTATCGAAATGAACTTTTTGAAACGCAAATCACTATTGACACCTGGGAAATTCTTGATAACAAGTATATTGTCTTTTAATTTGCCAACCTCATAGACGCTTGTTCGCTTCCAATAATCTGTCAGGATAAGTGAATCGTTTTGAATTGATATATGTGTATAATGATAGATAGAATCATTGACGACAGGGTCTATCCAAATATCACTATCATTTAAAAACTCTAATTTGGTAAATGCCAAATCCTTGAATTCAACTTTATTTTCAAGTTGCCAATAACCGTAAATGTCTTCATTGACTATCTCTTTCCCACAAGAAACATAAAGAACGAGAAATACACATGGAATAATAAACTTCACTTTTTCGGACATGGATACAAATTTATATAGGTCATTTCAAAATACCTTTCTCGATGAGAAGTAACACCAACTCACCAAAGAGTGTGTTTTGCCAAGCAAACCAAGGGCGGGTGTAGTGGGTGGCATCATTCTTGTCAAACGACTCGTGGATGAATCCTGTGCCAGCGTCAGTCCGCATGAGCATTTCCATGCACTCACGAATCTCATCATCATCTTGTGACGTGAAGGCTTTCATCATAATCGACATCGGCCATACCATATCATAGCCGATGTGGGGACCGCCAACGCCCTCACCTGCCTTACCACGGAAGAACGTGGGATTGTCCTCGCTCCACACAAAGCGGCGCGTGTTCTGGTAGATGGGGTCGTCCACAGGTACATCGCCCATATACGCCAACCCCAATAGGCTGGGAACATTGGCATCATCCATGAGCAAGTGGTTGCCAAAACCATCCACTTCGTATGCGTAGATTTTGCCATATTTTGGATGCTCCACCACTGCATATTTCATCAAGGCATCATGTACCTCTTGGGCAAGCGTCTCACATTGCATAGCCAAGTCATCCTCATGATTGACTTCCCTTAATATCTTTGCCGCCTTGCGCAACGATGTGACTGCCATGAAGTTGGAGGGAACGAGGAATGGGAGGATGGTGGCATCGTCCGAGGGACGGAACATCGAAGCTATCAACCCTACGGGTTTCACGGGTGCGCCATAGCCATCCCAACCCACTGTGTCAAACATCCTATTCGTCTCGCGAAGGAAACGATAAGACCCTACGCCTTCCTTTCGCTGTTGCTCACGGAAAGTCCGCAAGACATTGACGATGGCGGCTTTCCAGATGTCGCCAAAGATAGAGATGTCACCCGTCACAAGCCAATACATATATGCCAAACGGATGGGATAGCATAAGGAGTCTATTTCATACTTCCGCTCAAACACCTCGGGTCTCATCCGAGTACCGTCCTTCTGCCATCCCGCACCCGTCGGTCCATCATTGAAGGCGTTGGCGTATGGGTCAATGTTGATGCACTTGAATTGCCGAAGGATTACACCGCGAATCATCTTTTGCAGTTTCACGTCTTGGTTGGCAAACTGTACGTATGGCCACACTTGCGCCCCAGAGTCGCGCAGCCACATGGCTGGGATGTCGCCCGTATAGACAAAGGTATCATCCTCACCATCCAATTCACGGTAATGCACGGTGGTCTCCAGCGTGTTGGGGAAACAGTTGGCAAACATCCAAGCTAAACGTTTAGTGTTGAGTGTTGAGAGTTTGGTGTTTTGGAGCAACTTCTGCACCTCCTTAATCTTCTTTTCGATGGCATCCGAGACGAACAACCGCTCTTCGACGGGTGGACGTTTCGACTCATATACTTTCGTGTTGTCTGGCACGACCTTGGTATATCGGGCGTGTATATCCACCTCCGCATGTTCCTGTGCGCAGATAGGAATAGGTGCGAAGGCAAGGATGCAAGAAACTAACTTTATTATTCTTTTGATTTTCATATTACTTCACGTTGTACCCTTACGGGAAGAAATTTGTCAAGATACAATATTTACCAGATTTTTTGTATATAATTGTTGTTCAATTTCTCGCTGATAGGCGATAAAATCAAGGCCTGTCATTCTTTTTGGTTCCCCATGACGACGGTTGGTTGCCCATCTGCAATTCCAACACGCCACCTTTCTTGATGTCATTAAACATAATGTACGACTTGGTATAAGGCTTGCCATTCAACTTGGCACTTTGTACATAGATGTTCTCTGAACTATTGTCCTTGGTAATGATGCTGAAAGTCTTGCCATCACCAACATCCACCTTTGCCCCGTCAAGGATAGGACTACCGATAATGTATTTCCCGCCAGCGGGTTCAACCTGATACAGACCCATCGCCGAAAGGATGTACCATGCCGACATCTGCCCCACATCCTCGTTGCCACTCAGTCCGTCAACTTGGTTGGAATACAATTGTGACATGGTTTGGCGAATGAGTTTGGCACCTTTCCAAGGTTGTCCCACATAATTATATAGATAGAGAATGTGATGGCTGGGTTCGTTGCCATGCGCATACTGGCCAATCAATCCACTGATATCGGGCGGCGCATTCTCGCCCAGATTACCCTCGACGATGAAGAGCGAATCGAGCTTGGTGATGAATTGTCCCTCATTGGGGAAGAGGCCAACCAGCCCATGCACATCATGCGGCACGAGCCATGTATATTGCCAAGCATTCCCTTCGGTATAGTCTTTGTGTTCGCCGTCTGACTGGTAGGGGTTGAACGGCTCATGGAAAGCACCGTTGCTGCCCACCCCACGCACGAATTGCGTCTTGGGGTCGAAATAGATGCGATACGACTGGCTACGTTTGAGAAAATACTGATAGTCTTTCTTCTTACCTAAAAGCTTTGCCACCTTCGCCACACAAGCATCAGCGAGGGCATATTCCAAGCCTTTGGCGACTGTCTCGCCCCCCTCATGCTTATCGAATGGCAGATAACCATATTCCTTCAAGAGATTCAAGCCGCGCTCATCCAACAGCGCAGAGCCCCGCATTGCCTCGTAAGCACCCTCCTTGTCGGTAACATATCCCTTCAACACGAGGTCTGCCAATACGGGAATCGCTGGGTTCCCCACCATACAATCGGTCTCGTTACCCATCAAATGCCACACGGGCAACTTACCCTGTTGTTGGTAAATGTTGACAAAAGTCTTGGCGATGTCGGCTTGTTTCTCGGGATGGATTAACGTTTGGAGAGGATGGGCGGCACGATATGTGTCCCATAATGAAAGGGTGGTGTAATTGGTGAAGTCACCCTGATGCGTCTTCAAGTCTGCTCCATAATACTCGCCATTCACGTCATTGAACACTGAGGGAGCAGTCATCGAATGGTACATCGCCGTATAGAAAATCTCACGCACGGCATCGTCTGCCGTCTCTATCTCAATTTTCGACAGCTCCCTTTCCCATGCCGCATCAGCAGCGGATACCGTCGCGGCAAAATCCCATCCGCCCAGTTCGGCTCGCATATTTTGTTTGGCATTCTCCACACTCACCGACGAGAGTGCCACTTTCACCAACAACGGCTTGGAAACATCGGAAACATCGATGATGCCAATGGTGTCTTTACGCTGTTCTGTGAGCTTGACGGGACTCGAAAACTCCGCCACGAAGAAAACCTGTTGGCGTTTAGCCCAACCATTTGACACACGGCAACCCGTAATGGTGGTAGCATTCTCTTGGGCAATCTGGCTCTTCTGCACTCTATCCCATCCGATACCTTGTTCCAAATCGAGTCGCAACATGCCCCGCTTGACATCGCCACCAAAGGTATAACGGTGCATCCCCACCCGTTGGGTAGCGGTCAGTTCCACCAACACGTTAGGATTCCGTAGTTTGATGGCATAATATCCAGGCTTAGCTATCTCGTTCTCATGCGAGAAGCGTACCACAGTTTGGTTGGCATCGGCAATAGGCAATAACGCCACATCGCCCAAGTCACCCACGCCCGTTCCGCTCAGATGCAGATGACCAAAGCCTATCATCAACGAGTCGGAATAATGGTAGCCTGAGCACCAGTCCCATCCATGAGTGTACTCCGTTGGTCCCAACTGCACAAAGCCAAATGGTACATTCGCACCAAGGAACACATGGCCATGCCCGCCGGTTCCTATCATCGGATTGACATACGAAGTCTTGTTAGTTTGGTCATTGACCATGACGGAGATGGACAACAATGTTGTAATTAAGAAAGTCCGTATCATACTAATGCGTTTTGATTGTGGCAACAAATATACGATAAATTCTTTAAACAACGGACTTTCATGGAACAAAATCCATCAACAATCAATTCAACTCATTACACTTCTACCACTAATTGACAATCAAACTCTTTTATCAGCAAAAGGATATCCTCATTCCACCACGTCAATTCTTTCAACTGATATTCTGCCATCCATACATCCATACTGAAGCCAAAGAAAGGATATGACCTATCGAGCCATACACTATAATCATTCATCAATATGGGATATTCTTCAAATGCCATTATTTTCAACTTCTATTTATTTCTATACCTATCATGTACTTTTTTCAACAAGTTGATGGGTCTATTTCAGTCTTTATACCGTTTCATCGCATCCGAAAGCATGTCTTGTATTTGCTCAGCAAGCCATGAGGGCGAAAGAACTTTGATGAGACCGCCACGGCTGAGGAGGTGGTTGGCAAAGTCACGGGTGGCACGGAGGGTTAGTTCAAAGTCCGCATAATCCTCCCCCTCACCAATCAACTTCTGGCTACTGTGTATGGGAAGGTCGCGCATATAAAACCTCTCTTGCTTATAGGCACGGATAACGACCTTTGTCACAGGGGTGTCATCATGTACGAGGACACCATAGTTCTCTCTGAAATACTCCGTGGCACTAAAATCGGGATCCAACTCAAATCTCACATCCGTCAGTTCCATAGACAGAATCCTGTCGAAAGAGAACATCATGAAATGGGATTTCCTCTTTGGGGCTTGGCTGAAATGCCCCAATACATACCAACGCTTCTTGAACAACTTGATACAATAAGGCTCAAACACGCGCTCCTTGGGTGTGTCATCGCCATACTTACAATAAGAGACCTTCACGCACAAGTTCCGTTTCATCGCCAAGATGGCGGTCTTGAGGATGTCGCCCTCAACAGGGACACCCTCCAAGAGAATCCTGTCTTGCAAAGATAGGCTCTCGCTGATGATGTTGTTGACAGAAAGGGTGGAGAGCATCCAGTTCTGTACGCTGTCACCACTCAATACCCGCTCGTTCCCGATGTGATACCTAAAGCCATTGCTGCGGTCGCACTCGATGAAAATGCCGAAGATGTCTTGTATCGCATCCTTGTGCCTACAGAATGTAGAACGGGAAAACTCAATGCCGCCGCTCATATCCGTTTCCACCCACCGCTTGTTGATTTCAGCTAAGGTAATGCCTCTCGGTGACTTGCGGATGATGTTCACCAGCCAGATGTATTCCTTGAATTGAGCTGCTGTTTTCATTTTATTTCTAAAACCTCACCACTTTGCTTTAGTATTATTCCTTGGCAACGATATGTTGCCCAAGATGATGCCTCGTCATGAATCTCATTTACCATTAATCATGATGGTTGCCTCTGCATCTCTAGATTTCGAAGTTACAGCAACAACACACTGTTGAGAATGGGACATATAACTGGTAACTACACCCGTATTGGCGTTAATCGACAAAAGATTTCTATTTGCTACGCTCCACGACAATATTTCTGTTGCATCGTGTGGCTCAATTACAAGCAGTTTCCGTAAGTCATACGACTCGCCATTTCCCAAGGATATATTCGAGCGACTAAATCGAAGTTCTCGTATTATAACGTCTTTTGGTTGGTCCTCGAAATCAGATTTATTCGTTTTTTCCTGTTTTTCGATATTTCCCTTGTTACTCCCGAAACGATTGATAAAGTCAACGTTATATTTTTCAATGTCGTTAAACTTTGAATACACATACTCTTCCTGGGTGTATTGGGGGGTGTACCATTCAAATTGACTAAAATAATCTTTTAGATTCTTACTATTAAAAATATAACCATAATGAGCGTAAACCCAATGACGCATAAGATGTCTCTCTTTTTTTGAAAGACCCTCAAGGTCTGCCCTCGTTAATTCTCGTACACGTACTATATTATACCGCTCCCAACCCGCTAAGAAATTTACGTTATATTTTTCAATATCGTTAAACTTTGAATATACAACCTCTGAATGAGTCGATTCGGGTTTGTACCATTTGAATTGAGTGAAATATTTTTTTAAGCCCTGTTCACCAAAATCGTATCCATGACGAGCGTATACCCAGTTACGCATGATGCGTAATTCTTGTTTGGAAAAATCTTGAATGTCACTTTCTGTCAGTTTATGTTCGCATACAATATTATATTTCTCAAATTCCCTTTTTTCAATGGTATCAGATGATAATCTACATTTATGTAACAGAAAAAGAATGAATGACAGAATCGCTATAAATGCTATAAAGTAACGTTTTGTCTTAAATACACGATGTTGTTTTCCCTGATGATATGATGGTCTTGGTGGGTAATATCTATCTCTCCCTTTTTCTTTTTCGCTTTTATGATTGTTACCGTTACCATCAACAGCTATCCGAGGAACTTCTTGGTTCGACCTTTCATAGGTAGGTCTATCCGATTTCGGATTCTCCCTCAAGTTCCGCTCTGTGAATGCTTTGTTAGTTGGTGAACTCACAATAGGGGAAGACTCGATAGAAGTTTGAGAACTATCTTCATGATTCTCTTCAGGTATTTCGTATGTAAAAGGAGTGCCACAACGTTCGCAAACACACGACAACTCCTTGATGCCGTGTGCAACAGGCATTTCAAATCGTAATCTACATTTAGGACACTTGACTATCATAAGATTTGTTACCAACGTTTACCGCAAGTCATCACACTTGTTTGTACCAACAATAAATTTCACGTGCAAAGGTAGAAATATATTTTCAAATTCCATCCAAAATGCCATGTATTAAGAATTGTTTTGTATATTTGCACACAGACTTTTTGAATGGTATTCACTTTAAAACATAACAATCATGAAAATCTTAGCTAAATCCTTCTTTTTCTTTGCAGCTCTTCTTTCTACTACACCCCTCTACTCGTACGATTTCAGCGAAGTCAACGAAAACGGAACGACTGTTTACTACAACATCATTAACGAGACACTCAAGACTTGTGAAGTCACCGCAATGGAAGAACGCCATAGTTGGTCTGGCAACGATACCTTGCTTGACTATGTGGGTGATTTACAAATCCCTCTTTACGCCAATGGGTATAAAGTGACCCGAATTGGAGACCATGCCTTCGCTTGTTGCAAGAAACTAACCTCATTGACTTTACCGAATTCCATCATAGCGATTGGCAGAAGTGTGTTCTATTGTTGTACGGGACTGACCTCTGTGAATATTCCCAATTCCGTTACGTCCATAGATTTTTATGCTTTCTATGGTTGCACGGAACTGACTTCCATTGAGATTCCCAATTCTGTTACGTCTATTGGAAGCCATGCTTTCCATGGTTGCACGGGCTTAACCTCGGTGTCGTTATCGAGTTCCCTCACAAAAATTAGCCCATACACATTCTATGATTGCTCCAATCTGGAATCCATCACCATTCCCGCTTCGGTTACGACCGTAGGGGAAAGGGCGTTCATGGGGTGTAGTAAAATAGCCAGTGCGACATTCCCTTGCGTCACAACCCTTGAGTTAGGTGCATTTAATGGTTGCAGTAGCTTAACCTCAATAATCATCCCGAAATCTCTTGTTTCCATCGGCAATTTTGCTTTTGGAGGTATTTCTGGTGTGTCAAGTATTGTCGTAGACCGAGATAATCCCGTCTTTAATTCAAACGACAATTGCAATGCCATCATCGAGACAAGTACCAACACGTTAGTCCAAGGATGCAAGAACACCGTTATCCCGAATACTGTGACGACTATCGGCAAATATGCTTTCAGCAGTTGCAGTAGCTTGACTTCTATTGACATCCCAAATTCCATCACATGTATTAGTGACTATGCTTTCTCCACTTGCAGGGGTTTGACATCTGTTGACATTCCTAATTCCGTCACGACCATTGGAAATAGTGTATTTACTTTTTGCTATGGACTAACCTCTGTGACAATCCCAAATTCTGTTACGTCAATAGGGTCTTCAGTATTCAAGTATAGCAGAAGCATAACCTCTATCACATCATATATTACTGATGTGTTTGAAACGGGTGCCGAAGCATTCGCTAATTGTGAAAATGCAACTCTCTACGTTCCGCATGGGATGGTGGATACTTACCGATCGACCATTGACTGGAACAGGATAGCCAATATCGAGGAAATACCAGGTATCTCGTTAGCTATGGCTTGTACCGACCATGGCAAGGTAATGGTCAACAATTATGCTAATTTCACCAATAATATAGGTGAAATAAGTGTTTATGATGGCACGGAAAACTCCTTTACGTTCATACCGAATGAAGGTTGCCGATTAGACCGCGTCCTTATCAATGGACTGGATGTCACAAAGTCAGTCAAAAACAACCAATTGGCAACGACTATCCTACCTAACTCCAAGATGATGGTGGTATTCTCTCCTATCGGCTCGGATGTCAATGGCGACGGACGAACGGATATAGCTGACGTGGTGGCGATTGTGAATATCATCTTAGGGCAATAACCAACTGACTCTCGGGATATAAAGATATAGTACAAACACAGTACAAAGGCCTTGTATTATCAGTACAGACCTTTTGTACTGCCCGTACATGGTCTTTGTACTCTTTGCAAACGACACATCTATATTTTGAAATGCCCTCTTCATAATCTTTCATCAATAGGGAATTTTTTAAATATCATTATCTTCAAATATTATTCTGTCCTTGACCAACAATTGCCAAAGCGGAAAATGCATACCTTAGAAGATGTCTATTACAAGCATTAAAGATGGTTGGCGATAGCGGCATAATAAGAAAGAGGAAAGCATCCTTTTTGTTTTATAGCCCAGCCAATACTTGAGATTTATCTCAAAAAAACACAATTATGCAGAATAATTCTCCTTTCTTGCGATA
This sequence comes from Prevotella sp., assembly GCA_017548525.1. GTDB lineage: Bacteria > Bacteroidota > Bacteroidia > Bacteroidales > Bacteroidaceae > Prevotella. The sequence goes on from JAFYZV010000060.1 coordinate 20,304, forward strand.
TAATGTAAATATTTGTATACCTTTATGGTCAGAATTTGGCAAACAATGAATAGGAAAAGCCTAATACAAATACTGTTTATATTTGATGAGTTCTTAATATTATTAATTCTATATTGATTAAAGATTTTTATGAATAACAAATCATTCGCAAAAAAAATAAAAGAACGTGAGACTGAACAATTAAGAAGCAGTTCTGCTCAACGCCTCATAGAGAAACTAACACTTCTCAAGAACAGGAGGGAGCCGTCTCGAAAACGATGGTTTTGGGAATTATTACAGAATGCCAGTGATTATAACGACGGTGTTAATGTTGTTCTTATTGTTGACAACAAAAAGGTAGAGTTTAAACATGATGGACTACCTTTTATTGATACGGATGTGTTTAATCTTATCCTCCCAGACTCGAACAAGAGAG
>JAFYZV010000005.1 GCA_017548525.1 Prevotella sp.
CTTTTGCAACATCATAACGAGCCATAACTATACCTAAAATAATGAATCGCAAAGCTCTTTTAACTTTTTTTATCTTATCCATATCGGTGAGTGCCTATTCACAGATGGGCAAACTATTTGATGCCAACCAGCAATTGTCAAGTAGTTTCACCAGCCAAGTTTACTTAGACAACGATGGATTCATCTGGTCTGCCACCCGCAATGGCCTGAATAAATACGATGGTTACCAATTTCGCATATTGAAAAAGGAGAAAGCGCAACAGACGGGCATGGCGAGCAACTACGTGAATTGCATCATCCAAGACAGGAAGGGACTATTCTACATGGGCATGTGGGGCGCGTTGCAGACATACGACGGCAACAAGTTCCAGGACGTGACGGTGCGATCGCTCGACGGTCAAGACGTGACATGCTATGTCACATGCTTCGTGGAACGGCAAAACGGGGAGATATGGGCTGGCACATCGGGATTTGGCGTGTTGAGATTTGACGACCCCCAGCACGCCCATCAGATGGGAGGCGTGTTGAAAAACATCCATACCGTAAATCATCTCATGGAGGACGACCATGGTGGCTTGTGGGTCATCGACCGCGATGGGGGTGCCATCCATATCGACGGAAACACCACTCATGAGTATTTCTATGAAGCCCCCATCAAATCTTACTTATCCAAATTATGCAAGGACGACAAAGGCAACATCTATATCGGCACGAAAGGCTTTGGCCTCTATCGAATCACCAACGGGCAGGTAGTCAAGGTCGAGGGGACAGATGGAAAGCAGATTTCCACCCTTTACTTCAGCAAGCAAGGCCAACTTATCATTGGTTATGATGGCGAAGGGGTGGGAATCTATGACCCCACCACGGGGGCGTTGACCGACAATCCCTATTACAGTCAAGAGGTGGACTTGTCGAAATCCAAGGTGTTATCCATCACCGAAGACCGAAGTGGCAACCTTTGGCTTGGCTTGCTCCAAAAAGGATTATACATGCAACCAGGCACTCCCATGGGCTTTCATTACATGGGTTACAAGCTTGGACCTCGCAATAAAATCAGTTCCGCCTGTGTCATCAGCACCTTCATCGACAGCCATGGACGGATATGGATAGGAACCGACAAGGATGGCTTGTATAGTTTCGACAGCAACTTTAACCTGCTGAAACACTACAAGGATTATTTCCCTGCCTCAATCATGACCATTCGGGAAGACCTCAACGGCAGGATATGGATTGGCTCCTATCGAGAGGGAGGTGGATGGATTGACCCAACCAACAAACAATACCACAATTACAATTTCGGACTATCCAATGGACTGAGCATCTTTGATATCGATGTGGATAAAAACAATAACCTTTGGATAGCAACTATGGGCAATGGATTGGTGAAATTAGACCAAAATACTGGCAAGCTCAAATCATACTTAATGAACGAAGGTGCTCCGACCAACCCCAAGATTAACAGCATCACCAACGACTACATTTCACAAATATCCTTATCTCCCGATAACAAGCGTATCTACGTAGCTACGACCATGGGTGTCTGTTGTCTCGACATCGCAACAGAGAACTGGACCTCCGTGTTTGGCAAGAACTGCCTCAACTACGGAACACCTGTCCGCATAGCCCGTGAATATTCTGGGCAGTTGTGGATTGGTTCCAATGACGGTCTTTATGCCTACGATTTACAAAACAAGGAGTTAAAACTCTATACCACGGAGAAAGGATTGGCAGACAATGGCATCGCCTCCATCGAACAAGACAAGCAAGGGAAGCTCTGGGTCGCCACCGACCACGGTCTGTGTTGCCTTGACCTCAAGACGGGACAGACACGAAACTTTTTTATCGACAACGGCCTTCAATCGAATGAGTTTAGCGATGGTGCGTCATGGAGTACACCGACCGGCATCATGTTGTTTGGCGGCGTGGGAGGAATCACATGGTTCGACCCCTCAGAAATACAACAAGCGAAGTGGGATGCCACCGTGGAGCTGACCGCCTTTTCTGTCAACGGGGAACAAGTCAACAGTCTGACACGCTCAGGCATTTACCAAGTGACCGACACAGCCGTCATTGCAAGCCATCGTTTTGACCTCAGCCATAACGACAACTCGTTTACCATCCAACTTTCGACATTGACCTACGACAATCCCGAACATATCACTTATATGTATGGCATCAATAACGAGCCTTTCGTCAGATTGCAACCGGGTGTCAATGAAATCACTTTCTCCCATCTTTCACCAGGCACATACCATTTTAAGGTGAAAGCCGAGCGCAACAACATCGAGACTCCCGAACGGGAATTTACCATCATCGTACACAGTCCTTGGTATCGTACCTGGTGGGCTTACCTCCTCTATCTCGCCGCATTGTTCACAGCCATCTATCTATACCTCGCCAATCGCCGTCGTAAGGAGCAAGACCGCCTCAAACTACAAGAGCATATCCATGCGGAAGAGATGGGAGAAGCAAAGCTACGTTTCTTTATGAATATCAGCCATGAGATACGTACCCCGATGACACTCATCCTCACACCACTGCTCACCTTGATGAAAGAGGACCATGACCCACAACGCCAAGGCATCTACGAAACCATCAAACGCAATGCAGAACGGATTCTCAGCCTCGTCAACCAAATCATGGACCTGCGCAAAATCGACAAGGGAATGATGCAGATGCGGATGCAAGAAACTGACTTAGTGGCATTTGTCAAGGACATTCACTCCCTGTTCAACCAGCAAGCCAATGCCAAGAGCATCTCATTGAACTACGAACACGACAGCAAGGAACTGCCAGTATGGGTCGACCGCAAGCATTTCGACAAGGTGATTGTCAACATCCTCTCCAACGCCTTTAAGTTCACACCTGCGGGAGGCGAAATTGACATTCGACTGACACACGACGAACATAACGCCACCATCGCCATCAGGGACAATGGCGAGAAGATTCCCGAAGACAAGATAGACAAAATCTTTGAGCGATTTTATCAGACACCATCCACCACCAACGACCGTAATACCGGCACGGGCATCGGTCTCGACTTGGCACGTTCTTTGGTGGAGTTGCATTACGGTGCCATATCCGCCCATAACCTCGACAAGGGATGCGAGTTTGTCGTCAGCATTCCATTGGGCAACGCCCACCTAAAACCCGACGAAATCATCACCGAGAATGAAGAAGGGACACCCGAGATGGTTGATTTCAACGAACCCGAGGAGATGATGACCATAGACGAACCCAAGGAAAAACAACCCAATGAGAAACTGACGGTCGTCATTGCCGAAGATGATGATGAAATCCGCGACTATCTCAAGACCGAACTGTCACAAGACTATGACATCCACGACTGCTCCAACGGACGCGATGCCCTCGCGGAGGTTTACAGTTGTAACCCCGACATTGTGGTGTCAGACATCATGATGCCCGAAATGGACGGCAATATGCTATGCACTAAGCTGAAAGCAAACCCCACCACCAATCACATCCCCATCATCCTCCTCACCGCCAAGAATCGCGACGAGGACAAGTTGGAAGGACTGGAAGTTGGGGCAGATGCCTATATCGTCAAGCCTTTCAACATGGATATCCTGCGACGCACCATCATCAATCTCATCAACGAGCGTCGCTTGCTCAAACAGAAATATGGCAAAACCGAGCAATTGGAGGAGCAAATCAGCGAGGTAAAGATGAAGTCGCCCGACGAGAAGCTGTTGGAACGCGTGATGAAGACCATCAACAAGCACCTGAACAATTCCGATCTCTGCGTAGACATGATAGCCGAGGAGGTAGGCATCAGCCGTGTCCACTTGCACCGAAAGATGAAAGAGTTGACAGGACAGACCCCTCACGACTTCATCCGCAACATCCGCCTGAAGCAAGCTGCCACCCTACTCGCCACTAAGAACATGAATATCACCGAGGTGGTATATGCCTGTGGGTTCTCCAACGCTGCCTCGTTCTCCACGATGTTCAAGAATGTTTATGGCATGTCGCCACGTGAATACATGCGCAACCACGCCAACAAACGATGAAACAATCAACTGGAAAGATAATGAAAATAGGCATTATCGTCGCGATGGAAAAGGAATTCGCGCAACTCAAGACACTCGCCGAAAATTGTTACACAGAACACAAGAACGAGAACAAATTCGTGATTGGCAACATCGGAAGCCATCAAGTCATCATGCAACAATGTGGCATCGGCAAGGTGAACTCCGCCGTCGGTGCCGTGGAAATGATCAATTGCTACCATCCAGACCTCATCATCTCGACTGGAGTAGCGGGCGGAGCCGACGTGGAGATGAACCCATTGGACGTTGTGGTGGGTACACAATACCATTACCATGACGTATACTGTGGCAGCGAGGTGGCATACGGGCAATTCGTGGGAATGCCCCCCTATTTTTCCACGCCGCAGGAAATCGTCGAGAAAGCATTACATTTAGAGACGAACAGCCACATTCATAGCGGTATCATCGTCAGTGGCGACTGGTTTGTAGACACCAAGGAGAAGATGCAAGCCATCGTCAACTATTTTCCACAGGCGAAAGCCGTGGACATGGAGAGTTGCTCCATCGCCCATGTCTGTTACCTATACGACGTGGCGTTTGTCTCCTTCCGCATTATCAGCGACGTTCCGCTTAAGGATGAGAAGGCTTCCCAATACTTCGACTTCTGGGACAAGATGGCAAATGGCTCGTTCCAAGTGACCAAGCAGTTCCTCTCCTCACTCGCCCCCCTCTAACAACTAACGAC
>JAFYZV010000006.1 GCA_017548525.1 Prevotella sp.
AAAGAGCGTACACATATATTGGCTCTTACATCTCCGAACTTGCACCTCGATGATAAACGAGCCAGAATAGAATAGCGTTTAGAGCGTCACGCCATATTGCGTAGGCGTTTCTATGATGCTATTAGGCAGTGCAAGGCCTTGGAGATGCGTAGATTCGTTCTGCGTACTTTTTGTTGGTATAAGGTAGAATATTAATAACTAAAAACGTACAATATTATGGAGAAAAAAGGGTAGAATTTAATTGCGGGAGAACAAAATGTTCAAAGATTAGGCTTCAAAAATCATTTTTTTTCAATTCAAGTGACTGATTGTTGATGGATAATCATATTGAGGGAGCATGGTGGAGGAAGACGGTCGGATAGTGACTCAGAGAGTAGAAACTTCTAACTATATCCGAGAATTATATTTTTTTTGTTGCAACGTTGCCACACCTCTCTTAACTTATTGATAAACAAATAATTGAGCGGTGTCATTAAGGTGGCAAAGGTGGCAACAAAACTACACAAAGCACTTCAAGCAGATTCATTGTCAGTACCTGGTGGTGCCATTATCGGTGCTTGGTAAACTCATTACCGATACTTGGCGAAGTCATTTTGAATAAAAAATTATACAATAGTTTGCAACGATAGATAAATTTCCATTCCTTGCATTTTTTTTACAATAAAAATAGTTAAAGGATGAATTATATTATTTGAGGGGTAACAATATTGAAAGGAAAAGCATGGGTGATTATCATCTTGGAATACACTATAAGAAAGTGTTTTTGTAATTATTATTCACAAAAAATACCCTCATGGCTACCTTCTTTTGCATCGGCCTTGGCTTTGGGCGAAAAAAAGCCCGTTTTTGCACGTTTTGTAAACTGTTGAATACCAATAACTTGCATTTTCTTTGTGGTGTTTGCCGCCGATAAGTGCGGCAATTTAACATTCTTTGGGCGGCATCCGCGCCCGAAAAACGCCCCATCCATGAAGGGTAAATTTAGCATCTGTAACCAACTAATGCCGCACAAAAAATGTTAAATAGTGGCATTTGCCCAAAAACCGCTGGTTTTTGACGAAAAATAGACACGCAGAAACACCCTGCGAAGTCTATTTCCAAACTTTTTGAAATGTCATTTTGTCAACTTTTTTGATATGAATTTTGACGATGGAATACGTACTCGAAAGACTCTTTTCTTGATTAAATGTTAGGAGAATTTGTGAAACTATATGCATTTTCTCCATAAGTTTTTGTGTTTTTCAAAAAGAATCTTAAGGCTAATACACATTAGAATCTTTGGCAAAGGCATCCGTGATTTGTATCAGATAGAGATTGCTCGTGTTGGCACCAAGCACGAATTTATTGAGGAGGCAGATGAATACGAATTCCGTTTAGTGTTCGAGATTAGGTTCGTCAAACAATTGTTTGATGATTACAAACCCATCAAGCTGATGATTTGGCGAACTTTTACAGATACGAGTTTGAGGGCGATAATGGCAATGTAAGCTATATGGAGACTGTTTCTTGTATACTCCATTTTGTCATTAACCTTTTATTTCCCGAGCGGCGATGGCTCTTGCTTGGGCATCTGTTTGTATATATGTGTCGTAAGAGGGATTGGGGTCGAAGTCGGTTAGGTGCATCGTCTTCTCAATGATGTCTGCCATTTGAGGGAAAGAACATTTGTCTTTGCGGAAAGCCTCGTTGACAATCTCGTTGGCGGCATTGACGATGCAAGGCATGTTGCCGCCCCGTTTGATGGCTTCGAAGGCGAGGGCAAGGCAACGAAACTTGTTGGTGTCTGGCTCAAAGAACTCCAAGGGATGTGTGAAAAGGTTGAGCCGTTCGCCATTGAGTGGCAGACGGTCGGGGTAGGTGAACGCATATTGGATGGGTAGCCGCATGTCTGGCACGCCCAACTGTGCCTTGACAGAGCCGTCGCAAAACTGTACGGCACTATGGATGATGCTCTGTGGATGGATGAGTACCTGTATCTTGTCGGCAGGAATGCCGAAGAGCCACTTCGCTTCGATGACTTCAAAGCCTTTGTTCATGAGCGTAGCGGAGTCGATGGTGATTTTCGCGCCCATGTCCCATGTGGGGTGCTTGAGGGCATCTGCCGCTGTTACTCGGGCGATTTGCTCATCTGAGAATTTGCGGAACGGTCCGCCGCTGCATGTAAGCAATATCTTCTCTATCTCGTTATCGCCTTCGCCCACGATGCTTTGGAAGATGGCAGAATGTTCGCTGTCCACGGGTAGGATGGGAACGCGGTATTGTTGGGCAAGTTGGCAGATGAGTTCGCCCGCCACGACGAGCGTCTCCTTGTTGGCGAGACATATCTTTTTACGTGCCTTGATGGCGTGGATCGTGGGCGAGAGACCTGCAAATCCCACCATTGCCGTGAGTACCATGTCGATGGGGTCGGCTTCCACAATCTCGTCAAGAGCCTTCTTGCCAGCATAAATCTTGATATCGGGTAGGTCGCTCAAAAGTTCCTTTAGTTGTGGGTATTTATCTTGGTTGGCAATGACCACGGCGGCAGGGTGGAATTTCCTGGCCTGTGCTGCGAGCTGTTCTACGCGGTTGTTGGCAGTGAGACAATAGACCTCAAAACGGTCGCTGTGTTGCTGGATGACATCAAGGGCTTGTGTGCCAATGGAGCCTGTGCTGCCGAGGATGCAGATTTGCTGTTTCATGGGGTGGAGGGTGTGAGTGTTGTTGGGGTGTTAGAGGGTTAGTAAACCGTCGGGGATGTGGATAGAGATGCGTCGGGAGGGAATGTTAATCTCTTCGATGAGGTCGTCATTGGCAGGAATGAGAATTTTCCGGCCATCCTCTGTCATTACCTCGATGAGAGTATTGATGGTTGAGTCGTCGATGCCTTGGACTATTCCTATTATCTGTCCGTCATCGGCGTTGGTTAGTTTGAAGCCTTTGAGTTGCGAGTAGCTGATGCTATCGGAGTCATAATCGGTTAAGCTATGAGGGAAGAACACTTGGCAGTTGGTCAGTTCCCGTGCCCGTTCTTGGGTGTCTATATCGCAGAATTTCACCAAGGCACTATTGTTTCCATGGAACCTATACTCTTCCATAAAGAATGGAACGAGGATGCCATCAATCTCCAAGATGAGATATTCCGCCTCTACACGGTCAAACACATCGTCGTCGAAGAAGAAGTACACTTCGCCCTTGATGCCATGAGTACGTCCGATGCGTCCGATTTTATATACTTCAGATGATGCAATCATGGTGGGAGGATGGGTTTGATGGAATAAAAGGGGTTTGTGAGGTGAACGAGAGTTTAATTTTTAGCACGGACAATGTGGGCACCCAGTTGGTTAAGACGTTGCTCTATGTCTTGGTAACCACGGTCAATCTGTGCGATGTTGGCGATGCGGCTTGTGCCATTGGCACTTAGGGCGGCGATGAGCAGGGCGATGCCGGCACGGATGTCGGGGCTTGTCATGCGTCTTGCTCGTAGTTGGATGTTGCGGTCGTGTCCGATGACAACGGCCCTGTGTGGGTCGCAAAGGATGATTTGCGCTCCCATGTCAATGAGTTTGTCGACGAAGAATAGGCGGCTCTCAAACATTTTCTGATGGATAAGGATGCTTCCTCGTGCCTGTGTAGCGACTACCAGCAAGACAGAGAGTAGGTCGGGGGTAAGCCCTGGCCATGGTGCGTCGGCGAGAGTCATGATGGTGCCGTCGATAAATGACTCGATGACGTAGTGTTCTTGTTTGGGTATTATGAGGTCATCGCCATCCACCTCTATAGATACGCCAAGCCTTTTGAACGAGTCAGGTATGATGCCAAGATGATGTAGGGCAACGTTCTTGATACGAATGCCGTTGCCCACCATTGCCGCCATGCCAATGAACGACCCTACTTCAATCATGTCGGGTAGGATATGGTGGGTTGCCCCATGCAATTCTTTCACCCCCACGATGGTAAGTAGGTTGGAGGCGATGCCGCTAATGTTGGCACCCATGGCATTGAGCAAGTGGCATAGCTGTTGGATATAGGGTTCACAGGCGGCATTGTAGATGGTCGTTGTTCCTTCTGCCAACACCGCAGCCATGATGACATTGGCAGTGCCTGTTACTGATGCCTCATCAAGTAACATATAAGTGCCTTGTAATTTGTCGCCTTCGATGTCATAGACATTGCGATTCTCGTCGTAGACGAACTGCGCACCGAGGTGTTTGAATCCAAGAAAGTGCGTGTCGAGGCGGCGGCGACCAATCTTGTCGCCCCCTGGCTCGGCGATGGTCGCCTTGCCGAACCGTCCCAATAAAGGACCTATCATCAAAACGCTCCCTCGTAATGCCGCGCTCTTCCTAATAAATTCGGCACTTTCGAGATAAGTCAAGTTGAGACTTTTGGCTTGGAAAGAATAGTCATTTCGCCCATGTTTAGTCACCTCCACACCAATGTCGCGCAGGAGTTGGATGAGGTTGTTTACGTCAAGGATGTCAGGGATATTGCTTATCCTTACTTCCTCTGATGTAAGCAGTGTGGCGCAAATCACTTGTAACGCCTCGTTCTTGGCGCCTTGTGGTGTGATTTCTCCCTTGAGAGGATGCCCTCCTTCAATGATGAATGACTCCATGAGGTTATTTCTTTTTCTTTTTCTTATCGAGGTCTTTCACCTGTGTCTTGTCAAACTTGAACGTGTCGAGGTCGAGTTGGATAACACCATCGGTGTAACGAGCGAGGTCAGATGCAACAATCTCATCGTTGGAAGTGCTATGGCTCCATTGTGACAGGTTGCGGCGCATCTGGTTGGCAGTCAGTCTCACCAATTCATCGCGTTCCTTCCCTGGCTCCATTGTCTTGAGTTTGTCGAACAATTCAAACACCATGTTACCGTAATGGCGCAAAGGGATGCGCTGCATGGGGTAGGGTAGGGGTTCGGGTTTAGTTGCCAAGTGTTTTGCCTCCTCGGGGTCGTAAGGCCAGTCGATATCCAATTGGAAGTTGCTCATGAGTGCAAGATGATTCCAAAGTGTCTGTTGGTAATTCTCGTTCTCACGATTCTGTGGGAACATTCGTTCCATGATGGCGATGATGGACTCGGCACAACGTTGGCGTTGTTGCTTGTCGGTGAGCGATATGGCGTGGTCTACCATATTTTGTATTTCCCTTCCATATTCGGGAATGATGAGTTTTTCACGTTGTGTGTTGTAATCTAATCCTTCGATATTCATAGGGTCTTTCATATTTCTGTTACAATAATTTCTTGGGCATCTTCGCCACGAAATCCTTTAGATAGAAAGGCGTGAAATACGCCACGTCCTCAAACTGTCCATTGAAGTATCGTTTCTCTGCCAAGGGGAACATCCATTTGGCGAGTGGCTCGATGCCTTCGATGAGATGGGCGTTAGGATGGTGGATGGCTTCCATGCACTTCGCGGCTCCGTTGCCGAAGAAATACACGGGATGTTGGTCGAGGTAGGGCTTATAGGTATCACTGTCAACTACGTCAGCTTGAATGGGTCGCACTTCATGAAGAGAACGGTCAAGCACTTGGGCATATACCTCCATGCGGCGAGCATCAATCATGGGGCAAAGTAGGGCATCCTCTTCGGCAATAGCTTCGCGCAGCAAGATAGGTACGCATAGCAGTTGGAGAGTGGGTATGGAAATCAGTTTGACATCCCTTCCATAGCATATACCCTTGGCGGTGGATGTACCGATGCGTAGCCCTGTGTAGGATCCTGGTCCTTGGCTAACGGCAACGGCATCTAAAGGGATGAGGTGGCTGTCGATAAAAGAGAGGGCTTCATCGATGAACACGCCCGACTTGACGGCATGGTTGGGACCGCTATGGTCTTCCTCATTGAAGATGCAAGCCCCGTCTTGGCTCACTGCCACAGAACAAACATCGGTACTTGTTTCAAGATGTAATATGCAAGCCATATCCAAAAACACGAATATTCGTATGCAAAAGTACGCATTTTTCCGCCAAATTTCGTACTTTTGCAGAAAAAATAACACAAAACCGTATGATACAATCAATGACAGGTTACGGGAAAGCCGTGGTAGCCTACAAGGAAAAGAAGATTAACGTGGAAATCAAGTCGCTCAACAGCAAGAGTCTGGATGTCTCCACCCGTATTGCTCCTCTCTATCGAGAGAAGGAGATGGAGATACGCCAAGCCATCTCTCAAGCACTGATAAGGGGAAAAGTTGATTTCTCCATCTGGATTGAGAAGGATGCTGGATGTGATGCAACCCCAGTCAATGCGGCTTTGGTGGAGAGCTATTACCGCCAGTTGAAGAGCATTGTCGATAAAGTGGGTATTCCCGAACCCAAAGATTGGATGCAGGCCTTGGTGCGTATGCCCGATGTGACGATGAAAGCAGAGGCGGAGGTCTTAGATGAAGAGGAATGGGAAGCAGCCAGTTTGGCTATTAACGATGCCATTAATAGGTTGGTGGAGTTTCGCAAGCAAGAGGGTTTGGCTCTTGAAAAGATGTTCAATGAGAAGATAGACAACATCTCATCCTTATTGGCAAGTATTGACGAATACGAGAAAAAGCGCATCGAGAAAATCCGCTCTCGTATCGTGGAAGGTCTGAAGACCATTCCCGAGGTGGATTATGATAAGGGTCGCTTGGAACAAGAACTCATTTATTATATTGAAAAACTTGACATTAGCGAGGAGAAGCAACGCCTTTCTAACCACTTAAAGTATTTCCGCGAAACGATGGCTGCCGCTGGTTCTCAGGGCAAGAAACTCGGCTTTATTGCCCAGGAGATGGGAAGGGAGATTAACACTACGGGATCGAAGAGCAATCTTGCAGAGATGCAAAATATCGTGGTGATGATGAAAGACGAATTAGAGCAAATCAAGGAACAGGTGCTGAATGCCCTATAATTAAAATGAAGAGTGAAGAATGAAAAATGAAGAATCATTAGGAACTGCGGGTAAGGGGTGTCCTTCTCCTTACAAAAAGGGAAAGATGATTATAGTTTCCGCTCCGAGTGGCAGTGGGAAAAGTACCATTGTGAACTGGTTGATGGAGGCACATCCAGAATTGAATCTCTATTTCTCTGTCAGTTGTACCAGTCGTCCTCCCCGTGGAGAAGAGCGGGACGGCGTGGAGTATTTCTTCCTTTCCCCAGAGGAATTCAGGGAGAAGGTGGCACGAGGCGAGTTCTTGGAATATGAGGAGGTCTATGAGAACCGTTTTTATGGCACATTAAAAGAACAGGTGGAGAAACAACGCGCGAAAGGCGAAAATGTGGTGTTCGACGTGGATGTGAAAGGAGGGTGCAGTATCAAGCAACATTATGCCGACGAGGCATTGAGTCTTTTTATCCAGCCACCGTCAATCGAGGAATTGCGCCGACGATTGGAAAAGCGTGGTACTGACTCTGCCGAGGATATTGAGAAACGAATTGCCAAGGCATCCTACGAGCTGACCTTTGCGAAATATTTTGACAAGGTGTTGGTCAATGATGATTTAGACATGGCGAAGGCGGAGGCATTGGCGATTGTTACTGAATTTCTTGACCAATCATGATACGGACGGGCATCTACGGAGGGTCGTTCAATCCCATCCATAATGGCCATATCGCACTCGCAAAGCAGATGTTGCGGATGAACTTGGCGGATGAGATTTGGTTTGTGGTATCGCCGATGAATCCCTTGAAGGAACATAACCCCGACCTCCTTCCTGATGCTTTGCGCTTGGAGATGACAAAACTCGCTTTGGAGGATGAGCGCGACTTGACGGCTTGTGATTTTGAGTTTCACCTTCCCAAGCCTTCCTATACTTGGAATACGTTGCAAGCGATGTCGAAGGCTTTTCCTGATAGGCAGTTTGTACTCGTTATCGGGGCTGACAATTGGAATTTGTTTCATCGTTGGTATCACCATGATGACATTTTAGCCCATTATCCCATAGCTATCTATCCCCGAGAAGGATGTGAGATAGACTCAAAGGATTTGCCCGACAGCGTGACTTTGCTCGACACACCACGCTATTTGGTCAGCAGCACAGAAGTTAGGAGACGTGTCAGGGAGGGGAAGCCAATCCGTCGCCTTGTCCCTATGAAAATAGTAGATAAGGTGAAAGAGTATTATTCAACCCAACGTCCATGATAAGAAAGTTTTTTTTAATGTGGGCTTTTGTGGCAGGGATGAATGCCACATGGGCTTTTGATGTGGTCTTGCCCAAGGTGGAATATACCTTTGAACCATTGGGTATAGATGTCGCACAGCCTCGTTTCTCGTGGCAAATGTCAACGGAACGGCAGGGAGCCAGACAAATGGCATATCGCATTGTCGTGATAGATGAGGATGAACAGCAGGTGTGGGATTCTGGACGGGTGGCGAGTGACAATTCTGTGGGCATACGCTATGATGGTGACTCTCTCAAGTCATGTATGCGCTATCGATGGACAGTGGAGGTGTGGGACGATGCCAAGGAACATTCTTCTGTTTCTTCGTGGTTTGAGACGGCATTTCTTGACCATATCGTTTTTGATGATACAAAGGATGAGAACCCCCAATGGATTGGAGGCGACGAGCGGGCAATGCCTTTTTGTAGCCAATACCTACCCGTTTTTCGTTTGTCGGGCAATATCTTATTGGACAAGAAGAGCAAGTCACGCCGTGCTGCTCTCATTTATGGAGCCAATGATCGACGGTTGATGGATGCCAATAAGAACATCCTTGGAGTTGCCAACGGAAAGGACGAATCGTATATCAAAGTGGAATTAGAAATAGGTGATTCTAATTTTGTGAACATCTATCGAGAGGGTTATACACCACATGACCGTGCCGACAAGCCCGTGTATCGATTATCCATTCCATCGGGTTTGTTGTCTTTGAAAAACAGGTATGTCTATCATCATATAGCCGTGGAGTCTGCATCGGGAACGACAGACGTGTTCTTTGATGGCGAGAAGATTGGCCAAGTGGAATTGAATCCTTTGGGCAAGGGTGGTGATTTCATTGCCTTTCCCGTAGTGGGTGACATTGGTTTTAGTGTTCCACAAGGTCAAAAGGCACGTTTTATGCGTGTGGAAGTGAAAAATTACCGAGTGCCACAAGAAGTTTTATATGATACGACGGCGGTATATGTGAATGGTAAGACGATAATTTATACCCCACGAGAGCATGGGGCTGTAGTGTTGAGAACATTTTTCAATACAGACTTTTCGTCAAAGTCAATTCGTAAGGCTCGTCTGTATGCGTCGGCAAGGGGTATATATGATATCCTCATCAACGGAAATAAGGTGGGGATTGACTATCTGAACCCAGGTCTCACACAATACAATAAGACCATGATGTACCAAACGTATGATGTGACGGGTATGGTGAGAGAGGGCGAGAACCAATTCTATGCCACATTGAATGAGGGTTGGTGGAGTGGGAATATCACATACGACCCTTCTAATTGGAATCTCTTTGGATGTCGTCAAGCATTATGGGCTAAGTTGGTGATTACATACGATGATGGCACGACTCAAGAAATAAATACCAACCCTGCCACATGGGAATATGCCGATGACGGTCCAATCCGTTATGGGAGTCTATTCCAAGGTGAGGTGTATGATGCACGGAGAGTGGCATCGCATTGGGAACGGGCAGAGATTGTGCCATTGCCACTTACAAAGACGTTAGACGATAAGAGTTTCCCCACACCGTCAGATTGGTCGCAGAATAAGATGGTTGCACAGGTGGGGAATCCCGTTAGACCGTTTTCCACATTGAAAGCCCAGACCATGACAGAGCCACGAGAGGGTGTCTATGTCTATGACATGGGACAGAATATGGCTGGTGTTCCACGTTTGACATTTTCCTCCTTACATGAAGGACAACAGGTGACGATGCGCTTTGCAGAAGTGCTTTATCCCGACTTGCCATCATACCAAGGCAAGGAAGGGATGATGATGATGGAAAATATCCGTGCCGCCATGGCGCAAGATATTTATATCGCTAAAGGAAATGCCGTGGAAATCTACCAGCCCATCAGTACTTACCACGGCTATCGCTATGTGGAAATCACGGGACTTGATAACCCTTTGCCATTGGATGCTGTGGAGGGAGTTGTGTTGAGTAGCGTCGATTCATTCACCACAGACATCACATTTGACTCACCTTTATTATCACGTTTCTTTGAGAATGTGAAATGGTCTACCTTGGCCAACGTGTTTTCCATTCCCACCGACTGTCCCCAACGCAATGAGCGGATGGGATGGAGTGGAGACCTTTCGGTGTTTTCCCCTGCTATGTCATATCTTTTCAATGCCAACCAGTTCTTGCGCCGACATCTTTTGGCGTTGCGAGACACTCAAGGAGATGATGGTGCCTTTGCGGACATTGCGCCTATTGGTGGTGGTTTTGGCGGTCCTCTTTGGCAAAGTGTGGGTATTGTTGTTCTATGGCAGATGTATGTGCAATATGGTGATACGGTAGCGTTACGTGAGCATTATCCCGCCATGAAACGATATGTGAAGAAAGTTCTCAGGGATTATATCAACCCTATAGATAATCACTATCAAGCCACGGATACATGGAAAGATTTGGGTGACTGGTTGGGATTTGAAAACGCGAAGAATGACAACACGATGATATTTGACTGTTACTTGGCTTACGAGTTGGGGTTGATGGAGAAGATGGCAAAAGCCTTGGGAGAGGATGACGATGCCACCTATTATAATAATATGCGCACGAAACGTGTGGATTTCATCAATACCCATTATTTCCAACCTACTGATGGCAAGACAAGGGGAGGGGGCTTTGGCAAGGGCAAGCCTTCAAGGACGGCAGGTTATGTTGGAAGCAGAGATCGGGAAACTGTCATTGACACACAGACCAGTTATGCCGTGCCTCTTGGTCTTGATGTGTTAAAAGACTATTACAAGAAACGAGTTGCAGATAACTTGGTGAATACGGTTCGACGCGAGAATGTTGGTGATGATGGCAAGCTATATCCTCCCTATTCATTAATGACAGGATTTGTGGGAACTCCTTGGATTTGTTTTGCCTTGTCTGACAATGGATATAGTGAAATGGCTTGGCAGATGTTGCTCAATAGCCAATATCCATCGTGGCTCTATCCTGTCACCCAAGGGGCAACGACAATCTGGGAACGGCTCAATTCCATGACGAAGAAAGATGGCTTTGGCAAAAATAACAGAATGAATTCTTTTAACCATTATGCCTTTGGTAGTGTGGTCAACTGGATTTTGCAACGAGGACTCGGCATTGCCCAAGATGAGGAGTCACCAGCATTCAAACATTTCTATCTTCGTCCAGAGGCATTGAGAGACACTTCTTCCATGAGGTCGCTCAGTGGATGTTATGAGAGTATGTATGGAAAGATAGAAAGCAGTTGGCAAGTGAATGGAGAGAACGTGGAATATCGTTTCACCATACCTGCCAACACGTCTGCTACCGTGATTCTCCCTGCTAAGTCCTATAAGAAGGTGAAAGTAAACAATCGTCGCTTGAAGAAGAAACAGGTGCGCCAAAGGAAGGTGAAAGTGGTATTTGAACTGACAGCAGGGAAATATACCTTGACTGTTGCTAATAGATGAAAATGCAGCTGTTGAGGGGTGAATGATGACCTTTTATGACAGAAAAAAGGGATGATTTCCGTTTTTTTCATACTTTTATTCTTTAGTTCCTTGTTTTTTTTATACTTTTGCACCGCAATACGGGTAAGTCTTGCACGGCCAGCTCCCTTCGAATCCTCCAGGACGGGAACGTAGCAAAGGTAGTTGGTTGTAGCGGCGCGATGCAAGTAGCTTGCCCACCCGCCTCTTTAGCTCAGTTGGCCAGAGCACGTGATTTGTAATCTCGGGGTCGTTGGTTCGAATCCGACAAGAGGCTCAAAGAATGAGAAGTGTTTAGTGCTTAGTGTTCATGCAAGGACATTAAGCACTTATTTTTATCCTTTATCTTTGGTATTGGCAATCATAGCAAAATAAAAGTCCCGCTCACTAAAGGAACGGGACTTACCCAAATTTGTATGATGAAAATAACGGTTCGAGCTTACGAATACCGTAGTATTTGTCCTGCACGGACATGGAAACTCTTACCGATGTGGTTCAACTCGCAAAGCTTGTCCACTGTTACACCACGTTTGCGGGCGATGGAATAGAGGGTTTCACCCTTTTCCACCTTGTGGAACTGCTTGCCAGTCTCGTATTTGACGGTTTTGTTTGCACTGGCAGATGTTCCTCGGACTTGTTCTGATGAGTAACTTCCATTGCCGATTTTGCCACGAAGGCGTGTAGCCTCGTTGGATTCAGCCATATATTTCGCTTTGTTAAAGGTGTAATAGTCGCCTACTACGTCTTGGGCGCGGAAGTCGAACATCAAGGCGGGATTCAAAGCGACACCACAAAGGCGTGTCTCAAAGTGAAGGTGGGAACCTGTGCTTCGTCCCGTATTACCACCCAATCCGATGACATCGCCAGCACGTACCTCTTGGTTTTCCTTGCAAAGATGTTTGGAGAGGTGTCCATAAATGGTCTCTAAGCCGTTGTCATGGCGAATGACGATATAGTTTCCATAGCCGCCGCCCTCAAATCTGACGATGCGCACCTTGCCACTGAATGCGGCGCGGATGGTATCGCCGATGTACACTTTGATGTCAAGTCCTTTATGTTGCCGACCCCAGCGAGGACCGAAGTTGCTTGTCACCACGCGACTGGTGGTGGGCATACAGAAGTCACGTAAGTCGATTTTATATTTGTCGGGCAATTCAGTGGCACGATGAGCGTATCTGTTATCCCAGTCAGCGTACAACTCACTGGCGGGAAGACCAGCATATTCACGGTCAAGCATCTCTTGGAAAGCAAGGGTGTCTACGGCTTTCATCTTCCGGTCAACGGGTGCTTGTCGTGCAAGGAGGTCTTGCGCATGGAGGGGTTGGGCTGATAGAGTAATTAATGCGGATATTGCAATAGTCTTAAAAAATCCTTTTAATCTCATGTTTATTCTTATTCATGTTAGGTTTATTCCGTGAAAACCACGGTCTATTATAATAAAGTGTTAGGCGTTGAGTGGATTCAAATAAGCATAAAAACACTTAACTCCAAACACTTCTTTATGAAATCCGATGCAAAGATAATGCTTTTTTTCTAAAGTCATGACATGCTTAACAGTTTTTATTGACATTTTAACATACCTATACGAAGCGTAAAAGGCTTGTATATCAATGTGTTACGTGGGATTATCGGAGAATAATGATGTGAACGAAAAAAACATTTGTTTCTTAAAAAATGTAAATAAACGAGGGCTTTCAACTAATGGCAGACCAATTGATGTTGGTCTTTCGTAACTCTTTGAGCCTTTTCCAAAGCAAGGCATATTTGTCTTTCTCGCATAGAGGGTCGTCGTCAATCACCTTTTGCGCCTCGTCTCGCGCCATCTGTACGATTTGCCCGTCACGGGCGATGTCGGCAATCTTGAGGTCGAAGGCTATTCCGCTCTGCTGTGTTCCCTCTAAATCACCTGGTCCCCTCAGTTTCAAGTCTGCCTCCGCTATCTCAAACCCATCATTGGTGTCACACATGATGTCAATACGTTTGCGGGTATCGTCCGATAGTTTGTAGCTTGTCACAAGAATGCAATAGCTTTGGTCTGCACCCCTTCCTACGCGTCCGCGCAACTGATGTAGTTGGGAAAGCCCGAATCTCTGTGCGTCAAGTATCACCATGACGGAAGCATTAGGAACATTGACGCCGACCTCTATCACGGTGGTTGCCACCAATATCTGGGTCTCCCCTCGCACAAACCGCTGCATTTCCTCCTCTTTTTCCTTGGCTTTCATTTTTCCATGTACTTTGCTGAGGGTAAATTCAGGGAACACTTCCCGCAATGCCTCAAAGCCTTCTTCCAAGTTTTTCAGGTCGGTTTTCTCGCTCTCCTTGATGAGTGGGAACACGATGTAAACCTGTCTCCCTTGGTGTATTTGCTGGCGGATACCTTGGTAAAGGCTCGTGGTTTGGCTATCGTACTTGTGTATGGTTTGGATAGGTTTGCGCCCAGGGGGTAATTCGTCGATGACGCTCACGTCTAAGTCACCGTATATCGTCATGGCTAACGTGCGGGGGATGGGAGTCGCGGTCATCACGAGGACATGTGGCGGGTTATCGTTCTTGCTCCATAACTTTGCCCGTTGTGCCACGCCAAAGCGATGTTGCTCGTCGATGACAGCAAGACCGAGCTGAGAGAATTGCACGGGGTCTTCGATGAGGGCATGGGTTCCCACCACGATATGCACGCTCCCGTCAACCAGTCCTTCCAATATTTCCTTGCGTTTCTTGCCTTTCACGACCCCCGTGAGCAACTCAATGCGTATGGGCATGTCTTTCAGGAACTCGTTGATGGTTTGCAGGTGTTGCTCGGCTAGGATTTCTGTTGGAGCCATGATGAGTGCTTGGAATCCGTTGTCGATGGCGATAAGCATCGACATGAGAGCGACCAAGGTCTTGCCTGACCCTACATCGCCTTGCAATAAGCGGTTCATTTGCCGTCCGCTTCTCATGTCTTCCCGTATCTCGCGAATCACTCGCTTTTGCGCGTCGGTTAATAAGAAGGGTAGGTTGTGGGTGTAAAACCAATTGAAATGCTCACCGACACGTCCGAAAATATACCCACGGTATTTGCGTCTATGGTCACTCGCGTACCTTAATATATTTAATTGCACGTAAAAAAGCTCCTCGAATTTCAATCGCAACTTGGCTTTTGCGATGTCGTCCGCATTAGTAGGATAATGGATGAGCCGCATGGCGGTATCACGCGAGATGAGCCGCAAAGGTGCCGTGATGAAAGGAGGGAGGGTTTCTGCTAATGGTGATGGGATGTGTGACAACAGGTTTTTGGTGAGTTTCTCAATGTTTTGTGAGGTCAACCCAAACTTTTTCATTCTTTCCGTGGTGATGTAATAAGGCTGCATTCCCATCTTGGAAAGTTCGAGGTTAGCTGCCTTGTCGATGTCGGGGTGGGCAAATTGGAATCTCCCCGCATAAATGGTAGGCTTGCCAAAAACGATGTATTCCTCATTGACCTTGTATTGCTCGTACACGTATTTCGTTCCATTGAACCATACAAGGTCTGCAATGCCATGTCCATCGGTGAAATGGGCAACGATTCTTTTCTTCCTCGCTCCCATCGCATATTCCTCGAAACTCAAGATATGTCCCTTGATTTGCACGAATGCCATATCGGGCGACAGCTCTGTGATGGCATACACCTTGCTACGGTCAACGTATTTGTAAGGGTAATATTCCAACAAGTCGCCCCAAGTCTCGATGTTGAGTTCTTTGCTCAACAGCTCTTTTCGCTTGGGACCAACGCCGGAAAGATACTTAATGTCTTGTTCGAGGATGTTGCTCACCTTTAAAAAAATATTTAAGATAAAATAGACCTAAATTCCGCAGCACATGTGTTTAATTTTCTCGATAAGAACTTGGGCTGCAATAATTTGTTCAAGATTGTGCCATGTTGGAATATCTCTTACCTTAATGCTGAATAACAAAGCAACAGAAATTCTTTAATGGCATGGCAAAGGAACGAATAAGCGAGAACAATGACCCCCTTATTTCTTTCTCTCACTCTCCGTTTCCAATCTCTTCCATTCAAAGAAACGATTCACGAAATCGATTTTATCACGATTGGGAACCATGATGAGTGAAGCGCCATTGCTGAATTGCATGGTTGTTGGCTTATCCTTATCGAATACGGGCCAATATGGAAGACCTTTTCCATTTGGGTTCCCCTTTTTGGCGAAGTTCACCCAATACTGTTGTATTATTTCAGCTACCGCAGACTCGTGGGGATACTTTTCTGGCTGCGAGAGGAAAGTTCCATTCAAATAGAGAATGTCGTCAGCATGAGATACGCCCCGACGCTTTTTGTTTCCAATAAATGTGAGTTCCGAAGGTTGAGCAAGATAGGCTGAGTACGAAGGACTCTTTCCCGTCTTTGCTTGCAGACTTGCCCATGCGAAGGAAGGCCAAGCAAAGCCCATATCGCGGAAAGCATCTCCATTACTGAAGTAGGCTTCTTCATCGTTATTTGCAGGATAGAGTTTCAATGCCTCTTCAGCAAACTTTCCAAATACAGCGTGTGCAGTTTTCTGGAACTCGGCTGCGGGCATGTCGTGTGTGAACATAGCCCCTTCATCAGAGTTGGTCATCACGATAATAGGCACGTCGTTGTATTCACCTCGCTCATAGTTGCGATAGAGGTCATCGGTAATGACGTAGTTATCGACACATGGCCAAAACCCACCATAGCCAACATCATTGCCACAAAGTGCCATTGCATCCATCTGCCGCATCTGCTTGATAGATTTCTTTTTCAAATGCTTCTGGAAAGCAAGTCCATGCTGCTCTGCACCTTTCTGCGAGGCATTGGTAACAAGTGTGCGAGGATTGTCAGACCACGGTGCAAAAGAACCTCCGCTCTGGCTTATTGCTGCTCGGAATAGTCCTTTCGCCAATGGTGAGCCACAAAGGATACTACAACTAATAGCTCCTGCCGATTCTCCAAAGATGGTTACTTTCGATGGGTCGCCACCAAAGTTGGTAATGTTGCGTTGTACCCATTGAAGGGCAAAAATCTGATCAAGCAATCCGTAGTTGCCAGAGTGTCCATCCTTTGACTCCTTGGTTAGTTCGGGATGAGCCATGAAGCCCAGTGCACCTGTGCGATATTCTATACTTACAATGACAACCCCACGTCGCGCTAAACTAGTCCATAGATCTCCACCATAATGTTCAGTTTGGAAACCTCCCCCATGAATCCACACCATGACAGGTAGGCGTTCTGCCGTCGAATTGGCAGGTGTGGCAATACCAAGATACAGGCAATCTTCATTCATCATGTCCGTCGTAAGCCCTTGACGTGTGGGTTGCGGAGGCCAAGGACCAAACTTGTCAGTCTTCAGTACGCCTTCCCAAGCCTTTGCTGGTTGTGGTG
Organism: Prevotella sp.; assembly: GCA_017548525.1. Lineage (GTDB taxonomy): Bacteria > Bacteroidota > Bacteroidia > Bacteroidales > Bacteroidaceae > Prevotella. The sequence continues at coordinate 16,944 of JAFYZV010000006.1, forward strand.
CTTTCCACCGAAGATTCCCAACTGGCGGAGCGGCATAGGGTATAGCTTTGTAAACAGCCAATTCACCATCACGGATACCCTCTACATCGCCTGTTTCTACATGCGTCTTCAGAAGTGGCTGACCCCATGCGATAGTCACACTTAATAATCCAAGAACAAATACTAAAAGTGTTTTTTTCATACGTAATCTATTTTTGTTTTATTTGTATTCAACGGTATAACATAAAACTTTTCACTATCATTTAAATTTAATACAAACATCATTGGTTGTATTTCCTAAATTACTCAGCACATCCTTTTTCACTTTTTATCAACGCTTTTGCCATGATAAGGTCAAAGGGAGTGGTAATCTTGATGTTCTCACGGTTTCCTTCCACCATTTGCACTTGGCAGCCCAATGCCTCCACTACGGAGGCATCGTCAGTGAAACTCTCTTGGTAGGGACGGTTGAACGCCTGTTTAAGCAATGATATGTCGAAAGTCTGTGGTGTCTGTACGATGCGATAATCGCTTCGCAACACATTCTTGCCACCACCTTGCTGGTCAATATAGCGCAACGTGTCTGTCACGGGCATCACGGGGATACAGGCGTACTCGTCGCGAGCCGTCTCAAAACATCGGTCGATGACTTCCACCGACACAAATGGGCGCACCCCGTCATGAATGCCCACTACCCCCTCTGCGTCGTCGGGAATGGCTTTCAATCCGTTTTTCGAGGAGTCGAATCGTGTCGCGCCTCCGTCTACTACTTGGTGTGGGATGTCAAAATGATGCTTTTGACAAAGGCTTTCCCAAAAGTCTTGTTGGTCATGGGGCAATACGAGGATGATGTTCAATCTTTCCGAATACTCTCGGAAACGCATGATGGTGCGCATCAACACGGGTATGCCCCCAATTTCCATGAATTGCTTGGGTATCTCCCCACCCATGCGCAAGCCTTTCCCGCCCGCAACGATGATGATGTAATCCATTATGCGAGCAAATGGTTATATCGCATTCCCTCTTTCAACTGCTCCACAATCTCCTCGCCTTTCAGTTGACGGAGCAACTCATAGCCGTATGGGAAGGCAGCAGCAGGACCCTCGCCCGTGGTGATATTGCCGTCCACGGTGAATAGGTCAGCGGTGTATTCCGCCCCATCGAGGTATTGCTCAAAGCCAGGATAGCACGTAGCACGTCTGCCTCGCAACAATCCCAAGCCGCCAAGAACCATCGGGGCGGCACAGATAGCGCCAATCCGCTTGCCAGCGGCGTTTTGTCTGAGGAGCGCACCCCTCACGCCCGCATGGTCGTTGAGGTTGGAAGCCCCGGGCATTCCGCCAGGCAACATCAACAGGTCGGCATCGGCGAAGTCGCCAGCCAACTCAAAAGGCACGTCTGCCAAGACGGTCACGCCATGCGCACTAATCACCTCATTGGTGCCCATGATGCCAACAGTTACCACTTCCACGCCGCCACGGCGCATGATGTCGATAGGTGCCAACGCCTCAATGTCCTCGAATCCGTCGGCAAGGAAAACATATACTTTAGCCATAGTATTTGGGTTTTATAAATAGATAATGATTGTATTTTGCGCAAAGATAGTGAAAATAATCGAGAAATGAAAACATGATGAAAGAAACTTTTTGACAAAACATGTTGGATATTCAAAGGAAAAAGCCTATATTTGCATCGTGTTCTTTGCAACACGACATTTTATTTGCTCATTCGCCACACGAACTGCTACCTCGGAATGTGAAAGGGCAAAATCAGTCTCCAAGAGACGTGCACCTCAAGTGCAGGTTTCCCATAGGAGATTGAAGGTTGTAGCAGACCTGTGTGGCGTATGGTGAAGACCTGCGCTTTTCTTTTGTCCATAGGTTAGTACAGGTCACCAATTGAAATGATAGTATTAACTTATAAAATGCAAATAAAATGAAACAGCTATTAGTGATTTTGATGTTCTTGTGTTCAACAAGTGTCTTTGCACAAGATGTGATAGTCAAGAAAGATGGTTCGCATATTGAATGCAAGGTAGTGGAAGTCAATGATTCGGGAGTGGTGTATAAGAAATGGTCAAACCTGAATGGTTACAATTACGAGATTGACCGTGCCGATGTTTCTTCAGTCAATTATCGTGATGGAAAGAAGGTGACGTTTTCAGAGATCAACAATCTTTATAAACCAGGTAATCAGAACGATGGAGTTCAGCAGATGAATGATAATGCATTGATTATAATGGATATAGCTGCCCAGAAGCCTCAGAAGAAAGCTAAAACATTGAGGATTCTTGGAGCTTGTGGTGGAGTCGCATTAGTAGGAGGTGGTATTGCAGCACTTGTTCTCAATGAAGAAAATATAAGTTCATCTGACCAAGTTGTTTGCTATATACTTGGAGGAGTTGGCATTGCAGGAGGAATAGGATGTGCATCTTATTGTTTGATAAAGGCTCACAGCTTACAAAAACAGGCAAACATGCTTCAAAGTAACAATCTATTTCAACAAGAATTTTATCTGAAAAGTGGAAGTTCTTTCATTGGAGGTATAGATTTGATAAAAGATAATTTAAACAATAAACATACTTTAGGTTTGGGCCTTTGTTTTACCTTTTAATAGGAGTCTATATGAAATCAAAAGTATTTATGATAGCTTGTGTTGCCATCTGTGCGTTGGCTATTAACTCATGTGGCATACATTCAGGTGCAGGAGGTACTGATACAGGATTAGGGGTAGACGTATATGGTCGTAGTTGGAATGATTACGAGTTAGTTCCCGCTGGTGATAGGATTACCTACACGATTGATAATTCGACACCCGAGGGAAGGCAAAAGCTTAATAAGATAAACGAAGAAAAAGCCAGAAGATTAGCAGAAACAGAGGCCTCTCGCAAGTATAATTGCGACCGCCTCATAGACCCCCGCTTTGACTTCTTAAAAAGAGGCAAGCGCATCCTCCGCATCACCGTGGATGGCCGCCCAGGAGTCTACAAGCCAAGGACACAACCATACGATTCAAAGACCAGACAAGAGATAGACATCAACGTTAGGCATTAATCATATTTGTTTATTCAGGCTTGCTTGTCAATATCCTAATCGTCTCCTCAAACTCGCCAATGATTTCGTCGAGGCGCGGGTTAGACTTTTGTACAATTAAGGCAGCAAAGTTTCTCATGCTGCCTTCTTGTACTTCTGCCGTCTTCATGACGTATGCGTGGCGACCAGAATAAGTGTTAAACCATCTAACGAATAGCCGGCTTCGAAACGCTTGCTTTCCGTCGCCAGTCTCGCAAATATAGAGTAAGATGTCTGGATTTGCGGCGAAAAAAGCTTCAATGATGCAGAAGATAGTGTCGCGAAGTTTATAGTCAAGTGGTGAGGGTACATGGTTTTCGTTGTTGATAACGAATTGGTATGCTCCAGTCTGCCAAATGGAATAATCATCCATGAAGCTAATGGTGCAAATGATTCCATGGTCAGTCTTGAAAAACAAAACTCTCTCTGTTTTCATTCTGACAGGGTATGGAGCATGGGCGTTGATGCTCGTTAAATCTAATGGATGCATGGTGGAAGGGAAATCAATAGGCTGTTGGAGTAAATTGTTCTTCTTGGCGAATATCGCGTATGATTTCTTCCATTTGTTTCATGCATTCTTGTTTCTTTTGGATGGATTCCCTAAACGCCGCAATGATTTCTTCGCGTGTCCTGTTCTTGAAGGCAATTGACATGTTTTTCTTCTTATTTTGGTTTAACGTGTGCAAAGATAGGCAATCTTTTGCGCATTTGCAAGTGTTTTCATTCTTTTTCGTTATCTTTGTCACGAATTAAAGAAGAAATGAAAGTATGAAGAAGATTTCTTTTCGATTGTATGTTGCTTGCTTGTTCTTGTGTCTCGCCCAACTCGGCTTTTGTGCCAATACGTTGAAATATTACGTATCCCCTTCGGGCAATGACCGTGCGGAGGGGATGCGACAAACCCCTTGGAAGACGTTGGGGTATGCCTTGGAGAGGGTTCAGGCGGTTTTGCGGAAAAGTCAAAACACAGATGTCTATCTATATGTGGCAAATGGCGATTACGAGGTCATGAAGACCATTGACATCTCTGACCTTCGAGGAAATAACAGCTTGACGGTTTGCGCCATGGAGAAGGGCAAGGCACGTCTTGTGGGCAGTAAGCGAATTGTGAGTTTCAGGAATCTCGGTCGCAGGGAGGCTAAGCGAATCCCATCATTGGCTCGCTCGAAAGTCCTTTGTGCAGACCTTCGCATGATGGGCATTACCGATTATGGCGTGGCTGTAGGTGACTACCATCGCGCCGACCTTTACTGCAATGGCGAAAGGCAGGTGATGGCTCGCTACCCCAACGACGGTTTTTTGAAAGTTGACGAAGCCCAAGGTGGCACGAGGCAAAGTGACGGTTCGACGGTGGAGGGCATCTTGCGCTATACCGATAGCCATATCTCGATGTTGGCAGAGGAAGCCGACCCCCATCTGTTTGGCTATTGGCATTATGATTGGTACGACTCTTACGAGACGATAGAACGGATGGACACACGGTCAAGGACACTATACCTGAAAAAGCCATACCATACATACGGGTATAAGAAAGGGGCACGTTTCTACGTGGTGAATGCCCTCTGTGAATTGGACATGCCATGTGAGTATTACCTCGACCGCTCGGCAGGCATCCTCTATTGGTATCCTCCTAAGAATTTTCGCAGGGATGTAGATGAAGTAACGCTGTCGGTGAGCGGGGCAAGTCCTATGGTCGCCATTACCAATTGTGAACATGTGACGCTCGATGGCATTGCCTTGGAAGGTGGTCGAAGGACGGCCATTAAGATTAAGAATGGCTATGAGAACCGTATTTTGGATTGCCGTGTCTCGCGGTTTGGCGACAATGGCATTGAGATTGATGGTGGGAAAAAGCACGTGGTACGGGGATGCCTGATAGAACAGCTTGGCTTGAGGGGTATCTCTGCATACGGAGGCGACCGTGCGACTTTGGATAATGCCGACTTCTTGGTAGAAAACAATATCATCCGCAATGTCTCTAATTACAAGCATACCTACCAGCAGAGTGTATTCTTCTCGGGTTGTGGGATGACGGTGAGCCATAACTATTTTACGGGAAACTATTCCTCTGCCATGCGCTTTGACGGGAACAATCTAGTTGCCGAATACAATAGGATAGAAAACGTGGTGACTGAGAGTGACGACCAGGGAGGCTTTGACGCATGGGGCGATGCCAGCTACCGAGGCATCGTTTTACGATACAATTATTGGAAAGGCATGAAGGGACATGGCAACATCAACAAGGTTGCCGCTATCCGCTTGGATGATGTCATCAGTGGGGTTATGATTTATGGCAACATCTTTGAGGATTGCGGTTCCAAGGAGTTTAGTACCGTCACCGTCCATGGTGGCAAGGACAACGTGATTCAAAACAACGTTTTCCTCAATTGCTTATCTGCCGTGTTAATTTTGCGTTATGACGGAAAGTATTGGGCGACCCAAATCGCCACCGAAAAGGCGCAGGAGAAATTGTTTAAAACGGTCAACGTCAGGTCGAAATTATACCAAGAGTCTTATCCTGAGTTGAAAAAGGACATTATGAGTAGCGTTTTGGTGAACACGGTTTCTGACAACTTAGTGGTCAATTGCCCCACATTCCTACCTAATGATTATGACAAATTGGTGAAGCGAAACAACCATCTGATACGTTCCAACGAATCGCTTAGAAGCATTGTCAATGATACCAACCTAAAGAAATTTGGTATGAAGCCTGTGTTTTTTGAACAAATGGGAACGAGGGGTAATATCTACGAGTGAATATCGTGGATTGTTAGGCATAGATAATAGGCCATATTCATAAGTTCAATTTGCGGCATTTATCGGGAGTAAATGCCGTGTTTGTTGGAAATAAAGCATACATTTGTACCCTTTTGACTATAGCCAAAAAGTTATGCGGCTTTAGCCAAAAGGGTTTGCAACTATAGCAAAACTAAACCAATACGAAATGATAGGGTGTTGGACGTGTCTATGCGGTGAGCATTTCCTTCGCCCTCTCCTGCGCCTCGATGACTCTGTCACACCACGCATCGAATTCTGGGTCTTCCGCTTGCAGCTCGGGATGATTGAGGATATGGGCGACGCATCGCCTCACGCCCTCGTCAAAGCGGGTCGTGGCTTGGAATCCAGGCACGGCGCGTTTCAGTTTCGAGCAGTCGAACACGACGGTATTCGACTTGTCGCCAATGAGGTTTCCCGTGAGGTCATATTCCTTAGGGGAAACGGTAGCAAGGAAGTCAGAGGCAACATAGTATGGCTTGAATGACACGCCCAATGCATTGGCGATGCACAGATAGATTTGATTCCATGTCAACGACTCATCACTCATGATTTGGAATGCCTCGCCGATGGCTTTGGGATTGCCCAACAGACCGATGAATCCACGGGCGAAGTCCTCGTTCCAAGTCAATGTCCAGAGAGACGTGCCGTCTCCTTGCACCAAGACAGGCTTGCCCTCAAGCATCCTTCTCAACACTTGCCAACTGCCTTTTGAACCGAGTATGCTTATCGGAACGCTGCGTTCACAATAGGTGTGGCTGGGTCGGATGATAGTCACGGGGAACCCCTCCTCGCGATATTCCTTCATCAAGCGTTCCTCACATGCGATCTTGTCGCGTGAGTATTGCCAGTAGGGATTTGCGAGGGTTGTCCCTTCCGTTATGATGTAGTCGCTGACAGGCTTGTTGTAAGCGGATGCCGAACTGATATACACGTATTGCCGTGTGCGTCCCTTGAAGAGTCGGATGTCACGTTCCACATGGCTTAGCGTAAATCCGATGAAGTCGCAGACGGCATCAAACTGTTCGTCGCCGAGCAGGCGCAACACCTCCGTCTCATCGTTGATGTCCGTGACAACATGTTTCACGTTTGTAGGGATTCCGCCCTTGTCGTTGCCTCGGTTTAGTATCCAGAGGTCATGGTCTTCTGCGGCAAGTTGCCGTGTGATGGCACTGCTGATTGTCCCAGTTCCGCCAATGATAAGTATTTTCATCCTCTTGCCATTTGGTAGATTGCTTCCATGTCTTCTGCTTTCAAGACTTTCAAGCCACCACATGTAGCTTGATAGTCGCGACTGCATTTACGGGTCATCTCGCGGATCTCTGCGTCTGTGATGTCGCGCCCGATGAGTTCCTTGATATTGATGGGCATACCGATGGCATGATAGAAACGCTCCATCGCTTCGATGCCTTTCAGGGCGGTGCCCTCTGGGTCGGTAAAGTCGTTGGGCACATCCATCACGTTGACGGCAAAGCGGACGAAACGGCTCAGGTTCTCGTGCATCACGTACCGTGCCCAACTGGGCCAGATGGCTGCTAAGCCCGCGCCGTGAGTAGCGTCGAACATACCGCTCAATTCATGTTCCAATTGGTGTGTTGCCCAATCATCGGCAACTCCGCAGCCCGTCAGTCCATTGTGAGCGATACTGCCTCCCCACATAATTTGTGCGCGGTTGCGATAGTCTTCGGGATCTTTCAGCACGGCGAAGACAGCGTTTTTCATCGCTCTCAGCACGGCTTCCGCCAAGTCGGTTGTCAAGTCCATGTCATCGTCTTTGGTGAAATAGCGTTCCATCGTGTGCATCATCATGTCGGTAACGCCCGCCGCAGTTTGATAAGGCGGCAGCGTGAACGTGCGACGCGGGTTCATGATGGCGAATTTGGGGCGAGACATATTGTTGGAGTAGCCTAACTTCACATCGCCATCCTCGTTCGTGATGACGCTTGCTTCACTCATCTCACTGCCAGCGGCGGGAATCGTCAGCACGGCAGCCACGGGCAACATCGTCTTTGGGTGAGCTTTCCCGAGATAGAAATCCCACACATCGCCATCGTAGCAAACCCCGTATGCGATAGCCTTAGCGGAGTCGATTACGCTGCCACCGCCCACGGCGAGGATGAAGTCAACGCCCTCGTTGCGGCATAACTCGATGCCCTCGTAGACTTTTGACAACCGTGGGTTAGGAACCACGCCGCCTAAGGTGACATGTTGTACACCATCCTCTTTCAGCAAGCCGCAGACTTTGTCTAACAGACCTGAACGGATTGCACTCTGACCTCCGTAATGCACCAGCACTTTCGTGCCTCCATACTTCTTGATGAGAGAAGCCACTTGCTCCTCCGACTGTTCCCCGAACACCACTTCTGTCGGGGCATAATAATTGAAATCTTTCATGTTATTTGAGTTTGTTTCCTATTTATTTATTGTCCATTGGATAACGGATGCCCCATTTCTGCCTTAGGCTGTCCATGAGTTGCATGATGTAGAGGGTTTCCTCATGCGGCATCTCACGAGGCTCTGTCAGTCCGTCGAGCAATGCCTGGCGACAGGCGATGAATTGGTACTCATATCCCGTAATCTGCTTAGGCACATGGATATCTTCTACAAACACCCGATCGTGGGTGTTCACCGTCACCTTTTGTGGATTGTTGATATTGTCAACAATGAGGTTTCCGTCGGTGCCGGCGATGACTCCGATGTTGTCGCCTACACAGGCGGCACTCGATTGGAGGTTGCACATCATGCCGTTTGCCAGCACCATGGTGATTGTATTGGTGAGGTCCATCCCCGTTTGGCTCTTCACGCATTGCCCTTCCATGCTTACGATGTCAGAGGGGAAGAACATGCGCACGAAGTTCAGAGCATACACACCCAAGTCGAGCAATGCGCCGCCGCAGAGGTCGGGACGCATAATGCGCGGTTTCTCGCCCATCGAGTAACCTAAGGTAGCAGTGACGAGGCGCGGCGTTCCGATTCGCCCTTGGTTGATGATGTCGCGCACGATGGCGACGACAGGCTGGTAGCGAGTCCAAATGGCTTCGGCGAGGAACACCTTTTCCTTGTGTGCCAGTTCCACGATTTCCAACGATTGGCGATAGTTTGCCATGAAAGCCTTCTCCACCAAGCAAGGTTTACCCGTTAACAACGCCTCGCGTGTCACGTCGAAATGGTGGGAGTGGGGTGTGGCGACATAGACCAAGTCTACCTCTGGGTCTGCTATCAGCTCCGAGTACGAGCCGTATGCCTTGGCGATGTCCCATTTCCTCGCAAATGCCTCTGCTTTCTCCAAGGAGCGCGAGCCAATGGCATAGCACTCACACTCGGTGAGTCCATTCAGGGTGATAGCAGCCTTTTCGGCTATCCATCCCGCGCCGACGATGCCGACGCGCATGATTCCGTCTTGTTTCATCTTATTGGGTTTAGGTTATAATATACACTGATGATGTACATTTGACGTGGCGGGAATGGGATAGTCTAATTCCATTGTGCTAAATTATGGAACATTAACAACTTGATAATTGTTAGACTTCATCTTTAACCTCATAGCGCAGCCTTCATGTTTTTCGTATGGAGGTTGTGTTGTTTCATATAATACAATGGTTTCATAACGCCAGAAACAAAGGTCACGAGTATGTGGAAAAGGGTCGTGCCAATCATCGGTACGATCCTTGTTGCGTGTGAAACATTTGCTTTACCTTGCTTTGCGAACAGCAACCGTTGGGTGCTTGTCTTTGCTGACGAGGTTAAAACCACCATGTTTGATACCCAAAGCAGGGATGCGCTCTAAGCCAATTTTGCGGAGAGTATCAATGACGTTGTCGATGGCTTGGCGATTATGCCGCGACTAACTCTTCTCCTAATTTATGAATATGGTCAAGTATTTCCTGCTCACGCTCTTTCGAAGGTTTTTTGAATCCATTAATATAGTTTCGAAGCAACGTTGGGTTCATACCCATCTTACGAGCGAACTCAGCCACATTGATTTCCTTATGTGTGAGGAAGAAGCGTTGCAAGCCACTCGGCTCGGCATCCTCATATTCAAAACTCTCAAAGCTGATATCCTCATCCAGGTTCCGCCAATGAATACCGCTTAAGCTAAACGTGTATTTGCCACGCTCTTCATCATTTGCTTGTCGCAGCCCAGGATACCACAGCAACGACTGCTTATACTCCTTTCCTTCTTCGTCTCTGCCGTAAATGTAATCGACATCAAACCAAATCTCCTTAATCTTCATACGCATTCCTCTCTTATTTCTCAAAATGTTCTTTCCAGCGCTTGATGATAATGTCGGCATTCTCGTCAATCACTTTCTTTATCTTCTTATAGTCATTCGCTTTGATTCCTTGTTTCTCAAACAGCTCGAACTCAGCCCCATTCCATATAAACTTGGCCATACCGCCATTACCCTCTACATGTATGTGTAGCGGATCATGTTCTTTGCTGTAAAAGAAGAATGAGAATCCGAAAAATCTGAATACTTCTGGCATATTATTGTTTTTATGGTGCAAACATAGGAATTATTTTCGATACCTCCAAATTTTGGAGAAGCAAATGCAAAGAAAATATCATTATCTCTGCTGAGTCGCGACAAAATTCAGCAAAAAGCAAAATTTTGGGCCAACTTTTTATTCTTACCCTTCAACAATTCTAATAAAAAACGCATCTTCCGCTTTCTGGTTATTTCATTTTGGGCTTCGTTTGGAGAAATCTTGTCTTGTGGCAGAAACAAAATCTTCCATAGATTATGATGACATTAGAATTGAATTCTGTAATGTGGTCTTAGGTCTATCTGGATAATCTCTAATCTTCAAAAGGATAAGTTTCGTCGTAAATGTCGCTCAATAGTTTATCATTATAAAGCCAATGTGCACCTGGGGCAATATGCCTGACTTTATAGCCTTTCAACTTTGCAGAAAGCGCACTAATAGAAGTTTCCTCTCCCTCATAATTGACTTTCCGCTCCGAAATAATCGTTACAGATACCATAGGATCATCTTTCCAAACAAGCACATCACCTTTTTGTATCCCCATTTCATAGAAATTGAGTGGAGGCCTATGTACCTGTGCCTTTACCGATGCAGCTTTGTCATCATCGGTTAAGTCGTTCTGTATCTCGTCGCTCACTTCTTCCGTTACGTCGGTATGATGGAATAGTTCAAGGATAGCCTTTGCCTGTTCTACCTGAATGCGGAAGAATTCACGATTAGCGTTTATCCGTTGTGGGGCAAACGCGGTGTGCAAGGCTTTCTCAATCTTGGCACAGTCGCCTTTCTTCACCTTGCAAGCAAACTGACACTCAAAGGGAACGGGAACACCTGTTGTATAAAGTTCCTTCATCCTTTTGTCTATATCTTCCTGTGTGGTCATGCCTATCTTCACAAGACCTGGCATAACAGGATTTGTTAAAAGATATACTATTCCGTATTCCATGATTTTTTGTTATCTATTTCCTTTCCTTCTATTACATTCCTTACAAAGCATCTGGCAGTTCTCGGCAGTCGTTACGCCACCCTCTGCCCACGGTGTGATGTGGTCACCTTCCATTTCTTCTAACTCGAAGTGCTTTCCACAATGAGGGCAAATGCCTTGCTGACGTTCGTAGGCTTCTCGCTTCTGTTTCTTGTCAAAGGTACGGAAACTGAGGTCGCGCAAGTCACCACTTAGCACATAACTATAGATGCCTGACTTTTTCATAATCTCATCATCTTCCATCAAGTCATGTATGCGCTGTTCCAATTGGGCGGTATCGAAAATGTTTTCGTGGTAATTGTCGTATAGCAATCCCCAATCCAATCCTTTCATTTCCTTGCGATAGACGGTGAATGTGGTGCGCACCCACGTCACGATGGCGGAGAAGTAAGCCCATAGTTTAGATGCATTCACGTCATCCTTATGCTTCGACATGTATTCGCTCACATCCTTAATCCCTTCCTTACGAGCCGCCCACGAAAGAATGGTGGCCAAGTAGCTCTGCTCGCGGGCTACTCCCATAAGCAGGTCGGAGCCATTTTTGTAGGCAGGACATTTGTCCTTTGAGAAATACTTGCGGGCATCGGTCACAAACGTGCCAGTGTATATGGCATTCAATAATTCTTGGTCAAGCAATCTTTCACCTGCAATGTTGATGACACGGAACCAGTCCAGCTTTTCCTTGTCCGTACCCTTGCAGAAATAGACGGTCAACTCGTAGTTCAAGAATTTCGTTTTATCCTCGTCGGTAAGGCTGTTGAAATAGCGTTTGTGCCCTTGCTCGTCTTTGATATGGAAGTCGTGCTGCACGTACTCGCAGATACTCAACGTGCGCTGTTGTCCGTCAATCATTTCGTAATTCTCGTTTTCCTCCACACTCCAGTACATGATGTTGAGGGGAAATCCTTTCAGAATAGTATGGATGACAGCCTCTTTCTGCTTGTCATCATAGCGGAACTCGCGCTGGTATGGAGGACGCACATCTAAACATCCATTGTAGGCGCGGACACCAGTGTCTGGGTCATTCTCATAGCCTGCGATGAGGTCGCAAACCTTGATTTTCTTCTCTTCTATATCCATACTCGCGGGGTTTTAGGGGTTCTGAGGATTGTTTTTGCGACGTATAAGAATGCGAGCATAAGTCTTAATGAACATTTCATCACCAACCTTGTAATAAGTTTTATCAATAGGAGGCTTATCTATCTTGATAGCTGAGCCATCGTTCAATTTCGTCACTTTTGACTCCTTGCCGTTTTTGTCTATTTGGATTTGCTCTGGATAAATCCTCGAAGCCATTTTGAACCAAGACTGGGTGATGCCCATTATTTCAAACTGCTCAGGGTTATACTTGTCGAGAAAAGTCAAGGGTACACCCATCATACCATTGTAATCATCAGGAATATCTTCAGTCTTACTAACTTCTATGGCATCAAAGTTGTCGTACTTTGGATAGAGGTCAGCAGAGTAATGACGGAATAGAGGTAATTCATCATGACGCTCTTTAAAGTCAAGGTTAGTAAACCAACGCACACCTTTGACTCGAATAAACCTATTGCCCTCCTCGTCTATGCCACAGCCAGCAGCATTGAGTTCGTAATCATCTGGGACAAGGAATTTTCTATCTCCACTCTTGATACTCTGCCCCATCCACAACTTGTTTTCCTTGATAAGTGGGAATATTTCTTTGTACGAGACGGCATTGACATTTCCAATGATAATAAACTTCTTCTCATATTCCATTAGTTGAGCAACATACTCACGGAACAATGAAAATGGTGGATTCGTTACCACTATGTCAGCTTGTTTAAGCAGTTCAATACACTCGCGACTACGGAAGTCGCCATCCCCTTTCAGCTCGTGAATGCCTATTTCTTCTGGGTCAGGAATATGGTTGCCGTTCTTGTCACCGTCGTATATCAAGTAAATGGCCTGTTCGCTTTTGTTTTGGCTAAACAAGTCGGCATCCTGATTCTTGTAGCAAGTAGTGATAAGCCGTTTCAAGCCCAAGAACTCAAAGTTATAGGCAAAGTATGTGAAGAAATTCGATATTCGTGGGTCATCGCAGTTGCAAAGCACCGTTTTACCACGAAAATGTTTACGGTAGTACTTCAACTCCTTGTTGATGTCTTCCAATTGAGTATAAAACTCATCCTTCTTTGCCTCTTTCGCTGCATTCAAATTCTTATTTGCCATAGTGCAATTGATAGTTTTTAGTTCCTGCATCAACTATCAATCGCTATCGCACAAAGAAAGCGTGATGCCTCTTATGCGTTAAGCTGGGGTATGCATAGGAATTGGGCCCCATCCTGTCAAATAAGAATACACCACGCCTATTGGCGTGAATGCATTGCTATAATGACAGGATAACGGGTAGATTCCTATACCCGCAATCTCTATTACTTCAGAGCGTTTCTATCCCAATTTGTTTCCTATGCATATTGGCTTAACGCGAAATAATAGCTAATGCTTTCTGTAGTCCAGATTTAGATAATCCGCTTTCGTTGGGTCATTTGCAAGCCAGCTTGCATGACACGCACTTTTCGCAGACTACTCCCCGAACCGTTGCAAAGATAATAAATAGTTTTGATAAACGAACTAAATGTTGGCAAATTTTGTTTCCAAGTGATTTGTACAATTATAGAGACCATTGAAACAGGCTTATTAAATAGATAGTAGGAAAGTAAGAAAGTAGGAAAGTGGACATTTAATACTTTTTGGTGGAATAAAGGTGGTATTCATAGTCATGAATAGGGTAATTATAGTAATAATAATATATTTAATATATCAAAATGTATATAACTCATTGGTTTTCAAATAAAAAGCCCGCTTTGCACTAAAAGCGGGTAACAAATTAGTAACAAAACAGCGTTTTTTAAGCCATTTAG
>JAFYZV010000061.1 GCA_017548525.1 Prevotella sp.
ACACCACGATGGGTGGGGCGGTAAGGGAACGCACGAAATCCATCCCGTTGAGGTCGGGCATGTTGATGTCGATGAAGATAGCATCCACCATGTCGTTTTCCATAATGGCTTTTGCGTCAAGGGCACTCTGGCATTCTCCCACCAATTCAAAGTAGGGTATCTTCTTGACGTAAGCGGCAAGTTGTTGGAGAGCCAACGGCTCATCGTCGATACATAGACATTTGATCATATATCTCTTTTTAAAACTTATCCTATCGTATGGATGTCGAGCTTGACGGTATACTCCTTCTCATCGTCTTGTATATCAAGGGTATAGTTATCGCCATAAATCAGCTCCAATCGTTTCTTGACATTCGCCAACCCCACGCCTCCTGACTCCTTTGTACTCTCGGCATGTTTGCTATTGGCGCAAGCGAAATGGACACGCTCACCCACAAACCGCATCTCCATGTTGATATACGATGACTCCTGATAGCTGACACCATGCTTGAAGGCATTTTCCACGAAGGTGATGAAAAGCATCGGCGGCACGGAATGGTCGGGAATTGTCTCGGGGATGTCGATATGGATCTTCACCTTGTCGGTATAGCGCAACTTCATGAGCGTGACATAATTATTGAGGAACGCCACCTCCCTCCCAAGTGGCACGGAGGATTTCGCCCCTTCATACAACACGTACCGCATGAGCTTCGACAATTCCAAGATGGTTTCTTTCGCCTTCTCAGAGTCAATATCCACGAGGGCATGGATATTGTTCAGCGTGTTCATGAAGAAGTGGGGATTGATTTGGTACTTCAAATATTCCAACTGCTGTTCGAGGTTCTGCTTTTCCAACAATTGCATTTCCTTGGCATCGCGGTCGGATTTGAAATATAGCTTGATACCCAAGTTCATACCCAAGAGCAAAACCACCATGATGGTGTTGACGATGTCGGCGGGTCCCATGGAGAGCGGAGGTCTCCCTTCAGGCCTATCGGGGTGTTTGCCATCAAACATGGGACCATCGTCTGGGGGTGGCAAGGGCGCAAAGATGTCATCTGGTTCACCCTTGAATGCCCCATGCTCCCTTGCAGGGCCTTCTCCATGGTGCGGTTCTTTCTCCATCATATCTATCCGATGCTTGAAATCGGGAGCCATCGGCCTGTGTGGCTTTTGACTACATTGAAAGATGACAAACACGGCAAGCAAAGCTATGGTGGTGGCGAAATACATCAGTTTCTTATGCTTGTAGATAAGCAACGGGGCAAGGATGAAATTATGGATGAGGAAAATTGCAAGGTAGATGGCATAGATTTTCCACACACGGAAGACACTCGCCCAATCGAATGTCATATATTCATGAGAGGACACACGAATGACCATGCTCACGACAAGCGTGAGAAAGAGGAGCAGCCATAGGGCAAGGTATGTGAGATTTTCCTTAAAGTCGCGTAATCGTATCGTCATAGGCTCTTTCTTATATGAATAACGTGAAATGATGGAGTTTATTATATGAAAATGGTGTCGGGCGACGTATGTCCTGATTTTATCGCCCGACACCCAAGAGTGCTAATGCCTACCAGGTACACCACCCATGCCGCCCATCCCACCTGTGGTAGTTCCACACGTGGAGTAAGGAGAGTTTAATGAGCTGACAGAGGCTACCGATGTACCTGTGGAACCCAATGTGGCAGAAGTAATCAGTCCATGCCAATCTGTTCCCGTGGCAGATGCACCATTGTATAGAGTATAAGCACTTCCTTTCTTGAGACGTGGCGAGGTGATGAGGAAACACGCCGAGCCATTGTATGAGCGACCCATCTCGAAAGCAAGCACATTGCTATCGCCATCATTGAGGGCGAGAATGCTCCCACTCGACATATTGCCTCCATAGACGATGCTCGGTTGGGTGCTGGAAGACGATGGATATGACGTGCCACCGCCTACGCCAACCAATGTTCCTCCTGTTATGATGACCGAATAACCTCTTTCCTCATTGGCATCTATACCACATTCGGGCTGCGCCGTGCCGTATGCCACGGTGGTTCCTCCCTTGACATAAAGATTTTGGTTGGCATCAAGACCATCGTTGTTGATGGCAAACGCATACGTATATCCACCATTGAGCATGAGTTCGTATGCGGAATTGATGGCATCATCATACGAATACACTTCCACGCTACCGCCATTGACGGTGATGGCCTTTTTGCTCTCAATGCCCTCGGAACCGCTATCGCCCGTGGCACGAACCATGATGCTACCGCCACTCACGGTGATGTTTCCGTCAGCCTTGATGCCTTTCGCCTTGGTGCTATTGCCACCGTAGGAATAGGTTGTACCCGTGGTAATCACTTTCACCATTCCATCTACTATGTTGAACTCTTGGTCGGTGGAGATGCCCTTGCCACCTTTGCCAGTACTTTTACAAAACAGATTGCCACCGTTGATGGTGATGGCATAGTCAGCCTTGACACCCGCCGCTCCATTCACATCTTTGTCATCGCTATCGTATTCTCCTTCGCCCGTGGTGATAGCCGTCACGCGCCCACCTTCCATCACAAACACGCTATCGGTGGTCAAGCCCTTGCTCGCCTTGGCGGATGTCTCACAATTGATGACCCCACCTTTAATATATATACCGTCATTTGATTTGATACAGTTACTCGATGTGGATTTCACATAGATGTCGTTGCCAGGGCGAAACAGGATGTAATCATCAGAGCAGATGCCATTCTTCGTATTGGAATAGACACGTAGCTTGCCACTTCCATTGAAGAGCAACTCGCCTTCGCTGAAAAAGGTCGCTTTTTGGTCTTCATCACTCGATGCGTAAGCCGTGCCATCGGTGAGCGAATTGAATGTGCCATCCGCCAATGTCACATAACAACGCTTGCCCACCTGGATGTTGATGGCAGGACCGTCATTGTTCTTGATGTTCACACCGTTGAGCGTCAACTGGAATTTCTTGTTGTCATCGCTATTCGTCATCTTGAACATACCATCGGTGGTTGTCCCACTCAATACGTAATTCACGCCCTTGGCGGTAGAGGTAACGATGACATCCGCACCGTCAATCGTGACATTCACTCCCTCCACCGAACCGCTATAGGAGGCTGATGAACCATTGTAATTGATGTAAATGGTAGAATTGAAAGAATTGTTCTCCACATAGTCCTCGTTATCCGTGGGAACACTCTCTGTTTCGCTCAACGCCGTAGAGTCCACGGCGATGTCAAATGTAGCTAAATCTCCTGCCGTGGTGGCAGAAGACCCAGCAGATGAGGAGCCACCACCCATCGAGGGCATATTGCCTTGCCCATTGACATAATCGTCATAGTAATCATTATTGACGGAACAAGATGCCGCAACCATCGTTGCCGCTGCAACCATCATCAAACAATAGTTTTTCTCCATAACTTCACTTCTTTTCATTTAATACATCGCAAAGATATGGATTTCATGCCAAGGGAATAAAAATATTCAACCAATCCCCTTAACAATTCAGTAAAAGACAAAATGTTGAGTGTTTAGTGTTTAGTGAAAGAATGACTATTCTACACTAAACACTCAACACTCAACATTAAACATTTTTATTTGATATTCGGTTCTTCCAATCCGAGACCCTTCTTGCGATCGACGACCTTCAAGACAAGGCCAAGGATGAGGGCGGCAACTCCAAGACATGCAAGCATGACGAGAGGCCACGTGTAGTCGTAACTGACGGCTGCCTGTTCGGCTGACATGGTGCCGTTGGCGAGACCGTTGACGACATCGGGGTTGGTCTTATCAAGCACCTTGCCGATGAGGAGAGGAAAGAGCCAGAGGCCGATGTTCTGAATCCAGAAAATGAGTGCGTAGGCAGAACCGATGACCTTGGCATCGACGAGCTTCGGAACGCTGGGCCACAGGGATGCGGGTACCAACGAGAACGATGAGCCAAGCACAAGGATGGTGATGTATGCCACGATGACACCTCCGATGGCGTTGCCCTTGAAAAGGGGCAGGATGAAAGCAAACGTCAGATGGCAAGCAATCAACAACAGCGAACCCAACACTAGCATGGAAGCCGCCTTTCCTTTATGGTCAACATAACTGCCAAGAATAGGAGTGATGAGGACGGCAAGCAACGGAAACACGGCGAAGATGCTCTCTGCCGACTGGCGCATGTACCCCATGTAGCAGTAGGTGATGAGGGCGAGGATGGAGATGGCAAGCATTCCATACTGGCGGCTCTTCTGTTTCTGGAAGTTGCTGGCGAAGCCGAAAGCTGCCACAACGAGCATAATGAGATACTGGATGATAGTGACAGAGGAACCTGCCCAGAAGGAGTCGCTGGCGGGTTCGGTAAGCGTAAGGTTGCACTGGAGCATGTTTACGGCGTACTTCTGGAAGGGGAAGATGGCGGAGTAGTAGAGCACGCAAAGCAATGCCACGAGCCAGAAGCCGCTGTCGGATAGTATCTTACCGATGTCGCTCACCTTGAATGGGTCGTCTTTCTCTTCTGCCTCACCCGTCTGTGCGTCGAGTTTCTTGTCCATGAAGAAATAGACAACGAACATCATCAAGGCGATACACATCAACACAACACCGAAGGCTACGGAGCGAGTGACGCTAATGTGACCGCCGAGCTTGGCGAAGAAGGGCGAGAAGATCATACAAGTGGCAACTCCGAGACGAGCCAATGCCATCTCAGAACCCATCGCCAATGCCATCTCGCGACCCTTAAACCACTTGACGATACCGCGACTTACGGTGATACCCGCCATCTCGCAACCGCAACCGAAGATCATGAAGCCACAGGCGGCGAACTTAGC
>JAFYZV010000062.1 GCA_017548525.1 Prevotella sp.
ATAGTGTTATATTATATTATAGTATAGATAATATTTTCATATCTCACTTTCCCTCGTTCTTTGTATAAACAAAAAACCTTAATGTGGCAAAGTGGCAATGTGGCAATGTGGCGTTTCCCTTTCGTAAACATATCATTTACCGTGTCTAAACCATAGGTTTACGTCATATAAACAGGGTGGATGCTAATCATCAAAAGCATCCACCCTACTATCATAATACTTATAAATTGGTTACTTTCTCTTGCGATACCTCACTTTATTACCTACGCTTTTGCCATTGGCTTCCATATAAGTAGGAGATTTGATACCTGCTACTCCGAAATATTTCGTCAATTGACCAGCAACAATGACTTGCTTGCCTAACATATCGCTATTGGCATCAAGGGCGAAGTCAGCACGGTAGTCACGCGACAACTGGATGGGCATACACTTGCTGACATCAGTCTCGGAGGCGGAAGAGGCTATCAGCAGATTGGTATTGGAAACCTTCCTATCCTCTTCTTTTTCAACATTTGTAGGAGGTTCGGCAGAGAATGTCGCACCAGTACTCAACACTTGCCCAGCAACATATCCTACGATATAACCTTTCACCCATGCGGCATCAGCACTACCCAACGCAATGGCTTGCGCGACGGTAAGCGGACTATCGTATGTGCCAGCACCGCTGGGCTGTTCACCTCCGCCGCCGCCTTCACCATCTACACTCACAAAATACGCATTTGTTACCTCAATTTTGTCATTATATGAGCCACGATTGCCAATAATTGTTATCTTCACTCCATTCTTGATACCCTTTTCAGAAGCAAGTGTTTGGAATTGTTTCTTTTCTCCACCCTTTTCTGATAACAAACCATATACATATACAGAACCTGTGTTATCTTCAAGGTCGAAGTTGCCAAACTGGTCACCATCCTTAAGATTCTTCACAGTACCAGACAACTTATACCAAACTGATGTACTTTCAGAAGCGGCATTAAACTCAGCGATGGTTACCGTCTTAATCTCTCCAGATTCGCCGCCACCGCCGCCTCCGCCTTCGGTCTTTCCGTTGAGCGAATAGATATAGCTTTCATTGGCTGATGTTTCAGGCGTGTTTCCTTTGTAATTAACAACCTTTCCGCAGATAATCACTTCATCTCCCACCTTGATGTTCGGGTCGCTGGTGTTGTCATACTTCTTGTTGCCTAAATACAAGGTACGGAACACATAGAACTCATTATTGGTCGTTCCATCATCAGAGATATAGAACGAAGCATTTCCATATTGAGTGCCAAATTCACCATTGTTAGCAATTTTCGAAATCTTTCCCTTGATATAGACATCCTTGTCGCTCTTGGCATCAGCAGCCAAAGAACTGGCATAATTATTGGCTGCCACGGCATTATACGGGTCGGCAAGTGTTCCAGAACCCTTAGCTTCGCCAGTAGCACCACCGCCACCTCCGCCTTCGCTCTTTCCATTGAGCGAATAGAGATAAGCCTTGCCTTGAGCCGTCTCTGGGGTGTTTCCTTTGAAATTAACAACCTTTCCGCAGACAATTACATCATCGCCTTCTTTGAGCAAATCGCCAGAAGAATATTTCTTGTTGCCAAGATACAATGCACGGAACACGGTAAATGCCGAGCCTTCTGCACCTTCTTCAACAATGGTGAACGTGGCATTTCCATATTGCGTACCATATTGCTCGGTGATGGAACCTACCTTACCCTTGATATAAACATCAATTGGACTTTCGTTGTCAGCACCTAACGAATTGACATAAGCAATCACGCCAGCAGGGTTGTATGGGTCATCGAGAGTACCGCTACCCTTGGCTTCACCAGTAGCACCGCCACCGCCTCCACCTTCACTCTTTCCATTGAGCGAATAGAGGAATGCCTTGTTTTGCTGCGTTTCAAACGTTCCGTTGTAATTGGTAATGATACCACAAATAATAACGGAATCGCCTTCCTGAAGAATATCGCCTTCAGTATATTTCTTGTTTCCGAGATAGAGGGCACGATAGATGAGGAATTGATTTCTTGCCGTTCCGTCATCGGAAATGTAGAATCGAGCATTACCGTATTGCGTAGTATAATTCTCGGCAATGGAAACCACAATACCCTTGATGTAAACCTGAGGACTCTCGGCTCCCACTTCAAGGTTCTTAGCATAGTTGATAGCCGCAATCACGTTGAAAGGATCATCCTGTGTGCCTTGTCCAGCAGGATCAATCACCGTTGTTCCGCCACCGCCTTGATTGTTGTTCGGATCATCGTATGGGGCTGGCACGTCCTCGCAACTTGTAAATGTCATGGCCGTCATGGCCAGAGCAAATAATGAATAAAATAGCTTTTTCATATTGTTTGTCTTTTTTGTTTTTATCTTTTAATCAATCGAAACATTTTGTATTTCCCATGTAGCGGCAGCCTTGTCGGTACTGGTGTATCGGAACGCAATGCGCACCCCACTCTTGCCAGCAAATGCCTTGAGGGAAGCCTTACTTGTCAAGAAGTTCCAGTTGGTGCCATCTGGCCATTGGTCAATATTCAACTCTGTCCACTTGCTGGCATCAATGGTTCCGTCAAAAGCCTCTGCCGATGCATAAATGTGGAAGTCGTCAACGCCATTTCCATATCTCCATGCCTGAGCGAATGACAAGGTTGCATCATCCTTTCCACTCAAGTCAATGGCTGGTGAAATGAGCCAACTATCTGTTGGGTAATATGTTGAATTGACATAAGCAGAAGCCTTCATTCCATAACGGCTATCCCAATTCCAAACATAGTTCAAATCATCAGACTTGAGTACATCAACGATGGTAAAGTCTCCTTGTTTCCGCTCCGGGTCAAGGAACGACTCCTCGAACAATGCCGTTGGCTCTGGCTCTGCTTCCCTTACATCGTCCAACGTGCGAAGCAACACCTGCCATGTGTTACGATAGCGTGTGAAGATTCCCACGATGTCGTGTTCGCCTTCTGGCATAATGGTATTGGCAAAGTCGGCAAACGTGCTGGTACGCAACACGAGGCTATTCTGGTCGATGCCCGCGAAAGCGCGGTTGGCGCAATTAGCGGTGAGTGCCACGCTACCATCATCGGGTGCATACACTTTCTTGCCGTTGGCATCTTTGAGCGTCACACCCTTAATCTTCATGATTTTCCCACAATTGGCGGCAAGATAACTTTCGTTGGCTATCTGACTTTGGTCGAACACCTCAATCATCTCTTCCACCTTGCTGGGATTGGGAGTGCCTATGAGTTTGTAATGGGTATTCCACAAGTAGCGGCTCATACGTCCGATGGATTGCGCTCCCGTGTTTTGGTTGGTGTAAACCCCACCTATCTCGGGCTGCTGGCCATATCCGCCAAACATCAATCCTTTGAGTTCGATGAGAACCTCTTGTCCTACGGCGAGCGGTCCATAGAGTCCTCCTTGGGCAATGCACACAAGCAATGCGCCCGTCTCATCTTGTATGGACACCTCATTATATATATTGCCACCAATGTCGTTGCCCGTGATGACACCCTTAATCTGCGTCTCCTCTTCCACTTCCACCATAGCACTATTGGCGATGATGTTGGCATATTTGGCTTTCAATTGTTGAATCGTCAACAGATTGGATTCTGTCAAGGCATTATTGCCGTATGGTGATTGCTCCAAGGCGGGTTCAGCATAATCTTCGCCCATGCAAGCGACGAACAATGTTCCCACGATGGCCATTAGGATATATTTCATCTGTTTCATATCTCTGAACATTTTAGAATTTATAGGCAATGTTTAGCATTCCATTGATACCGTAGGCATAAAACTTCATTGGGTTCTTCGAGAACTTATACGTACGAGTGTTGTTGCGGACGGTGTTGCCACTTCCGTCATCCTTTACCGTATAGTCTGAACGGCTTTGCTCGTATCCACCCGTCACGATGTTGCGGTTGTTGAGGATGTTCGTCACCATGAAGTTGATGGAGACATTGCCGTGGCGCAAACGGACGTTACGACCAATGGAGCCGTCGAGCATGAACCCACCATGTCCCTTGGATTGCTCTGGCACGATGAAGTCGCCATAGTTGTCGATGCTTCCCATCGTGGTGAGCGTTCCTTGATAACGGTAAGAAGGTGAATAGGAGAGATAGATGCGGTCGTAATAGTTACCGATGAGATCGAGGAACCAACCGCCAGAATGGTAGCTTAATGCCGCACTTCCTACTGTCAGCGGTGTCCCTGCCTCACGCATTCCTTTATTCATGACCACATCATCGGTGTAGGTTCGCTTGGTAGAACTCATGTAGCGTACGTTACAATTATTAATGTTCTTAGCCTCACTCATGGCTCCCAACAATTTCACGTTGAATGCGGAGTTGACCTTGATGTCGATTCCTAACTCCACGCCGTAATACTCTTTTTCCATTCCCGTCATGGAGACGTATGAGAACGAGTTGATGTCGTCGAAATAGAAGTTTTGCCACTCGGTCTGATGATCCACACGGCTGTAGTAAGCATTCAAGTTGGCATGGATCCATGCGTTTTGGAACTGGTAGCCGAAATCACTACTAAATACGTGTTCGTCTTTCAGGTTAGCTACAAAGTCGTTGTTCATCTCGGGAGAGACGAATGCGGCGTTCGCCAATGGTGCTTTCCATTCATATCCCACGCCTATCTTAAACACATGTCCACGGCCAGCATCGAGTGAAAGGCTACCTTTTCCTCCTGCCTCGCTAAACCAAGCCGTCTTGCTCGTCCCGTAGGAATTGTCGGCAAACATACCGTTGCGCATATATCCCTTGCGGTTCATCGCCGTCTGTCCCATGCGTCCTGATAGCATGGCGTGCCAACGTCCTGTGGTGACCGAATAGTTGCTCCAGATGTTTCCTTTATATACTCGCACGGCATAGTCATATCCGAACTTGTCTCCTTCGTAAATGAGCTTGCCTTCTCCATTGGCTCCCATGGTGTTCATGTCGTATTGCACATACGGATTGATGATGTCATACGTTCCCAAGGCATACGAGTTGATGTTGTGGAATGTAGAAGCACCAAGCATGTCTTCCATTGTCTGGTAATGTCGTCCTACGTTGGTAGCAAGATTTCCACCGATATTCCAAGTCTTGTTGTTGCCAATCCGCTCGGTTAATATTGATGACAAGTTGAATGTCAAATTGTCGTTGTGTTTGGCTTGCACGTAATAGAGGGCATCTGCACCCGTGGCGGCGGCGTTCTTATTCGCCCAATAGAGACGATCCCAGTTGATTTGTCGATTCTCCTTGGAGGCGAGCCAATAGTCGCGAGCCGTATTCCAGTCTGCCAAGGCAAGCTCTGTGCGGTATGTGGCATTTGTCTCATCCCATACATCGTAGTAAGAACTTGGCAGGTTCTTCCAATAATTGGGTTGTGGGTTTTCGGCATTGTTGTAATTGAGTTTGGTACTCTTATACATCGAATACTTGCCGAAGAGCGACGTGGTGAGTTTCATGTCGTTGTTGATGTCCCAATCCCATGTGGCGATGGCAGACGGTGCAAAGTCGTTGACGACACGTGAGTTGCGCTTGTGTCCGTTCTGGTAACCCCAATAGGGATTGTAATAACGGTCGTTAGCCAACCAATAAGCCTCATCGGTCGATGCACCCTGCGAAGCACGCTCCGTGGGATTACCCCATGTGGAGAGCGAGAGGGAATGACCGTTGTCCCATTTCTTCTGTACCCCAAGGAAATAACTGAGGGCATTGTAGAACGTTCCTTCCACATACCCTTCCTTCGCCCAACGATAAGTAAGGTTGGCAGCTATAGCCCACCCTTTCTCGTTGAATCCGGAGGCGTAGGTGTACATGCCACGCACGGTGTAGTTGCGGTTGGCTCCACTCAACGTGATGCGATGCCCCGCCGCCATGCTTCCCGCACGGAAGTTGTAATTGTTGCTACCTGCCATACTGGGCATACAAAAATTGTTGCTCTCGAAAGGAAGCGAAAAGTCAACGTTGCGCGTCTGTTGATTCAAGCCACCCACCATGGAGAAGGAGAATTGCCCGCGCTCCATGTCGTTCATGGGTGCGCCGTTGATATAGACATCATTGTACTTTTGGTTAAAGGCACGATAACGGAAGCGTGCTGGCGAGAATAGATAGCCAACCTGCGACGCATACACGTTGGTGTTAGAGTTTAGGATGGTGACATTCTGCGACATGTCATCATCTTCGCCCAACTGTGCCTCGGTGAACGTGAATGCCGATTCGCTTAGCGAACTGGTCTTTTGCTCCTCTGTCTCCGTGACTTGCGCAAAAGCCATCGTTGAACAGCAGAGGCTCATCACAACGAGTTTCAGTTTTTTCTGCATATAATAAATAATGATAGTTATTAGGTTATTGTTTGGTGCAAAGTAACAAAATATATTTGAAAAATAAAAGGATTTTCGATTATTTTTCCGTCAAATGTGTACGATTATTCAGATTTAATTACGATATTTGCAGAAAAATACTAACTATTATGAAGATGAAAAAGCAATCTATCCTATTGGCATTGGCGTTATTGTTTGTTCTACCCACATCAGCACAACGCAAATTCTCCGTCTATGGCGTGGGGTTTTATAACCAAGAAAACCTATTTGACACCTGTCATGACACGGGTAAGAACGACTATGAGTACCTCCCAACAGGTACCAACAAGTGGACTGGACTGAAATACACCAACAAGTTGCGCAACATGTCACGTGCCTTGGCAGACATGGGAACTGACATGCTCCCCAACGTGGGATGCGCCGTAATTGGCTTGAGTGAAGTGGAAAACAGCAAGGTGCTTGACGACTTGACGGCACAAGAGCCTTTAGCTGCACGGGGTTATAAATATGTACATATCGAAGGTCCCGACCAGCGCGGCGTAGATTGTGCTATGCTTTACAATCCTAACCTCTTCACCGTACGTGATGTCAAGTTGGTGCCATACGCCTATGAGTTGCCCGCTGATAGCAACCGCGCCACCCGTGGTTTCTTGACGGTGAGCGGCACGTTGGCTAACGAGCATGTGACGGTTGTCGTATGCCACTGGCCAAGTCGTTTCTCTGGTTCATACTATCGTGAACTGGCAGGACAACAGGTTCGCGTGTTGAAGGATTCCCTGCTTCGCGATGACCCCCGATGCAAGGTTCTCGTGATGGGAGACTTAAACGATGATCCCATTAGCAAGAGTTTAACCGATAAATTGGGAGCAAAAGGAGACATAGAGAAAGTTGGACCAGGAGAAATGTTTAATCCGTGGTATAACATTCTCGCCAAAGAGGGTCGTGGAACGCTGATGTACAATGGTTCCTGGAATCTCTTCGACCAAATCGTCATGACCCCGAACTTGCTCAATCCCGACGGGAAGAAAGACTATCGCGAGTTGAAATACCTCAAACCGCAGATATTCCGCCGCGACTATCTCATCCAACAAGAGGGTAAATACAAGGGGTCTCCTCTCCGCACTACCGCTGGTGGGGTATGGCTCAATGGTTTCAGCGACCACCTTCCCGTCGTCGTTTACCTTGTCAAGGAACAAAAGGATTAACAATAAGCCTACGTTATGGCAGAAGTGGAACACCACCCTTGGCAACCTTTCCTGCCCGATGGATGCCGTGTGTTGATGCTCGGCAGTTTTCCGCCTTCACGTAAGCGTTGGTGTATGGATTTCTTCTATCCCAACTTCATCAACGACATGTGGCGCATCATGGGTATTGTATTCTACGAAGACAAAACCCATTTTGTTGACGAGAGTCGTAAGGAGTTCGTTCTTGACCGCATCATCCCTTTCCTCAATGACCGACACATAGGGTTGTTCGACACCGCTATTGCCGTGAGAAGGCTTAACAACACGGCTTCCGACAAAGACTTGGAAGTGGTGAAAGAGACTGATTTAGATGACTTATTGAGTTGCATCCCATTATGCGAGGCCGTGGTGACTACAGGGAAAAAAGCAACTGACATCTTTTGCGGACAAATTCACATCCCCCAACCCAAGGTGGGAACTTACACCTCTTATATATATAATGGCAAGGACATGCGACTCTATCGTATGCCCAGCAGTTCCCGCGCCTATCCCATGAAGGTAGAGCGCAAGGCTGAATATTATGCCCGAATGTTTCAAGACATCCTATAGAAAAAATATAACATGGAAAAAGTAACTATTATCGGCATCGCTGGCGGCACAGGGTCAGGTAAGACCACCGTCGTGAAAAAAATCGTCGAGGCATTGCCACCGCATTATGTAGCGGTCGTTCCTTTGGACTCTTATTACAACGACACGTCACATTTAACGGAAGAAGAACGTCATGCCATCAACTTCGACCATCCCGATGCCTTCGACTGGAAACTACTTTACAAACAAATCAATGAGTTGAGGCAAGGCAGAGCCATCGAGCAACCTACCTATTCCTACCTGCTCTGCAACCGATTGCCTGATACCATCTACGTGGAGCCGAAGCCCGTCATCATTATTGAGGGTATCATGACATTGCTCAATCGCAAGTTACGGGATCTCATGGATTTGAAAATCTTTGTCGATACCGACCCCGACGAGCGGCTCATCCGCAACATCCAACGCGACACCATCGACCGTGGGCGTACCGTCTCGATGGTCGTCGACCGTTACCTCAAGGTACTCAAGCCCATGCACGAGCAATTCATCGAGCCGACAAAACGCTATGCCGACCTCATCATCCCACAAGGAGGCGAGAACATGAAGGGTATCGGAATCCTATGTAAGTACATTGAAGGCTTGATGCCAGAGGTCAACTCATGACAAAGAATCGGTAGGTTCGGGTAATTGTTCCTCTTGGACAGCTGCATCTTTCTCCATCTCCTTACGCTGATGGTTGGCAGCCACGAGCTTTAAGCCATTGATTATTTCCGTGGCAGCATAGAGTAACAAGCACCATCCTGTGATTAACAGGGGTGTTGCAGCCATTTCAATGGGCTTAAATATCAAGAACAACGCCACCAAAAGGATGACTGAAGGTAACAACCAATAGAACAAACCCACACGACAGAAACGGGTTGCCCGACCTAAATTCACAAATTGGTTGATAGCTCCCAATATCAAGATAGCCGCCAAGGCATACATCACGCCGGTGATAAATGACACGGGCATCAATGCCAAGATAACTCCAAGGATGATACTACCAAGTCCCACTAATGGGAAGTTGGGTGACAAGCCTGCCGACACCAAGTTTCCCTCGGCATCATAGACCTTCTGCCCATCGGCATTCCGCTTGCCACTATAATAGATGGCACAGGAAATAATTCCAGAAACAAAGAACAAAATGCCCGAAGCTACGGTTATCCACCGTACCGTATCTTCTCTATATTCAAGAATCAACATGCCCACAATAGCGGCAACCACGGCTCTTACCAACGATGAGAAAAAGATTTTCATGTCCTATATTTATATGGTTTTGCCGCAAAATTAAGAATAATATACTTGATTCACAATCTTTTTTCGTATTTTTGTCACAGAAACAACAAAAATAATCATCATGACCATCCTTTTATTGACACGGCACGGAGAGACTATCGATAACGCCAAGCACATCATACAGGGACATCGACCAGGAGAACTCAATGAGGTGGGTATCAAGCAAATGACGGAACTGCGCGACCGACTCGCAAGGGAACATATTGACGTGTTTGTCTCCAGCGACCTCAAACGAGCCATCGACTCCTGCAAGATCATTGCCAAACCCCACGGGAAGGAAGTCGTCACAATGCCTTTGTTGCGTGAGAGGGATTGCGGACAATTCACGGGACGTTACATCCCTGACATAGGCAAAGATGAGCCGTGGCCTGAAGATATGGAGAACATAGCTCAACTGACAGAAAGAGCCTCACGATTCCTCGATGAAATCCGACGGCAATACCCCAACAAGACCGTCCTTGCCGTCGGTCATGGTATCATCAACAAGGCCATCCAAAGCGTCTATTTCGACAAGCCCATCCATGAAGTACCCAAGATGAACAATGGTGAACTTCGTGAGTTAAGGCTTCAACAAGAAGGTAAAGGGTATGCAATCTCAACAGAGAACGTCACCAATACCATCAGCCTCAAAAGCAATTTCGACGAGTTTGTCAGATAATCCAATCCTATCGTGTCATTCACATAACAAGGGGAAATCATCTGTTACCATGATTTCCCCTTTGTTTACAATACAAATACGAATTCTTCCTAACGTTATACTAACAATCTTTTAACTTATGACTAACATCTATTATATTCAATTATCATCTCCGTCCGCCAAACGAACCGCCACCATGATTGCCACCTCCATGGCTACTACCACCAACGGAACCGCCGCTACGACCGCCACCGCTGAAAGAGCCACCACGACTACCGCCGCCAAACGAGCCACTCGAACTACGAGAGGGTGCATTGTAAGAGCGATTGGATGAGGAGGAGCCAGATGAACCACTGCGCGGAGTGAATGTGCTACGGGGCGTAGTTGACTGAACGTTGGAACGAGAGCCGCCAAAGCTATTGTTATTGGGACGTGTTACCGTTGTGCGGGTGCTGCTTTCACGGGGACCATTTCCACTACCCACCATACTGCGTGAGCCACCATTGCCAAACGAGCGATTACCACCCACGTTGCGGTTAGAAGGACTTACACTACGCCCTGGCTGCGCACTATGATTGTTTCCGTGACCATAGTTTCCACGATTGAAGCCATCACGCATTCCTACTCTGTCATGTCCTGGACGAGCACCAAAGCTACGTCCGTGATACCAGCTACGACCGCCATTCATCCTCCAGCTATGCCCACCACGGTACACATGATAGAAATGAGGCCTTCCGAAATAGAAGTAGTCACGATACGGATAGCGGGCATAGATGCCAAAGTGCCAGTACCCTGCATCCCAATAAAGGGGGCGATAGAAATAAGCGGCATCCACATACATGCGATATTGCCAGTCGAGAAGGATATAACTGAGGTCGAGGTTGCGTTGTTGCCAATAAGCACCATAGAGGTCAGCCTGGCTATTGATGCTCATGAGGTAGTCAAGGTTCACCTCGTAAGCAGCCTCATATTGTTCTTCCGTGAGGTTCAGCTCATACGCCATCTTGTCTGTGAGGAACAGCGCCTGTTGGCGAGCTTGCTCATAACTCATTGCATTTGCCGATACTGTCATAACGAACAGTGATGTCAAGGCGATGATAAACTTCTTCATAATCTTACGGTTTTAAAAAGGTTTCTAATGTTCACGATGCAAAGATACGGCAACAAAACTAACAAAAAAAGGGATTTTCCCTAAAACGGTGGGGGGAAAACCCTAAATGCAATAAACGGGCAAAACCAACGTTATATATATAAATAAGGTGTCTATGAAACGAATGCCCACCATCATCATCCTTTTGACATTGTTTTGCCCTGCATTCCCACAGGAATGGATGGACTATGGCGATGCGGGAAAACTGGAATGGGGCAAAGGCATCCAGTACGAAGTGGGGGCGCAAGGGTCATTCTCACACGGTAAGACACCACTCTGGCTCAATGCCAACAAATATGGACTCAGTTCTTTGGAAGAGACTAATGGCTACTTACGCACCTCTGTCATTCGACCCTTACGCATGGACAGCATTCGACGATGGGGTATCGGCTATGGTGTTGACATCGCTCTCCCCTATCATTATACCAGTGACATCATCGTGCAACAGGCTTTTGCCGAGGTGCGTTGGCTTCACGGTACATTGACCATTGGTAGCAAGCAATATCCCTTGGAACTGAAGAACAATGATTTGAGCAGCGGTTCGCAAACAATCGGCATCAATGCCCGACCCGTTCCGCAAGTGGGATTGGCATTGCCTGATTATTGGGTGTTGCCTTTCGGCAATGGCTGGCTCAGCCTAAAAGGACATATAGCTTACGGCAGAATGACCGATGACAACTGGCAACATGACTTCACCCGCCGCCAAAGCAAATACGCCGACGGGGTGCGATACCACAGCAAGGCGGGTTATATCAAGATAGGCAACGAGGAGGGCTTTTATCCCCTATCGCTTGAATTAGGCTTGGAAATGGCATGTACTTTCGGCGGAACATCCTATACACCTATGGGGGGCGACTCGATAAGGATCGTGAAAAGCAACACCAACTTGAAGAACTACTACCGGGCGTTCATTCCTGGAGGCGGCGAGACGGTGGAGAAAGGCACCCCTTACGAAAACGCCCAAGGCAACCAATTGGGTAGTTGGGTCATGCGTCTACGATACAACGACGACGATTGGAGTATGAGCCTTTATGCCGATAGGTTCTTTGAAGACCATTCATCCATGCTCAATCTCGATTACGACGGCTATGGCACAGGTGAGGAGTGGAACAAGAAAAAGCGGTCGCGATACCTACTCTACGCCTTTAAGGACTGGATGCTGGGCGCGGAACTCAATTTCAAATACAATCGCTGGCTCAAGAACATCGTATTCGAATACATCTATACCAAATATCAAAGTGGTCCCCTCTACCACGACCACTCCGAAACAATTTCCAATCATGTGGGGGGAAGCGATGATTTCTACAATCATTACATCTTCACGGGGTGGCAACATTGGGGACAAGTGATGGGAAACCCCTTGTATCTCTCACCCATCTACAACAAGAACGGGGACATTTATGTACATAACAACCGATTCATGGCTTTCCACCTTGGTTTTGACGGAAACCCCACCGAGCGTCTCCATTACCGCTCCCTCGTGACTTGGCAAGATGGTCTCGGCACCTATTCCGACCCTTATACCAAGAATCGACATAGCCTCAGCATCCTGATGGAAGCTGATTACCGTTTCTCCCATGGATGGAAAGTGAAAGGAGCATGGGGAATGGATGCTGGGAATATCCGTGGCGACAACCAGGGATTCCAGCTCACTGTCTCAAAGATTTTTACACATTAAGAGAAAAAACAGAATGACAAAAAAAGATACCTACATATCAA
This sequence comes from Prevotella sp., assembly GCA_017548525.1. Classification (GTDB taxonomy): domain Bacteria; phylum Bacteroidota; class Bacteroidia; order Bacteroidales; family Bacteroidaceae; genus Prevotella. Next base: position 12,924 of record JAFYZV010000062.1, read on the forward strand.
GAATCAGGGAAATCAAGAATGACACCCAAACATTCTTTTATTCTCTCATCCGACAGTTCTATGTCATCTGTATTTTCTGCACACTCTTTGCTTCATGCGAGGTGGAAACACATTCTAACGGCAAAATCGATGGCAATTGGCATCTCGTGGGAATAGACACATTGGCAACGGGAGGCAATGCCAACCTATCCAATAATCGCATCTTCTGGGGATTCCAAGCTGGATTGATACAACTACGAGACAATGACCGACCAGATACCACTTATATCATGCGCTTCGCACAAGATGGCAATACACTTGTCCTCGGCGAGCCACATTTCAACGACCGTGAACAGGGCGACCCCATTGCAGAAATCTCGCCAACACTCACTCATCTCGGAGTGAACAAGACGGAGGAGCGATTTACCATCGAACAACTCAAAAGCACAAGGATGACCCTATCGTCAGACATGTTGCGACTGACATTCAAGAAACACTAACATGGAACCAAGAATCATACAACTACCCAAACACGTTGACCTACGTGGAAACCTATCTGCCATCGAGGAATGCAAGGAGGTGCCTTTCCGCATCGCACGCACCTATTGGATTTATGACGTGCCAGGTGGTGAGACACGCGGCGGACATGCCTACAAACAGAACGAGGAACTCATCATTGCCCTTTCAGGAAGCTTTGATGTCTTGCTTGATGATGGCAATGGAGAGCGGTGCTTCTCGCTCAACCGCTCCTATTATGGTCTCTATGTTCCAAAAGGCTGGTGGCGGTCGATGAACAATTTCTCCACTAATTCCGTTGCTCTCGTTTTGGCATCCATCCCTTATACGCCCGAAGACTACATCTATGATTATGAAGTATTCAGGAGCTTTTGCAGGAGTTCAGGAGTTCAGGAGTTCAGGAGTTCAGACAATAGTCAACTTGCTGAAAATGAAGTATCACCTAATGTCATTGATTCGCAAGCAAACGATTCTTCATTCTTTCTTCATTCTTCATTGAAGGAAAAGGCTTCCGTCTACGACTGCCCGCTCATTCCCTTGCCCAAGGTAGAGATACGTGAAGGCAACATCACGGCACTCAATGGCGGCATCGACCTGCCCTTCGACATCAAGCGTGTGTTCTACACTTACGACATCCCTGGCGGAGTGACACGTGGCGGACATGTACACCTACAATGCCATGAATTATTAGTCGCAGCCAGCGGTAGCTTCGAGGTGGTATTAGATGACGGCACCAACCGCCGCATCGTCACCCTCAACCGCCCTTATTACGGTCTCCACATCCTCCCAGGCATCTGGAGTGCCGAACAGGAATTCTCCTCAGGCTCCATCTGCCTCGCCCTGACATCCGACACTTACGACGACAGCGACTATATCCGTGATTACGAAGAATATAAAAGGCAGCGATAATTCCTATGAAAAATCTAAACAAAATGACAATCAATAAATATGCACGAAAACTTTTCCTTAAGAGGAAATAAGTGTAAACGTTTGACAGTTTGACAGAAAAAGCTTAACTTTGTAGGCAAAACAAAATCAGGACGAGTTATGACAGCAATACAACTTAATGCAGCACTACACCGCGAATTAAGCTACATCGTCACCGATACAACCATGATGGAGAAGGCGGTGAAGTCGCTCCGCAAGATTCGCCGCGAACACAAGGTCAAATTGGCTACATCAGTAGACTCTAAAGAGCAAGCCATGCAAAGCGTCCGAGAGGGCATTGAGGGATTAAAGCTTATGAAAGAAGGTAAAATCGAGGCACGACCGTTAGAATGTTTACTAAATGAGTTACACGATTAAGACCATTGCTCCTTTCGACAAAGACTTCAAGCGTTTGCGCAAGCGTTACCGTTCGCTTGAGGCCGATGTGTTGCGACTTGTAGCAGAATTGCAGGAAAACCCACTCATGGGAGCAGATCTGGGACATGGAGTTCATAAGGTAAGGCTGGCCATCCAGTCAAAAGGCGGTGGAAAGCGTGGAGGTGCGCGAGTGATAACCTATGCCGATGTCGTGCTTCAGCTACAGGAGGGAACCATTTATTTGCTTGCTATGTATGACAAGACTGACCAAGAAACCATTTCTAATAAAGCCATCAAGGCACTATTGAACGAAATACAGCAGTAATCCTAATCCTTCAATTAACACTCTACTTACCCACTACTTTCTTTCCCCCAACGATATAGACACCCCGTGCGGGCGGTGTTTGCAGACGTTGCCCTTGGAGATTATAGACGACTGGGGCAGTATTCTTGATGTTCGATGGCAGCACCACGCTATTGGGATTTGTCGCCTTAGCGTCGCCCATGTACTGCCCGATGAAGAAGATGGCATTCGTAGATTTCTCGCTGATGATATAAACAAACGGGCGATCAGCATGGAAGGTGACAGAGCGCGGCATTCCCGACACTTTCCCTTCGATGATAGTAACGGCAGCCGCTTCGGTGCCTTTCTCGTCCACATCCATCTTGGCAACCTGCCTCATTCTGCCAATATAGATGGGAACATTGCAGAAATACGGGAACTCCGCCTGAAACATATCAAATGCCCTTGGCATTCCTAATGCACACATGATGTCATTGAGTTGGATATGCGTCTCTATCTTCATCCGAGGCAACTTGAGATCCACATCGGCTCTTCCTCCATAAATCCACGTCTTGTTCCCTTTCAACTGGTCAAGCACGTCGTCAATGGTCTTATCCTTCTGTGGCAGGAAGACGCTCATCTGATAAGCCTCGTTGCCGTAAGGCAGAAAAACGACTTGATACGTCTCATTCTCATCATAGCCAAACTGGCCATATTGGTGCATCATGAACACATTGCTACCGCCATTGAAAGGCTCTTCGACGGTGTTCTTCGGGTCAAATTCCGACACCCATCCTCCTTTGAAGTAAATGGCATTGAGGAGGTAGGAGACGGCAAAGGGATTATATGTGTCCTCATTGAGAATCTCCTTAATCATTCCCTCCGTGTGGTCGCTCGCCCATTGGTTAATGACATCCATCGTCTCTCCGTCAAGGAAATCACGCGTCTCGGGCGTGGCATCATAATAGTCGTAAGCTTTCTGGATGAATGGCTCCTGCAACTCATAGTCCTTGTTCATGTAGATGTTGTTAGCTATCATCACCTTCGTCTCCTTATCCACATTGCCGCTCTCCGTGAGCATCTTGCGACAGAAGGCATTGATGGCATCTGCGCCAGCGTCGCCAAACCCTAACACGTCGTTGATTTCCTGTTGCGTCTTGCCCGCCGCGCCATTGTTAATCATACCCAAAGCGTATGTGATACTTAACGGCGAAAGCACCTGGCTCTCCTCGCCACGTGCCTCGCGGAAGAGGTTGATGGCAAAGTCATTGTTTTTATAAACCAATTCCCGCTCCTCGTCGGTCAATGTGATGTCCTTGCGTGGGTTCGTGATGCGCTCCCCAAGATACTGCCCGATGAAGAAGATGGTACCCGTGGAACGCTCGCTGATGACATAAAGGAATGGGCGATTGGCATTAAACTCCTTTGTTTTAGGTTCTTCGCTAACTCCATCCCTCATATCAATCACCGTTACAGCCGCCGCTTCCGTGCCCTCCTCGTCAAGCTTGATCTTAGCGGTTTGCTTGATCTTGCCTATCCAGCATCTATGGCTTTGGGAAACATCATCGCCCTCATAGCAGAAGGCATCAAAACCCTCGCCTCCCACAAAAGCATTGGGCATCCCAAGCTTGGCCATGATGTCGTTGAGTTCCATGTCGGTAGAGGTCTCGAAACGGGGGAAGTGTAGGACGACATGATAGACATTCCGCCACTCCGAAGCCCATGTCTCGCCATTCATTACACGTAGCACGTCGTCGATGGTCTTGCCTTGTCGTGGCAGGAAGACGGTCATCTGGTAAGCCGTGTTACCGTATGGAAGGACGATAGACTGGTAGGTGTCGTTCTCGGAATAGTTGAACTCGTCGCTATTATCCTCCAAACTCATCATCTCGGCAGTAGCCTTGCCGCCATCAAAAGACCGCGTGTCGGTATAAGCCTTATTGAACTTGTGCATCCACATACCCTTGAAATACAGCGCATTGAGCAGATAGCTAATCGACTCGGGGTTAAACGAATTCTCATCCAGCACCTGGTCAATCATGCCCTCCGTATGCTCGCTCGCCCATCGGTTAATGACATCCATCGTCTGCCCATCGTGAAAGTCACGCGACTCGGGTGTCACGTCGTAATAATTTGCAACCTTCTCCACGAAATCGGGCATCAGGCGATAACCACGGCTACTGTTCACATAGATATTGTTAGAAATCATCACCTTCGTCTCCTCGTCCAAGGTAGCGGTCTCCGTGATGAGCTTACGGCAGAACGCATTGATGGCATCAGCCCCCGCGTCTCCGAATCCCAACACATGGTTGATTTCCTCGCGTGTCTTGCTGGTCGCCGTCGCGCCATTATTCACCATTCCCAAGGCATACGTCACGCTCAATGGCGAGAGCAGTAGGCTCTGTTCTTTGTCACGTGCCGTGCGAAATAGGTTGAAGGCAAAGTCGTTATTGGCTTTCACCAACTCACGCTCCTCCTTGGAAAGCGTAATCTCCTTCGGTTCCTGCCCGTAGGCGACGGTTGCCGTCAGCAAGAAGACCATCATTGACAGAAGGGTAGCAATTTGTCGCGTCCGTACAAGGGATGCCTCGCATCGCCTTTGTACACAAATCCATGTTTTCATATACGTATTATTTTTGCAGCAAATATACAAAACTTTTTTTAAATTACAAGAAAATGGACTAAAAACTAATCCTATTTATCACAGGCATTTTAATCAGTTCATGGTTCATAGTTCATAGTTGTCTGCGCACGGACATGCTAAAGGCAAAAACTATGAACTATGAACTCTTAACTATGAACTAAAAAAATGTACTTCGTGCAGAAATGATACAAAATGGGATTCAAATTTTCCAAAATGATTATATTTGAATTATGAGACAGATTTTGTTGAATTTCTCGCCGTAGGCGATAAAAACAATGGTTATTTTGATACCATTATGTATCATTATTCGTAAACATGCCGTTTAGTTCCGCCAAACGATACCTTTGCATCCCATAAACCTATCCTTTTGCCCAAATGCAACTTTGTAACTTTGCAACTTTGCAACTTTGATAGGTTCACATTTTCTAAAAACTGGAGAGTTCAAATTTTTATTAATATATTATTATAATAATATATTAATAGAATTATATATATAATAT
>JAFYZV010000063.1 GCA_017548525.1 Prevotella sp.
CTAAGAGCAATCCAATTGCAAGTAATTTTTTTGTTTTCATGGATTTGGTAATTGTAGTCGTGAATATGATTAACTTGTCATACGGTGTAGGTGTTCTTTACTATTTATTATGATTTTTCTGTCTATCTTAATGAACTCTACTATGATGCAAAGATAGCATATTCTCAGAATATTCGCAAATTTTGCGAATGTTTTTTCAAGTGCGTTGCTTCATGCAATTGGGTAATATGGGTGAACATTTTGCGTTGACAACACCTTTTTCGTGGAAAATGAGGTAATTATCGAAAATAATCATTCATATTTCAACTACATATTGAAAAATTTTCTATATTTGCCTTATCATATATATGAACTCAAAAACTCATTCAACTATGCGAGTAGGTATTCCAAAAGAAATCAAGAACAATGAGAACCGCGTGGGAATGACCCCGGCGGGAGTGGCAGAACTGGTAAGGCGCGGCCATGAGGTGTGTGTCCAGCATACGGCAGGCGAGGGTAGCGGCTTCAGCGATGATGACTATGTGGCGGTGGGAGCGCGTATTCTCCCCTCCATTGAGGCTGTCTATCGTGAGTCGGACATGATTGTGAAAGTGAAAGAACCCATTGAGCCAGAGTATGAGTTGGTGAAGAAAGGGCAATTGCTATTCACTTATTTCCATTTTGCTTGCGACCGCCCATTGACGGATGCGATGATCAAGAGTGGCGGAGTATGCCTTGCTTACGAGACGGTTCAACTCCCCAATGGCGCATTGCCCCTGTTGTTGCCGATGAGTGAGGTAGCTGGGCGCATGGCTGCCCTCAATGGCGCGTATTACCTGCAAAAGACGAAGGGCGGAAAAGGCAAACTCATTGGCGGAGTGCCAGGAGTAAGCCCCACCAATGTGCTGGTGCTTGGCGGTGGAACCGTGGGAGAGGCGGCGGCAAGGATGGCGGCAGGCATGGGAGCTAAGGTCACCATCACCGACATCTCCCTGCCCCGATTGCGCCAGCTCGACCTCGAATTGCCGCCCAACGTGCATACGCTCTATTCTTCCGAACACAATATCCGAAAGCAACTGAAGGATGTGGACATCGTAATAGGCTCCGTGCTTGTGCCGGGCGATAAAACTCCTCGGTTGATAACCAAGGATATGTTGAAAGAGATGGAGCCGGGGACGGTACTTGTAGATGTCGCCATCGACCAAGGCGGATGCTTCGAGACATCGCGACCCACCACCCATAGCGAGCCTGTCTATATGGAAGAGGGAATCTTGCACTATTGCGTCGCCAACATACCAGGTGCCGTGCCGCATACATCCACATTGGCTCTTACCAATGCCACCCTCCGTTATGTCCTTGCCCTTGCCGACAAGGGATGGCAGAAGGCTTGTCAGGACGACCCCGCCTTGGCAAAAGGTTTAAATATCGTGGAGGGCAAAGTGACATTCAAGGCGGTTGCCGATGTCTTCGGGTTGCCTTATTGCGATACTTACAAGCATTAAGCATCGTGAATTAAGTATTGAAAACAGGATTATACTTCATCCGAAACTCACTTTTGTTATGGGTTTCGGATGAAGAATAGTTTACAGTGTTTTGTCAAGAAAAATTCGATTTCAAGGGGCAAATGGCTGCGTTATTTTCCACCAAACGCAAAGTGGGGCGAAAATACGCGATTCTCGTGCGTTTTCCGTAACATATTGAGAATGAGACGCTTATGTTATTTTGTGCATCAAATGTCACTCTGAGAAGCGATTTTTTGCCCTGTTTTCACTCAAAAAACGCCCCATTTGCACCAAATAACTGCCCCATTTATCACCGATAACTGCGGCAGTTATTTCCGTAATTGCCGCACAAAAATTGTTAATTTCATGTTTTCGTCCAAATCGGAGGCATTCCTCCCCGTTTTTCACCGATAATTATGCCCGCCCCATTTCTATTTCGCAAAAAAATTCGAACGTCATTTTGTCCGTTTTTTTCAACATGTTTGTTGCCATGAGAATGTACGGATAGAGTAGGTCTTTATCTCGATAAAATAAGCGTTATGGGCAAGTTTATTGTTTGATGTTTGCCTATATCTGTTGTTTTTTGTATTTTTGCACACCATTTATTATATATAAGAAGGATTGGAAATGAAACACCAGTTGAGAAGTGCCGTATGCACGGAGGGTCGCCGCATGGCGGGAGCAAGAGCGTTGTGGGTCGCCACGGGTATGAAACAAGAGCAGTTTGGCAAACCCATCATTGCCATCGTTAATTCGTTCACACAATTTGTGCCGGGACATACCCACCTTCATGAGATAGGTCAGATAGTCAAGCGAGAGATAGAGAGTCTTGGTTGCTTTGCGGCGGAGTTCAATACCATCGCTATTGACGACGGCATTGCCATGGGACACGACGGTATGTTGTATTCCTTGCCCTCGCGTGACATCATTGCCGACTCTGTGGAATACATGGTAAATGCGCACAAGGCTGATGCCATGATTTGCATTTCCAATTGCGACAAGGTGACTCCTGGCATGTTGATGGCTGCTATGCGGTTGAACATCCCTGCGGTATTCTGTAGTGGCGGGCCTATGGAAGCTGGTCGTTGGCGTGGTGAAAATGCCGACTTGATTACGGCAATGGTTAAGGGTGCCGACCCGTCGGTAAGTGATGAGGAATTGAACGAGATAGAACATTGTTCATGTCCTGGTTGCGGAAGTTGCTCGGGTATGTTCACCGCCAACTCCATGAACTCCCTCACGGAGGCAATCGGTTTGTCATTGCCTGGCAATGGGACCATCCTTGCCACTCACAAGAATCGCGTCCAATTGTTCAAGGATGCCGCACGGCTGATCGTGAGAAGCGCTTTCGCCTATTATGAGGAGGGTGACGAGAGTGTCCTTCCACGCAACATTGCCACCCGTGAGGCTTTCCTCAATGCCATGACTTTGGATATTGCCATGGGTGGTTCCACCAATACGGTGTTGCATTTGTTGGCGGTGGCACAAGAGGCTGGAGCCGACTTCAAGATGGAAGACATCGACCAATTGAGCCGCAAGGTGCCTTGCTTGTGCAAGCTCGCTCCCAATACCCAGAAATATAGTGTCCAGGAATGTGGAAGGGCTGGTGGCATCTTGGGTATCATGAATGAATTGAATAAAGGTGGTCTCATCCATGGCGATGCCCTGCGTGTGGATGGACTGACCTTGGAAGAGGCGATGAATAAATATGAGATTACCGCCGACGAGATTGACGATGAGGCTCAACGCATCTATGAGAGTGCGCCAGCCAATCGGTTCTCCACGGAGATGGGTAGCCAAGACTCGAAATGGGAATCATTAGATACAGACCGCGAGAATGGTTGCATCCGCGACTTGGAACATGCCTATACAAAAGACGGTGGGTTGGCGGTTCTCTTTGGCAATATCGCACAAGACGGTTGCGTGGTCAAGACGGCGGGAGTGGATGAGTCGCTATGGCATTTCCGTGGTCCAGCCGTGGTGTTCGACTCCCAAGAGGCTGCTTGCGACGGCATCCTTGGCGGTAAGGTGAAGGCGGGCGATTGCGTGGTCATCACCCATGAAGGCCCCAAAGGAGGACCAGGAATGCAAGAAATGCTCTATCCCACGTCATATATCAAGAGTATGCACCTCGGTAAGGAATGTGCCTTGATAACCGATGGACGCTTCTCGGGTGGCACGTCTGGATTGAGTATTGGCCATATCTCGCCCGAGGCTGCCGCTGGTGGCAACATCGGCAAGATTAAGACAGGTGACATCATAGAAATAGATATTCCCAGTCGTACCATCAACGTAATGTTGAGCGATGAGGAATTGGCTTCACGCCCACAACAACCACTTACCCGTGAACGTTTCACCAGCAAGGCATTGCGGGCGTATGCCCAGAGTGTCAGCTCGGCAGACAAGGGTGGAGTGAGGATTATTGAATAAAAATATGAAAGAGATAGTATCAGGATCAGAGGCGTTGATGCGCTCATTGGTGAATGAAGGGGTGAAAACCATCTTTGGCTATCCAGGAGGAGCCATTATGCCCGTGTTTGACGCATTGTATCATTATACGAGAGGCGAGGGAAAACAATTCGACCATATCCTTGTACGCCACGAACAAGCCGCCGCACATGCCGCAGAGGGTTATGCGCGGGTGAGTGGTGATGTAGGCGTATGTATCGTAACGAGCGGTCCAGGTGCCACCAACACCCTCACGGGCGTGGCAGATGCCATGATGGACTCTACGCCCATCGTCGTCATCTGTGGTCAGGTGAGTACGGCGGCATTGGGTACCGATGCATTTCAGGAGGTGGACTTGGTAGGTGTCGCCCAGCCTATTTCGAAATGGAGTTACCAGATACGTCGTCCCGAGGATGTGGCATGGGCGGTGAGCCGTGCATTTTATATTGCAAGGAGTGGAAGACCAGGTCCCGTTGTGCTTGACTTCCCCAAGAATGCACAGATGCAGACATGTGAATGGAATCCCGTCAGCGTGACGAGTGTGCGTAGTTATCGACCTTATCCCGAGTTGGATAATGCCGCCGTGGAGGCCGCCGCAAACCTCATCAACAATGCCGAGCGTCCTTTGGCATTGGTGGGGCAAGGTGTGGAACTTGGTGGTGCCCATAACGAATTGCTTGAGTTCTTGGAGAAAGCAGACATCCCCGCCGCTTGCACCTTGTTGGGTTTGTCAGCCTTGTCGAGCGACCACCCATTGAACAAGGGCATGTTGGGAATGCACGGTAGTTTTTCGCCCAATGTGAAAACACAGGAGTGTGACGTCTTGATAGCTATCGGTATGCGCTTCAGCGATCGCGTGACAGGTAAGCCATCGACGTATGCCCAACAAGCGAAAATCATCCACTTGGATATTGACCGAGCAGAGATAGACAAGAATATCAAGACCGATGTTGCCGTGGTGGGCGATTGCAAGATGTCGCTACCCGCCATCACCCGTTTGTTGCGCAAGAAAAACCATCGGGAATGGATAAATTCTTTTGAGCCATATCGCCAATTGGAGATAGAAAAAGTGATTAAGCCCTGCCTCCATCCCACGGAAGGCCCATTGCTCATGGGCGAGGTGGTGAATGCCGTGGCACAAGCCACGAAGGGCGAGGCGGTGCTTGTCAACGATGTGGGCTTGAACCAGATGTTCTCGTCTCGCTATTTCAAGTATTTGAGGAAACGTTCCATCGTCACCAGTGGTGGGCTTGGCACGATGGGCTTTGGACTTCCCGCCGCCATAGGTGCCACGTTTGGCGCACCTAACCGTACCGTCTGTTTGTTCACGGGCGATGGTGGGTTCCAGATGAGCATCCAGGAATTGGGAACGATTATGGAACAACGGGCTCCCGTGAAGATGATTTTGCTCAACAACAATTATTTGGGCAACGTGCGCCAATGGCAAGACTTGTATTACGAACACCGTCATTCGTTCACCGATATGATGAATCCCCACTATGAATTGATTGCCAAGGGTTACCACATCCCGTATGCCGTGGCGATAGACCGTGCCGATTTGCAAGACAAGGTGAAGGAAATGCTGGCCACCGACGGCCCGTTCCTCTTGGAATGTGCCGTGAAGAATGAGGAAGACTTGTTGCCCATGACGGTCCCTGGCAGGAATGTGGATGAGATGTCGTTGGAAGCAGAATGGTGAAAGTAGAACATGAATGATATGGAGAATAAGAAACTATACACTTTATTGGTATATTCGGAGAACATAGCGGGTATATTGAACCAAATCACGGCGGTCTTCACACGACGACAAGTGAATATCGAAAGCCTCAATGTGTCGGCATCGAGTATCAAGGACATCCACAAATATACCATCACGGCTTGGAGCGATGAGGAGCAAATCATCAAGATTACCAAGCAGATAGAGAAGAAAATTGACGTGGTGAAGGCAAGCTATTACACCGATGAGCAGCTTTTCATCCATGAGATAGCGTTGTTCAAGATTGCCACGCCCGTATTGTTGCACAATCCCGAGGTCTCCCGAACCATCCGTAAGCACGACGCACGGATGATGGAGGTGAACCCGACGTATAGCACCGTGTTGCTCGCTGGTCTTACCGAGGATATTGCGTCACTCTTTGAGAAACTCAATGAATATGATTGCCTCCTGCAATATACCCGTAGTGGGCGCATTGCCGTGACAAGGAGTCCCGAGGAACCCGTGAGCGACTTGGTGAAAGACTTTGAGTAAATATTTAGGAAGAACGAAGAACGAAGAATGAAGGAGTATAGGAGTTCAAGGAGTTCAGGAGTTCAGACAATAGTGATTGTTTGATAGGAAAACTAATGTCTGAACTCCTTGAAC
>JAFYZV010000007.1 GCA_017548525.1 Prevotella sp.
GCAGTACCATTCTGTCCCGTGTAAGTGCTGTTGAGATTAACAACGGTGTATCTTTCCTCTTCGATAACCTCACAACCTGTTCCTTTCACGGTGAGCTTGCGTAATCCCATATTGTCCCAAGAGGAACTCTGGTTACCATCGTTGTCGGTTGGCAAACGGAAAGCATTGAGCAACAAGGGCTTGCTCATCATTTGTACACCATCACAAACATATCCCGTGAGTGTTCCTTGTGTCTTGTTGAATGTAATCTTAAAACGGGAATTGGTAAGTGTAACAACAGATGAACCATTCGATACGGTGAACGGGTCACATTCCAAGAGTGTTTGGGGATCGTACATCGGTTTGGTTGCTGTCTTCACGGGAAGTTTCTCCTCTGCCACCACATAGCCAGCATCAGCCCAAAGGGTAGCCGCTTTCTGCTTGGCAATGAAATGGATGAAAGCCTCTTGAGAGGCATCGACGGAGGAGAGAGCCGTAAGGTCTATGGAAACCAACGCACTATCACCTGCCGCCACCTCCTTGGTGATGGGGACTGTAGCCAAAATGTTTCCCTCCTCATCCATCAACTCATATTGCATATCGTATGTCGTACTGGGAAGGAAAGCCATCTTGTTTTTCAAACGGAATTGTGTAGAACTGCCCTTTACAGCCTTGAACTCCAAGGGTTGGTAAACTTTCTTCGTGTTGTACGACTTGGCTGTCAACGACCAATCTGGGCGCACCAATCCGTTGATGCAGAAGTTACCATGGTTGGGCACATCACCAAAATCGCCACCGTAAGCCCAATACTCCTTGCCCGTGCTGCTCTTGGTAAGCAGTCCCTGGTCCTTGAAATCCCAAATAAACTCACCCGTCAAGCAAGTATATTTCTCATAGAGGTCGAACATCTCTCGCACATTGCCCATCGAATTGCCCATCGAATGGCTGTTCTCGCATTGGATATGTGGTTTCTCCCCTGTCTTTCCCTGTCGCGAAGACCCAATCCGCTGGATAGTTTCATAGCTGCCATACATCGTGCTGCTCACATCGGCGTAGTCACTATTCCCCTCGTAGTGTGTAGGACGGGTTTTGTCAAGTGTCTTAATCGCCTGTGCCACATATTTGAAGTTATCGCCATTACCCGACTCATTACCAAATGACCACATGAAGATGCAAGCATGATTGCGCATCCAACGCACATGGTTCTCGGAACGCTCGACCATCGCCTGACGAAACTTCTCCTCAGAGGAGAGGCGCATATTGGCATGACATTCCACATTCGCCTCTGCCAACACGTAGAGGCCATACTTATCGCATAGGTCATAGAACACGGGGTCATTGGGATAGTGGGATGTGCGCACGGCATTGATATTGAGTCGTTTCATCGTCTTGATGTCCTCCTCCATCTCCTCATCAGAAATCGCCCGACCATTTACGGGACTGAAGTCATGACGGTTGACACCATGAAAGACCATGCGTTTGCCGTTGATGGTCAATGCACCATCAGAACGAATGGCAACCTCACGGAAGCCCACCTTACTACCGCGAATGTCAACAATGTGACCCTGTGCATCTTTCAACACCAACACAAGGTCGTAGAGATTAGGCTCTTCAGCACTCCACTTGCGTGGATTAGTCACATCCATATCCATTGATAGTTCGGCAGAAGCTGGTTTTGAAATGGATGCAATGGCATTTCCATCACCCATCAATCGAACCTCAACCGTTCCGCCACTAACGGCATCAACATTCGTGAGCGTGACCTTCACGTTGGCTTTCGCATTGGTATAGCTCGCGTCAAGATCGGTGGTGAAAAAGTAATCACATATCTGGCTTTTCGGTGCAGCCCAAAGGAAACAATGGCGTTGAATACCTGTCAGACGCCAATAGTCCTGGCATTCCAAGAATGAGCCGCTGGTAAAGCGATAGACTTGCAGGGCCATCGTGTTCTCCCCTTCCACAAGATAGGATGTGATATTGAACTCCGAAGGCAAATAAGAGTCTTCACTATATCCGACGCGCTGGCCATTCACCCAAAGATAGTAGCCATGTCCCACACCGTTGAAACGCACATAGACATCACGTCCAGCCCAGTCATTGGGAATGGTGAATGAGCGACGATAGGTGCCAACGGGATTGGGCATGGAACTATTGTATGTGAACCAACCTGGGCGATCTGCCATCACGCTGAATGTCTGTTCGTTGTAAGAGAAAGGATATGCCACGTTGCAATAGAGCGGTTTATCCCATGACTTGCCATGCTGGACACCCCACACCTGCCAACTTGACGGCACATCAATATCAGTCCATGCCGCGTCGTTATACTCTTTGGCACACATGGAAGACACGGCCTTTGAAGGCATGTTGACCCACAGGAACTTCCACTTGCCATCGAGCGATTGAAAGTAAGGCGAAGCATTCATGTCGTTTTTAGCCACATCCGCCTCTGAAGCCATCGGAATACTGACCGTATGTGCCGTTTCGCGATTGACATGCGTAATCAGGGGATCATCCCATTCCGTGCCTGTTTGGGCAATAGCTTGACCTACGCACAACAGGAATGCCACGTTGATAATAAGTTTGTTCATGTTATCTAATGTATTTGTTTGTTTTCTCTCATCAGGAATGTACATGCAAAAATAAGAAAAATCAACCAATAAAGTGTTTATTCTTGTGATTTATGTATCACAAAGATAAATAATGTTTATTATTCGTTACATCAAGTATACAAGACCCATCAAATCAATAGACCTATTAAAAGCAAAAAAGCCTCCTTTGAGAGGCTTCCTTGCGGTGCGTACGGGACTCGAACCCGTGACCTCCTGCGTGACAGGCAGGCATTCTAACCAGGCTGAACTAACGCACCTCTTCGTGCTTTCGAGTGATTTCTGGCGGTGCGTACGGGACTCGAACCCGTGACCTCCTGCGTGACAGGCAGGCATTCTAACCAGGCTGAACTAACGCACCTTGTGATAATCTTTCTCGTTAGCGGATGCAAAGGTAGCAAACTATTTTGACTCTACCAAACATTTGTTTGACTTTTTTGCCTATTATAGGCAATTGTCTCCCTAAAAGAGGATTTATTGATACTCTTCAGGAGTAAATGTTTTTTGCAAAAGAATCAATTGTGGTTTCTCGTTGGAATGGTAGACATACCGAATGTTAAACCCTGCATCCTTGTAAGTCTTCATCGAAATGTCGCGAGTAAGGGCTTTCTGCAATCCCTCAATCAGTTTTGCCTCTTGTGCCTTGATGTTGGAAGAATCGTCCAACTCATTGAAAAGCGTATAATTATAAATAATGGTACGCGTTGCCTCGTCATACGTCATGCTATCCGTGCGTACATTGTCCCTGATGGCAGAGGGGCAATTCTTCTGTGTGAACTCCTTGGCTTGGCGGGCTGCCCGCTGCTCCAAATTTTCATGACATGACACCATGGCGATGCCACATACCAACAAAAATAATAGTTTCTTCATCATATTTAAGTTATTCATGATTCTTCTCCACGTAAGATAACACTTGATGCCCCAATTGAAAAGACGGCACCATCTTCAATTAACCGTCGCTCCCTGTCTCCAAGGATGTCATTATCCACGAAAGTCCCCGTGTTGCTTGGACCGTCTGACAGCATGTATCTTAATCGTCCTTTCTTGTCTCTGCTCACCTGAATGCAACAATGGTGTGGGTCGATGCTGGGATCCACCGTCTCAATAGGGCAGTCTACCACATCACCTTTCATGTACTTTCCAATGATATTGTTACCCATTTTCAAGGGAAAGACCTGCTTATACTGAAATACATTCTCGATGACAATGATGGAACCATACTTGGCATCTGCCAACGACTCGTCTGGATTTTCATCCTTTTGGGTGTTATGGAGTTTTGAAACGCCGATGCGAATGCCAAATTTCTTGCCACATTCCGTACACTGAAACACCAAGCATTGTCCGCTTTGGTATTTGGTCTCGTCAAAAATGATAAAATGGTCACACTTGGGACAACGGACTCTCTTCATCTCATTTAACTTCCATCACCCAAGCATCGGTGAAATTCATGTCCTTTGCCTTGAGGGGTCTCAATACTCGATAAGCCTCATCCTGATTATCAAATCGTCCATAGAGCACTTTCACGCTCCCTTTAGACAACACCTTGACATCTTCATATCCTTGTGCCTGCAAGGCTCTCACGAATTCCATAGCATTCTCCACCGTGACATGGCTTGCCAAGACGATGGAATAGAAAGGTTTGGCTGTCTCTTGCGACAAGAAGAGCGATGCCGTATTCTCTCTCACCATTGACGGTAGCAACACCCCTACCCTGTCTTGCATACTTTCTTGGCCATTGACCGTCGTGGAAGGAAAGCCATTCACAATGTCCTTTGGCATAACCCTCGACAACAAGCCCGTATTGACACGGAGGACATCGTTGCTATCCGATTGCATTTGTGGCAACATGAAGAATGCGAAACCAATGGCACATGCCACGGCAGCATTGCGCACCCAATTCATCTTAACACGAAGGAAACGTCTGCCCCCTTGGTTTTCCTCAATGAGAGGAATGGTGTTATTGTCCGACAAACTGACAACAGATGCCGTCTCCCCCACTTCATGATTGAGTATATCTATCTCATACGAATCCAACCCATAATACTCTGGGGTAAGGACACCTGCCGCAAATGGCTCGAATATCACATTCCCATCGACATTGAGTGTCAATGTGCCGATTCCCTGCATCTCATAGTAGCCTTCATCATGGAGCTGACGTTTCAAGTCATCCACCTCTTTCTCGATGCAATGGAGAGCATCTGGATAACTCATGTCATGTGCATCGGCGTATGACTGTACGAGTAGGGAGTCATTCATCTTCAACTGAGGATTGAAGCCAATGGCCCTGAATGGTGGGAAAAACAATCTTTCTCCCTCATCGTAATGAGCGGGAAGACGTTGCGCCACAAAGCCTCCGAAGCCAGGAACTATCACGCAATCGTTGCCCAGCAACAAAATTTCTATATGTCTAACGATTTCTTTCATGTCTACAAAAGTACGATTATTTCTTGTAACAACCAAATCTTTTAGTCAAAACGACGGAAGATTTCACATTTTACAACATCATGAAAAAGACAAGTTCTGTAACCTCGTCCGCAATCGTTCTGCCTCCGACTGCCGTATGGATAGTTTGATCGTGCAGGTGTTGTCGTATTCTTGAGATACGATGCGGGGTGACATCTCCTTGACAATGCGCATCACATCGTTCATCATGATATATGGGAAATCAAATGACACAATTTCTTCCACTTGCTGTTCTACGATTTCGCAATGGGCAATGGCATCTGCGGCAGCCGACCGATAGGCAACTATCAAACCACTCGTCCCCAAGTTCACACCTCCATAATAGCGTACCACCACGATGAGGATGTCCGACAACTCATGGGAATTGATTTGTCCAAGGATAGGCTTTCCCGCCGTACTCGACGGCTCACCATCGTCATTGGCTCGGAAGTCTGCCCTTTCTGCTCCCAGCATGTAGGCATAGCACACATGTCGGGCATCATAATATTTCTTACGATACTCCGCAATAAGACCTTTCACCTCGTCAACGGTGGTGACATGATGGGCAAAGGCGAGGAATTTACTACGCTTTTCCGTATAATACCCCTCGCCAACTTTTTCGCTGATGGTCTGATAGATGTCTGTCAATGTGACAAAGATTATGACAATTTGTGAATGACAAGCCCGCTCCTCAACTTGGGTTCAAACCATGTTGCCTTAGGTGGCATGATCTTGCCGCTGTCAGCAATATCCATAATCTGTTGCATGGAAACGGGATAAAGTGCCAAAGCGGCTCGCATCTCACCACTATCGACACGACGTTTCAATTCACCTAAACCACGCAAACCTCCCACGAAGTCGATGCGGTCGCTTGAGCGCAAGTCCTTGATGTTCAGTATCTCATCGAGAATCAACCGCGAAGAGATGTCTACATCAAGCACACCGATGGGGTCATTGTTGTCGTATGTGCCATCCTTGGCATTCAGGCAATACCAATGTCCATCGAGATAGAGCGAGAACTCATGCAACTTGGTGGGCTTATAAATGTCTGTTCCTTTTTCCTCAACCATAAAGTTGACCTGCAAGGCAGCCAAGAATTCCTCAGATGAGAGTCCATTCAAGTCTTTCACTACACGGTTGTAATCCAATATGGTCAACTGCGATGCCTGGAAACATACTGCCATGAAATAATTATATTCCTCATCTCCCTTGTGGTTAGGGTTGGCTTTCTGTTTCTCCGCACCAACCAATGCGGCAGCGGCAGAGCGGTGATGGCCGTCGGCAATGTATAGGCTTGGCATCTTGGCAAACTCCTCCGTAATGGTAGCGATGTCAGCCTCATTGGATATGACCCAGAACTGATGGCGGAAACCATCAATGGGAGCTATGAAATCGTATTCGGGTTCGGTCTTTGCATACCGCATAATCAACGCATCAAGCACTTCATTGTCGGGATAGGCAAAGAACACTGGTTCTATGTTGGCATTGTTCACCCGCACATGTTTCATGCGATCTTCCTCTTTGTCGCGGCGTGTCAACTCATGTTTCTTAATGACACCCGTCAAGTAGTCATTGACGTATGCGCCCACTACCAAACCATACTGCGTCTTGCCGTTCATCGTCTGTGCATAAATATAATAATGTGGGGCATCATCCTGCACAAGCCAGCCCTTGTCTTGGAACATCTGGAAGTTTTCAGCGGCCTTCTCATACACACGAGGGTCGTATTCACTCGTCCCTGGTTCAAAGTTTATTTCTGGTTTGATGATACGATATAGGCTCATCTCATTGTCGCCAGCCTCGGCACGAGCCTCCTCGGAGTCGAGAACATCATACGGGCGACACTCCACTTTCTCCACCAAATCTCTCGGTGGACGTATTCCTTTGAATGGTTTTATAATTGCCATCTGTCTGTTGTTTTATGTATTTAGAAAGTTGAAGTAAAATAGATGCAAATGTAGTAAATTACTCTGATGAAAAAAGGTAGAAATGTCCCAAACCATTGTCATGCTTGGTTTGGGACATTTCTCCATAAATGAACTTTTATTTGTTTACTTGGAACTTGGTGTCTCCATCCTTGAAGAAAGCATTGATTTGCTTAGCGGCGGCAATACCAGCATTGATGTTCGCCTCTGCCGTCTGTGCACCCATCTTCTTAAGGGTAGAGAAATAGCGTCCCTCAAATTTCTGGAAATCTGCATCGGCATCGGGCTTGATATCTGTGACAAACTTCAAGTCTTCCCGTTCTGTCATCAACTTGATGAGTTCGGGTTCGTTGATAACTTCCTTACGAGCAGTATTAACGAGAATACCACCCTTCTTCATCTGTCCTACCACGGCATAATTGATGCTTTCCTTTGTCTCAGGAGTAGCGGGAATATGAAGAGAAACTACATCACAGGTCTTGAAAAGCTCATTTTGATTGGCAACGGCATGTACACCAGCAGCCTCAATCGCCTCAGCAGGGCAATAGGCATCATACGCATAAACATCCATGCCAAAGCCCTTAGCGATACGTGCCACATTACGACCAACATTACCAAAGGCAAGAATACCAAGTTTTTTGCCAAGAAGTTCTGAACCCGACTTTCCGTTATAGAATCCACGAACGGCCATCACGAGCAAACCGAATACGAGTTCTGCCACAGCATTAGCATTCTGTCCCGGCGTGTTCTCTGCTACAACGTTGTGAGCAGTAGCTGCAGCAAGGTCAATATTATCATAACCAGCACCAGCACGAACCACAATCTTCAATTGTTTGGCAGCGTCAAGAACTTCAGCGTCAACTATATCAGAACGAATGATAAGTGCGTCTGCATCTTTCACCGCATCCAACAATTGTGCTTTTTCTGTATATTTCTCCAGCAGAGCTAATTCATTACCTGCTGCTTCCACTTCCTTACGAATACCCTCCACAGCGGCGGCTGCAAATGGTTTTTCTGTTGCAACTAATACTTTCATGATTGAATAATGATTTGTGTAGGGACTGACAAACCCGCAAACTAACGGGCGGATATGCAAATCCGCCCCTACAATTCAATGATATTAATGTTGTGCCTCAAAATCCTTCATTGCCTGAACTAAAGCATTCACACCTTCGATGGTTTGTGCATTATAGCAACTTGCACGGAAACCACCAACAGAACGATGACCTTTCACACCCACCATACCACGCTCCGTAGCGAAGTCGAAGAATGGTTTCTCCAATTCAGCATATTCCTCGTTCATCACAAAACAGATGTTCATGAGCGAGCGGTCTTCCTCTGCCACCGTTCCCTTGAAGAGCTTGTTGCGGTCAATCTCACCATAAACAATCTCCGCACGTTGCTTGGCAAGACGATCCATTGCCTCAACACCACCGTTCTTCTTCACCCAACGCATGGTTTCCAACAAGGAATAAATGGGGACAACGGGTGGTGTGTTGAACATCGAACCCTTCTCCACGTGTGTGATATAGTTGAGCATCGTTGGCAATTGACGTGGTGCCTTGCCCAATTTGTCAGTCTTGAGGATAATAACTGTCACCCCCGCCATCGACATGTTCTTCTGTGCGCCGGCATAGATGACATCATATTTACTCACATCCACGGGACGGCTCATGATATCAGACGACATATCAGCAATCAGAGGCACGGGAACATCGAGATCCTCGCGAATTTCGGTACCATAGATTGTGTTATTGGTCGTGATATGCAAATAGTCTGCGTCGGTGGGTACCTCAAATCCCTTGGGGATAAACGTGTAATTGGCATCCTTGGAAGAGGCAACCTCTACCACTTCGCCATAAAGTTTCGCCTCCTTCTCTGCTTTATTGGCCCATGTTCCCGTATTCAGGTATGCGGCTTTCTTAATCAGGAAGTTGGCTGGCACTTGTGTGAACTGCAACGACGCACCACCACCGAGGAATATCACAGAATATCCTTCGGGAACGTCAAGCAATTCCTTAATCAAAGCCTCTGCCTCATCCACAACTGGTTGGAAATACTTGGCGCGATGGCTGATTTCCATCAGAGAGAGACCTGTTCCATTGAAATCCAAAATCTGTTGGGCAGTATTCTCAATTACTTCGCGTGGAAGCATTGAAGGACCTGCATTAAAATTGTACTTCTTCATTGCTGATTTGTATGTTAATATTGTGAATTATCATCTTTGGCTATCGCCCGACATATTTTCTGCAAAGGTACATATTTATATTGAAAATACCAATTATTTCTTTTATTTTCAGCATTCACCTACAACAAACATACCATTCATGTATGATATTTGCCACATATACCAAATGCAAAAGACGCTTCTGCATGTGATAAAACTATGGTCAATTCATATTAAAACCTTTTGCCTATAGCCAAAAGGATATGCGGCGATAGGCAAAAGGTTTTATAACTTGGGGCAAAAACAATCGTTTTTACCTTGGTCAAGAGTTCATTGACATAAGGAACTCCTCGTTGCTGATAGTGCGAGCCATTCGCTCGTGGATGGTGTTCATTGCCTCCATGGGGTTCATGTCGGCAATATATTTGCGGAGAATCCACATACGGTCGAGCGTCGTCTTGTCTTGAAGAAGGTCGTCGCGACGTGTACTGGATGCCACAAGGTTGACAGATGGGAAGATTCGTTTGTTGGAAAGGGCGCGGTCGAGTTGCAACTCCATATTGCCCGTACCCTTGAACTCCTCAAAAATCACTTCATCCATCTTGCTTCCAGTGTCAATCAATGCCGTCGCAATGATAGTCAGCGACCCTCCACCTTCAATGTTACGTGCCGCTCCGAAGAAACGCTTGGGCTTTTGTAGGGCATTGGCATCAACACCACCAGTCAGCACCTTACCCGATGCGGGGGCAACCGTATTGTATGCCCGTGCCAAACGGGTGATGGAATCAAGGAAAATTACCACATCGTGACCACACTCCACCATGCGCTTAGCCTTTTCCAACACGATGCCAGCAATTTTGACATGCCGCTCTGCTGGTTCATCGAAAGTAGAGGCTATCACCTCGGCATTGACCGTACGAGCCATATCCGTCACTTCTTCGGGGCGCTCGTCAATGAGTAGCATCATCAAGTAAGCTTCGGGATGGTTGGCGGCGATAGCATTGGCAATGTCTTTCATAAGGATAGTCTTACCCGTCTTGGGCTGTGCCACAATCAATGCACGTTGTCCCTTGCCGATGGGCGAAAACAAGTCCACGATACGTGTGGATAGGTTCGTGGTACGTGGGTCTCCGCAGAGTGTGTATTTCTCGTCAGGGAACAATGGTGTAAGATGCTCGAAAGGAATACGGTCGCGCACATCCATGGGGTCTCTGCCATTGATTTTCTCGATACTGGTCAGCGGGAAATATTTCTCGCCATCGCGTGGGGGACGCACATGGCACAACACAACATCGCCCGTCTTCAACCCATAACGCTTGATTAAGTTGTTGGCTATATACACATCGTCGGGCGACGAGAGGTAGTTATAATCGCTGGAGCGGAGGAAACCATAGCCATCGGGCATGATTTCGAGAACGCCATTGGCCTGAATGATGTCGTCAAAGTCATATTGAGCCACGCTGTCATTAGCAGGAACCTGAGTGTATGGCACTTGCTCTTGTGGCACCAACACAGTGGGATTGTCGAACATATCGTAATTGGGTACTGCTCCTTGATCCTCTATCGGCAAGTCAACGATAGTGATAAAATCGGTACCATCGTTGGGGTCTCCCTCCCATACCTCATCAGTATAATCATTTGCCCGTTCCTTAGCAGACTCGTTATGGGCATTCATCTTCGCCTGAAGTTGCTCTATTAGGTTTCCACTGTTTTCGTCTTCCTCGTCATCTTGACGATTGGCAAATTGCTCCTCAGGGACAGACGACTCCTCCACCATGGCATCAGTATTAGTCAATGGAGTCTCGTCAGCAACAACCGTCTCTACCATTTCTTCCATGGGCAACGTCTGAGATTCATCCTCTTGAGGGGCTTCTTGCGGCATCAATGTCGGTTCTTGCTCCACAACTTTCTTAGGCTTACGTCCTCTCTTCTTAGGGGCAGGGGCTTCAGCGGTTGTCCCTTCGCCATCCGTCGAGGGGGCTGTGGAATTTTCTCCCCCTATGTCTTCTTTGAACAACGATGGTTGTTCATTGGCTTTCTTGGCCTTTTTGGTATCGAGGTTCTCTCCCTCCTTACCTTTTACAGAATAGACTTTATCGGGTTCTTTCTTTGCAATCCGAGACCTACGACGCTTAGGAATGACCAAGGGACTTTCACTTCCCTTGATAATTGCTTGCGTGTCTAAAATGGCATAAATAACTTCTTCTTGTGTTGGGTCGGCAGGATATTCCGCACCCATTTCATTGGCAATAACCCTTAATGCGGCAATATCTTTCGATATTAGTTCGTCTTTGCTATACATTAAATAAAAAATTAATTGAAAAAAAGAGACGTTTCAAGAACTGTAACGCTCGATAATTAACGGCTGCAAAGGTAGTAATAATTTTTCTAACACACAAAAAAGACCCGCAAAAAATGCGGGTCTTCTGCTAATTATCCTTGGAAAAATGGATTTTTACTCGCCTTTGTCCAATTTGGCCTTCAATTCTGCAAGGGCATCAATGTCGCCAAGGGTTGTTCCTGCTGCCACATTGTTCACAGCGGGTGCCTCTTCCTTCTTGGCTGCATGTTTGCGTGGAGCGGCTTTCTTCTCCTCTTTGGCCTCTTCAAACGTTCGGCTATGCGAAAGGATGATGCGCTTTGTGTCCTTTACAAATTCGATTACCTTGAACTCAAGTTCCTCACCCAGTTGTGCCTGTGAGCCATCTTCATGGACAAGGTGCTTCGGTGTAGCAAAGCCTTCGCCACCCTCGTTGAGGGTAATCACGGCACCCTTATCCATCATTTCGGTAATCTTTCCCGTGTGTACGCTGCCAGGAGTGTAGAGTGTCTCGTAGGTGTCCCAAGGATTCTCTTCCAATTGCTTGTGACCAAGCGACAGGCGGCGGTTCTCCTTGTCAATCTCCAAAACAATCACCTCAATCTCAGCACCTTGCTGTGTGAACTCTGAAGGATGTTTCACCTTCTTGGTCCAAGAGAGGTCGCTGATGTGAATCAAGCCGTCAACACCTTCCTCAAGTTCCACAAAGATGCCGAAGTTCGTAAAGTTGCGAACCTTTGCAATATGCTTACTGCCAACGGGATATTTGGCTTCGATGTTCTCCCATGGGTCGTCCTTGAGTTGCTTGATACCGAGAGACATCTTGCGCTCGTCGCGGTCGAGGGTGAGAATCACAGCCTCCACCTCGTCGCCAACGTGCATGAACTCTTGTGCGGAACGCAGATGCTGGCTCCAAGACATTTCGCTCACGTGAATCAATCCCTCTACGCCTGGGGCAATCTCCACGAATGCGCCATAATCAGCGATAACGACAACCTTACCTTTCACATGGTCGCCCACCTTCAAATCGGCATCAAGGGCATCCCATGGATGTGGTGTAAGTTGCTTCAAGCCGAGGGCAATGCGCTTCTTCTCATCGTCGAAGTCGAGGATAACCACATTAATCTTCTGGTCAAGGGCAACCACCTCATGAGGATCACTAACGCGACCCCATGAAAGGTCTGTGATATGCACGAGTCCGTCCACACCTCCGAGGTCAACAAACACGCCATAGCTGGTGATGTTCTTGACTGTTCCCTCAAGGATCTGACCCTTCTCGAGCTTGGAAATAATCTCTTTCTTCTGTGCTTCCAACTCAGCCTCAATGAGGGCCTTGTGGGAAACGACGACATTACGGAACTCTTGGTTGATCTTGACAATCTTGAATTCCATCGTCTTGCCTACGAATACGTCGTAGTCACGTATTGGATGGACATCGATTTGGCTACCTGGCAAGAATGCCTCAATGCCAAATACATCCACTATCATACCACCTTTAGTGCGGCACTTGATAAATCCCTGTACGATTTCACCATTATCAAGGGCAGCATTCACGCGATCCCAGCTCTTGCTCAAGCGGGCTTTCTTGTGTGAAAGAACCAACTGACCTTTCTTGTCCTCTTGGTTTTCGACATATACCTCCACGGTATCGCCTACTTTCAAGTCGGGATTGTAGCGAAATTCCGATGCTGCGATGACGCCATCGCTCTTGTAACCGATGTTGACAATGACCTCTTTTTTGTCTACGGAAATGACTTTTCCGTCAACGACTTGATGGTCTGCTACTTTGTTAAGTGTTTCGTCGTAAGCCTTTTCCAAATCCTCGTGGCTTACCGTTGCGATTGTACCATTCTCAAACTCTTCCCAATTGAAGTCTGCCAATGGTTCAACGTTTTTTAAGTTTGACATGTTAATTAATTAAAAATGTTTGTACTAATAAAGTTAGACTTTATGTGAATTACTACAACTTAGGCTCATTCAGCCAAAGTGGCTGCAAATATACATTATTAATTTAGATGTGGAAAATTTGTCAAAAGAAACGAAAAATGATTTACGTTTTTTTAACCAAATTACTTCTTTTTATCCGATTTCTTCTTCTTTCTGCTGCCAAACAAGTCACTCAACCCATTAAAATCTTTCTTCATAATTAAGCCCAAGCCTTGGGTGGTGAGACTGTTTCGAGTGAAATATCGATCATTGGTTTGGTTGTAAACATTAATGGCAAGGTTTCCATTGGGATAAAGGAGGTAGCGAATGTCGAAATCGCCAATGAATGAGCTGGTGGCATTCACGTTGTCACGATAACCAAACTGTCCGTTGATCAATAGCCTATTGTTCAACAACCGTCCACTCAGCAATCCTTCGTATTCCGCATTGTTGAAACCCTCATCCCCTGGCGAGATGTTCGCACCAAAATTCCAGTTGTTGTTCTTGATGACGCTACTCAACACATTGTTCAACTGTTGGCTAATCGTTCCGCTCAATAAGCTCTGCATAGCGAGCGTGGTCTGGCTATACGGACCCGTGCTTTCCGATGCCGCATTGTTGGCATCTTGGTTGTAGAAGCGTCCAATGGTAAGGAGGTAAAGCACTTGTTGGTTGCGTTCCTCGCCACTATTGATGATGCTATAAATCATCTGCTTGGCATCATTACCCACCGTGGGCATGTCTAAATCAAACTCCACGCTCGGCGCGTTGGGTGTCCCCATGATGTTCATCAAGCAATCCACACGGATGTTATTGCTCGAAAAGCTTTTGCCAATGCTCAAGTCGGAAAGACTCACGCTATTGACGGTGTACAATGCCTTCAGATTAAGGTCGGCTTGATAGGGATCTCCACCAAAGGCGATTATGCCCCCTGGCTGGAACTGGAACTCTTTTTTGATGACATTTTGGATGGTCAATTTGTACACGCCTCCCTCAACGAGGTAATTCCCATACATTTCAAAGCTACCTTTATTATAATATGTAGCACGGATTCCTCCTGTCCCATTCAAGGTGATATAGTCGCCACTTTGCTGGTCCATGATGAGTTTGAGGGTAGCCTCGGGTGTTGCCGTAATATTGAAATTGATATGTATGTCAGTGGGAATGGAATAATTGTCATCCTCTGATCGCTCTCCATTCTTGTTGACGACTGCAAAGGAAGAGGCAGACAAGTTTAAGGTGTCGCCACGGTCTACCCAACGAATGAACTCTTGGTTGCTAATGGCATCGGGTGATGCGACATTATAGACAATCTGCGACCCTTGGTTAGGCGTGACATCAACATCCATGATTACTTCCCCACTCTTTCCTTGAATTCGACAATTACCCGTGCCATACACTGTGCCGCAGAAGGTATCGTCGCCAAAGTCGGTGAAATCGTAGGCAAGAAGCCGGTTGGCATTTACGTTGACATCATAGGAGAGGTTGGTCAGATAGTCATGATAGAGACTTCCAGTCAATATTCCGGAATGTCCGTCCCTGTCATAAATAGTGTCTCCTTGGAACACTATCTCGTTGGGAATTAATGTAATGGTATCATTTTTGAGGGTGTAGGTGGTGTTCAACGGGGTGATGGTTAGATTGCCATCAACCACTGCTTGCCCAATCAAGTTAATGCTATCAAGATCGCCATAGAGTTGTAAGTCTCCACTTCCACGCGCCTCCACGTCTTTCATGAAGCTACCACAGAAGCTCTCAAGAAACTCCATCCGCGTGTGGTGGGGTGAAATCATCAGGTCAATATAGTCCTTTTGCGGCGAGACATAGCCCTCTACGGCGGTGAATACCCCTTCCCCGTCGTTGGCAATGGCATCAATGTCAATCTGTTGTTCATCGTTATTGAGGAACGCATCGGCGGTAAGTACTCCCATGCGCCCATTTTCAAACCGAAAATCGTTCACTATGAGATGGGCAGCAGCATCTGGCTTGCCAAATGCATGGGCGACAAAGGCCTTGCCTGTTGCCAACCCGCTGAACTCCACGGAGTGGAAATCCACAAGGTTGAGAATATAACTCACGTCCACATCCTTGAGGTCAACAAATAACGTGTCAGTCATATTTTCCGTTGCCAACCCATCTATGATGATATGCTGGCGGTCATGCTGAACGGCAAAGTGATCCACCATCAATGCGTTTTTCCGATACACCACATTACTGGGATGCACCTCCCACAAGGTGTCACCTATCATAATCTGTGAAGGATGTACGTCTACATGCGCCACGTTGATTCCTTCGGGATTGGTGAAGAAGTTGGCATCTACATCTAATTGGCCACGTATGGGACTCTTTCCTTGAGTGTTGTTGAAATCGATGAGGGTAGACAGGGTGTTATCCACAGCATCTGCCAACACATTCAGCGACAAGCGGTTGCCATTCTCGCCCACCTTGTCGATGTGGGCTGTGGCACGAAGGGTGTCATTGGGGGTGGCTACAGATACACGGAGATTCTCAAACAGGTCGCCATCATAAACAAAACCATCCACCTTTGCAGTCATGTCCAACCGATGTTCACGGTCACTCATGGTTCCTTCGAGGTGCATAGGAGCATGGAGGGAGAGTGGAATTCCCAATAGATTTTGCAACCAGTCGCTGCGGGTCAACGTGGCATTGATGGTAAAGTTGTTGTTCTGAGCCTTCGTCCGTGCAGGAAGTCCTGGCAAGGTGGGCAACTTATTGCCAATCAAATTGGTGATGCTCTGCGCCAAGGTGGAATAATCGTATGCCCCTTGGATGTCAAGATGGCCAAAATCGCTATCCATCTGCATGAAATGACCTTCACTTGTATTACCCCCTTCGATATGGAGATTGTCCATTTGATAGGTCATGTTATCAGAAGTCATGATAAAATCATCGAGGTCAAAACTGCCCTTGGCAGTATTGATAGTATTGCCCCCGAAGTTGGCCATGAGGTCAAAGTCGAAAGATGTTTTAGGCCAACGGTCACTAATGCCAAGAGCGGAGGGATTCAGGTGACGCACCTTCGCGTTGACATCGGCAGAACGCGATTTGCCAAGGAGGTTCATCCGTCCGCTCAAGTCTATCTTGGCATTGGGGTCGTCGATGGCGAACAGACCTTCAAATACCCCTTTGTCAAACGTGCCATCCACGTCTATGTTCTTATAAGTATATGCATTGTAGTCAAATCGAGAAACATTACCCTTAGCCTTGATGTTTGGAGGAGTTCCGTTTTTCAACACACCGTCGATGTCTAACGTGGTGGCGACTTGTCCAAACTTGTCATCATCAAGTACTTGGCGCAGGTTAATGCCCGCCGTCTCGATATGCCCAGCAATGTGCTGCCCATCCTTTTTCACCGAGAGAGTGGCATCGCCAGCCCCTGTCATAAGCTGTCCCTTAGAATGGAGGTCGCCAGCATAACCTCCTAAGGAACCTACGAAATGCACATTTCCAAGGCGTGTCACCGCCGTCGGAATCTCCAAATCTTTGCCAAGGTTGCCAGCAACAAACTTGATGCCATCCTCACTCAACTTCAGGTTCTTCACATTTGCCTCCCAATGAGGCATACCCATCCAGTCGGTAACGGTGGCATCGGCAAGTAACCCTATCGTGCCTTTAGGCGAACTGACCATGGCATCGCGCACATTGATGAGCGAGGACGTGCCATCGAATGCGGCATGTACGGTGACGGGATTCTTGAAATTCTGTAACGAGGGGATGAAACAAGAGATGTCAGCAGGTGTGAAAACAGAGGTCTCCACACTCCCCGCAAACTTCAGCGATGGCATCTCCACGGTGCCGTCAGGTGTCATCTGGTAATGAGCAGTTGCCGTTCCCAATGATACTTCTGAACTGGGCAGACGGAAGCGGAAATCCTCTAATGTTGCCCCTTGGCGACCTGCCGCAGCCTTGAATGCGAAGTGTATCACTTTTAATCCCGCCTCTTCCTTGAACGCGAGTTTCTTGACTTTCACATTCAGCGAGTCATCTGTGAGCTTATTTAATATAATATGTGTGCTAATATCGGTGGCATTGATGTGGTCTACAGTAAACCCCGAGGCAGACGGAGGGGCATCCAAGCGGTTGTATCTCACTTGTCCATGGCGAATAATCAACGAGCCAATGGAAAGGTCTAACGGTTTATGGCTCGTCGTGTCCTTGGATGAAAGGGCATCAATGACAAACTGGAAATTGGGAAC
>JAFYZV010000064.1 GCA_017548525.1 Prevotella sp.
CAGAGGATGTAGCCCACATTACGATAGGCGGTAGTTAGGTAACCACGGTCATCGCTATCGGTAGAAGTTGAAATCTCATTGATGACATTCTTATAGAGTTCGAGAGCTTGGTCATCCATCTCAGCCTTGAAGGTCTCGTTGGCCTTTTGGGTAAGTGCCCATCCCTTCACTTGTGGGTACTTGGCAATGACATCATCATAGACCTGCATCGCCTTAGCATAATTCTCCTCTACGCCATCACCCTTCTTGACTTTAGCCATATAGATGGCAGCGAGCTTGTTGTACTCGGACAACTTGGCATTGGGGTTAAGGTCAAGATATTTCTTGCTGTATTCGATGGCCTTGTCCTCATCGCCCATCTTGGCATACGTCTCTGAGATATGCTGGTAGGGCATGATGTTCTTGGAGTCTACCTCAATGGCTTTATTAAACTTGGTAATAGCTTCCTCGTATTTTCCAAGTCCTGACAATGCCTGACCATAATAGATTAAGTCACCAGAGTTGTTTTCGCCTTCCGCTGCAATAAGTTTCTTGGCATAATTAACAGCTTCGTCGAATTTCTCCGTACCTACGGCATTGATGATGGCGAGGCGAAGGAAAGCCTTTGAGTCGGGGAACTTGCTTAATCCGAACTTGGCTATCTCCAATGCGTTTTCTTTTTGGTTTACTGAACCTGCAACAAGCGCATACTCAGCCAAACGACCCTCATTGAGTTTATCCATACTTGCCTTGGAATAATAATCGTATGCCTTCTCCATATTGTCGGCATTGAACATCAAGTGTCCTAACTCAGCGTCAACAGGATAGTCAGGATTTGCTTGACGCAACTGATTGATGGCATCCTCAGCACCTTGTGGGTCACGTTTGCGATATACATTGGCATAGCCAAGGTAGCCGTTGGGGTTCTTGGGGTCTTGGTGCATAGCCTGTTGGTACCAACTGGCAGCACCACCACCATCATCTTGCATTGAACAAACATCGCCTTTAAGAACGTATGCGTCGCCGTATTTGTTGTTGATCTTGAGAGCCAAGTCGGCACACTCGATGGCGGAGGTGTAATTCTTCACGCCAAAATAGCTATAAGCAAGTGCAACAAGCGCAGCGGGATCTTTCTTGTACTGTTTCTTATAGGCCTTCACCAAATCCTTGGCGGCGTTCACGTCATTGGGGGCTGCTTCCAAAGCTGCGGCGATGGGTTTAAGCGACTCCCTAAAAGCTTCGTTTTGGGCGTTGACACCCAATGCGACACTCAAGGCAAAGATGCCTACAAATAAATATTTCTTCGTGTTCATAGAGTTAATTGTTTACTTTGTTAATAATTCCGTTTACACTCTCTATACCACTATGACTTCACCCAAAAAGGAAAAGTTTAAGTTGGTATCATTTTTTAACTTTTACGTCCTTGATGATGATGTCTCCACGGAAGGGCAGCAAGCCCGACTTAAAGACGATGAGTTGCCCCTTGGGATTGGTCACATAGTTGGCAAAGCTATAAGGCAATGCACGTTGTGGATCCACCAAGATAGCATATATGGTCCTTACAAACGGATAACGTCCGTCAAGTAAGTATGCCTGGTATGGTTTCCAGCTGTTGAAAGGTTTTGCATCATCTGTCAACGATACCGACATCACATGGATATTCTTATTGAAAGTAGTGTTGGTGGTATCTCGGCGGTCATTAAGCCAATTGGAACCAATCACACCGATGGCATTCGGTGTCTGGTCCACATAGTCAATAACCTCCTTGCTGGTCTTCGATGCCACAATGTTGGGGCTGTTGATGGGTTTTCCATCGAGGATGGAGTCCACCACATAGTGCAAGGTGGCAGATTGGTTGTTATCGAAAACCACTTCTATCTCACCTCTCTTAGAGCCTGGTACGATTTGATTCCAATTGGTGACCTCGCCGCTGAAGATGCGCTTCACGTCTTTCACGCTGATACAAGTGTCATTATTGTTCTTGTTGCAAATCAATGCCAAGCCATCGTAGGCAATGGGGAAGCATTCGGGAAGTTGCCTCTTGGTCTTCAAGTAGGCGACCTCACTGGGTTTCAACGCACGGGAGGTAAAGAACAAGCATGTCTTCAAGTCCTTGATTTGGTTGAATCCCTCTATCTCATTGGTGTAAATAGGGTCGAGCTTAGCTTGTGGAAACTCAAACTCGAACTGTCTCCTCAGCTCCTCTATGATGGGGCTGAAACTCTCGTCAGCATAGAACGAGATTTCTCCCGATATGCGGGTGTCTGTACGACCACCCCTGTCCTTCTTCCCACAAGAGAAGAAGAACAGGGATGATAAAAAGAGTACAACTAATTGTGTTGATAGTCTCATGTTCATGTTACTGTAATCTGAAGGATACAGGTACATTGTATTTCACACGTACTGCAGCACCATTCTGCTTACCAGGAATCCAGCGTGGCATCGACTTCACGACGCGGGCTGCCTCCTTGTCAAGCGACGGGTCAACTGAGCGAACAACCTTCACGTCGGTGATTGAACCGTCCTTCTCAACGACGAACGATACAACGACACGACCTTGAACGCCATTCTCCTGTGCCACAACGGGGTACTTCACGTTTTCTTGGAGGAACTTCATCAACGCATCATTGCCACCTGGGAACGAAGGCATCTGCTCCACCACGTCGAATACCTTATTGGCCACTTCTTTCTTCTCTTCAGATTCATTCGTGTTCACGGCGATGTCGTTACGGATAGCCACGTCGGTACGGTCTTTGGTACCTTCTTGGTCTTTCGTACCCACAGCCACCTTCTCGTCGAGGTCAGCCTGGTCTTTCACCTGGTTCTCCTCATTAACGAGTTCGTCCTTCTTGATTTCGGGCGCGGTGAACTTCTGTGTCTCACGAACTTGCTCAACAATCTTCTTAGGTTCTATCTTTGCCTTAATGATTGGCTCTTCCTTCTTTTCCTTCTTGGCCTGCTCTTGGAGCTTAGACAATTCGAGTTGTTCCATGTAGGCTTGTCTCTCCTCATCCAACTTTTGCAAATGCACCTTGTATGCAAGAGCACCGCCAATGAGTCCTGCAGCTATGAGCAAAATCAAGAGAGCCGTGATGTTACGCTTGGAAGTCCCCTTACGAAGTTGGTATGCACCATATTCTTGGTTCTTTCCATCGAAAACCATATCGACCCATTTAGGATCATACAAATCAATCTTTGCCATTTTTCTTAGCTTGTTTGATGATTAAACAATTACAATTTCACGCCTTTCTCCTCGAGAAGTTTCACGTCGTCGGGCGTAA
Organism: Prevotella sp.; assembly: GCA_017548525.1. Classification (GTDB taxonomy): domain Bacteria; phylum Bacteroidota; class Bacteroidia; order Bacteroidales; family Bacteroidaceae; genus Prevotella. Next base: position 3,261 of record JAFYZV010000064.1, read on the forward strand.
TCTTGTCAATCACGTATGTTCCAATGCTCAATATCTGCATTTCGTCAAGAGCATCAATCATGTTCTTAAACGTTGCATTGTCAGTAGGCTTGATAACGATAGTCAGAGTATTGACCTTTCCTTCCTTGAGTTCACCTTTCTTGATCTTGTTCAGCTCTTTCTGATAGGTGCTGTCATTGTATTGGAGAGGATTGGCCTTGCGGTCATTTTTCAGGCGCTCAACAGCCAACAGGATTTGTTGCACAGGGCGTGTACCGTCAGCAATCACGTGGTTGCGCAGCACGTCACGGATTCCCTTGTCTCCCCAAGTTGTCTCGGTGAGTTCATGGGCAGTTCCGTCATTATCATATTCTTGATAATAAACCTTGTCGTCAGCGGCAACAAAGAGGGTTACAGTCTGTGAAGCCTTGGCCTCTTGCTTCTGGTCTTCCGTCTGGTTCTCATCGTTACTCGGCATGGTCAGCTCCATGGTGCTTGGCTTGCTCAATGATGTACAGAGCATGAAGAACGTGATGAGAAGCATGAGCATGTCCACCATCGGGGTGAAGTCCACCCTGACGGTCATCTTCTTTTGTTTGCTTTCTTTTTTCTTTGCCATAATTATCTGCCTCCCGTTACACTTCTAATATAGTCGTAAGCACCCGCAGCCTTACCTGCGTCGAGTTGTGAAATCATGTAATAGTGGCTCTCGTCCATGTCCTGCAATTCGTTCATGACCTTCTTCACGGTCTTGTACGGGGTCTTTGCGTCAGCCTTGAGGGCAATCTTGATGTCCTGGTTGACTGTACGTGCAGCATTCACCCATTGCTGGAACTGGCTCATTCCGCCATCTATACTGTCGAGTGGAATACCCTTCGTCGTGATGTACTTGGCACGGTTCTGGCTGTTCATCTGCAAGTATGAAGACAACTCGTCGATGGGTACGCCGAACATAGCCTCAGTCTTGAAGGTTTCAATCTGCTTCGGAGTCAGGTTGACAGAGAAAATACTTGTCATTTCCTCAAGAGTCCTACCCAACTGATCCGTGTTGTCAATACTCATGAAGACTTGGCCTTCGCCCGTAGGAGTGCCTGCAGCATCC
>JAFYZV010000065.1 GCA_017548525.1 Prevotella sp.
AGCTCTTTCCGCTCTGCTTTCGTGAGTTCCTTTTCCACAACGTCTGGAGCAATGGCAGAGAAATGAAACTCATCATCGGCGATGTATTCCAATTGATAATGGTTCTTTTCGAGAAACCTTTTCCTTAACTTACTGTATTTTTTTTCTACCTCGCTTTTCTTTTCTCCGAACATCGTGACAACGGTAGGATGTGACATTCCCTTGCCTTTCAGATAGTCACGGAGCTGGTAAGAGTAATTCTCACGGCTAAACAGGAAGTGCGTTTTCGAGTCCACCCATGCAGAATCCACAACCTGGAGGTTGCTAAGATGAACAATACTGTCATTGAATGAAGTGGCGAAGCCGAACATATAAACCTTGGTAGGTTTCTTGATGGCAGACATCTCACACGCCATCAACACGAAAAACGATAAAAATAATCCTCTTAAAATGAATCCTTTCCTCATCCCTTTCCTCATTATGATTATTGACCAAGATACGCTTTGAGCAACTTGTTCTTGGTAGTATTACGCAAATGGCGAATGGCTTTCTCCTTGATCTGGCGCACACGCTCGCGGGTGAGACCATATTTGTCGCCTATCTCATCCAACGTCATCTCTCTCTGGTTGATGCCATAGAAAGCCTCGATGACATTGCGCTCCCGCTCGTTGAGCGTCTTCAACAAACGGCTCACCTCCTCACGGAGCGACTCCATAACCAACTCCTTGTCCGCCATAGGGGCATCGACATTGGGCAAAACGTCCAAAAGGCTGTTTTCCTCACCATCCACAAACGGGGCATCCACGGAAACGTGCTTGCCCGTCACCTTCATTGCATCGGCAATCTTATCCTCTGGCAGGTCGATTTGGTCGGCAATTTCCTCTAAGCTGGGTCGCCGCTCGTTCTCTTGCTCAAATTGGTTGAGAATGCGGTTAATCTTATTCACCGACCCCACTTGGTTCAACGGCAAACGGACGATGCGGCTCTGCTCGGCGATGGCTTGCAAGATGCTCTGCCTAATCCACCAAACGGCATACGAGATAAACTTAAAACCACGCGTCTCATCGAATTTCTCAGCCGCCTTGATCAATCCCAAGTTACCCTCGTTAATCAAGTCGGGAAGGCTCAAGCCTTGATTCTGGTATTGCTTGGCAACAGAAACGACAAAGCGAAGATTGGCTTTCGCCAATTTCTCCAAGGCTTTCTTGTCCCCTTTTTTGATACGCTGAGCCAATTCCACTTCCTCCTCCACGGAAATCATATCCTCATGGCTAATCTCCTGAAGGTATTTGTCAAGCGACGCACTCTCCCTATTGGTGATGGACTTGGTGATTTTCAGTTGCCTCATAATTCGGTTAGACACATTCGTTTAAGATGTGCAAAATTAGCGGTTTATTGTGAATTGTACAAATTTTTCACATGTTTTCTGAATAAAATACCCATTTATCATGATTTACCACGTTGGGGAATATACAATTTCCCTCTGCCTCCATAGAAGGATAAAAACTATGAAATATCTTGACAAAATGACTCTCGGGAGAAGTCGTGAAATAGAGTTGTAAGCCATTACCATATAGTCCAAAATGTCTGGAAAATCCAGTTATTTCGGTCAAAAACCCCAATTTAACATCTTTTGCGTGGCATTTATCGGAAATAAACGCCATAGTTGTCTATCGAAAAAGGGGCTTTTTTGAGGGATAAATGCCGCACAAAAAATGTTAAATTGCCGTATTTGTAAGCAATAATTTTTGCGCCTTTATCATAATTCCATGATATTCAGCACTTTACAAAATGCGTCAAAAATGCGTTTTTTTTGAATCAAAGTACGTCTTGGTTCAGAAAAACGCAACCACGGAGGCTAAATCCATGATAAAATATTGACATTATTTCACTTCTTCAACGACGGTTTTGACACCCTTAATCTTCTCTCCTTGCACTGAACGCAGGACTGAAAGGAGCTTCTGACGGGCAATGGCGACATAGGTGAAACGCTCCTCCACGCTAATCTTGCCTATTTCTGCCGATGTCAAGCCACCCTTCTTACAGAGGAAGCCCACGATGTCGCCCTTGGAGAGCTTGTCCTTCTTACCCTTTCCAATGTATAATGTCACCATGCGAGGTACGGGAATGGCATCAGAGACGGGTTGTGGCTCGTATGTTTCTATCATCCCATCCACGTAATCGGGAATGCGCTCTTCGGGATTGAGAATGAAGAAAGCCCTACCCTGTGCCTCCCATCGCGCCGTCCTTCCCACCCGATGGATGTAACCATTCTCACTCTCGGGCAGATGGTAATGGATGATGTTGTCGATGTCGGGAATGTCAAGGCCACGGCTGGCAAGGTCTGTGGCAACGAGGATGTTGGCGGAGCCGTTGGAAAACTTGTACAGAGCATCCTCGCGTTGTCGCTGTTCCAGCCCTCCATGGAAGAAACTGATGGTGAAGCCTTGCTCCTTTAAGAACTCTGCCACACGTTCCACGCTGTCCCGATAGTTCAGGAACACGAGACTGGCTTGCTCTCCAAGGTCGAGAAGGAGGGTGCGCAAAGTGTCAAGTTTGTCCTTGATGGGACTATTGACTTGGTATACAGTGACTCGGTCGGACACCTGCTCCTCCTCCATGAGATAGTCTAACCGTTGCGTCCTGCCCATATTGACAAAGCGGGGAATGCTTTCGGCATCGGTAGCAGATAGCAAAATCCTTCGCCTCACGTTTGGAAGGGCATCCAACATGCGCCGCATCTCCTCCATAAACCCCATCTCCAAACATTTGTCAAACTCATCGATAACCAAATATTTAATAAACGAAGGAGAGAAGTTGCCCTTGTCAAGATGGTCGTTCAACCGTCCAGGGGTGGCAAACACGATATGTGGCCGTACCTGGCGCAACACCCGATGCTCGTCCATCGTGGCACGTCCGCCATAGAGGGCACATGCCCGCAAGCCACATCCCATGTCTTTGAGTACATTTGCCGACTGCAATGCCAGTTCCCTGCCTGGCACCACGACCACCGCTTGCACCTCGTCGAAGCCAGGATTGAGCATCTGTGTCAATGGTAACAGGTATGCCAAGGTCTTCCCAGACCCCGTTGGCGAGAGCAACACCACGTCGCCTTCCTTGCGCAAGATGGCATCGATGGCCTCCTCTTGCATGGCATTGAGTTGCTCGATACCCATCTTATCCAGTATTTCATTCATGTTTTTCGTCATTTTCCTTTCCTCCTTAATACTTTATCTATCTCATCAAATTCATCCCCCATGTTCAAATGGAGGTATATGGTATATAATGGCATCCCCCATTTGGCTGTCTCTTTGGGTTCCAGCGCACGGAGACAAATAAGGTAGGGCAACGCCTTTTGGTAATAATCCTTGATTTTCTTCTTTTGCTTAGCATTGAGTTGAATCTTCTTGTCGAGGTCAACCGCCATCTGGAAGTATGCCATGCCCGCATCATAGTAGGCATCTGAAAGGCTGTCGTTCTCCATAATCAGCTGGTCGCAAATGGCGATGCAGTCCTCATACTTGCCTAAATTCAATAAGGCATTGCCTTTCGCCAGACGAAAGATGGTATTTTCGGCATTCACGTTGACACCACTTTCTGCCAACTGCAACACCTTCTCCCAGTTGCCCCGCTCACCATGATATTGTACCAATCGTGGGAAGAAGAAGTCGAACAGGGGAAATTTCTCAAAGCCCTCAGTAAGGGTATGGACGTATCTTGCCGTGTCATTTTCCAATTTGTAGGTCTCAGCGAGATATTGCAACATGTTGCAGTAACGGGAAGTGTCCTTCAGGGCAAGGTAGGTATGGTGTAATGTCGCCTTTGGGTCTTTCATCTTGTACCCACAATACACCGCCCAATAGGCGGCATCGGGCAGCTTCTTGTCCGACTCCCTATATTGGTGACGTGAGAAGAGCGGCTGATTTCCACATTCTATATAGGCATCGAAGAAAGCGTAGGCATCAGCAAATTTCTGCTTCTTGATGAAATAGAGTCCGCCATTGTATAGGTTGGGACGGTATCGATGGAGTATCTCCGCATGTCGCTTGCGATAATCCAATGACACGTTACCTTTCTTGTCGGGCTTGACATCCATCGAATCAATGGTCTCCGCTACGGAAAACATCCGCTTGGTGAGGTTGAAGAACTGCGCCGTGTCATATTTCTGTTTGAGATAAAGTTTCTCATTGCCTTGTTCGTATTGTTTGACAATGGCATCAAACATCGTGACCCAAATCTTCTCGTTGCCACGATTAGCAGAGTCTTTCAACAACGACAACATGCTCTTCTCTGCCTGTTCAATGTTTTTGTTCCTCTTGAGGTTATCCCTTGCTGTGGCAATCTCTTTCTTCTGGGCATAAATCCCCGATGCGAGAAACAGCAAAAACAAAAAGAAATACAATCTCCTCATCCTTTCTCCATCATCCCGTTATCCTTTTTCACAACCCCTACATTCTCATAAAAAAGACACGGAAGGATGCGCCCAACAGACGGCACCTTCCGTGTCTATGATTAAATGACATATTACTTCAGCATTTCCTCCATCTCCTTCGTGCGTGGGTCGTTGGCACTATAGTTGATGTAATAGCACTGATAAAGCGGATATGCCCAGTTGGCCTTTTGGCGATCAGGGTCAATATCCCTTGCCCTTTCCAGGTACGTCATGGACTCCTTGTAAAGAGCTTTCTGTGCTGGGATATTACCTTCAATGCCAGCAGCCTTGGCATTCATGCTGAAACCGAGATAGGTAAGCACGACGGGATTCGTGCCATCAATCTCAATGGCGTGTTTGAACGACTCGATGGCATTGTCATAGTCTTGGTCATTCATCTCGCTCTGTCCCTTCAATGCCCATGCGGTGTAGTTGTTGGGGTCTTTGGAAATCTTGTCATTCACCAGATTCATCACCTCATCCTTCTTGTTCATGGCAGCATAAAGATTGCAGAGTGTGCCAAATGCAGCCTCACTATCGGAATTATCTTGATAGAATGCCTTCAATTCATCGATGAACTTCAGCGTGTCTGCCTGCGTCTTGAGGTTTTGCTGGGCGATACCAAACTTCACACCCTGTGCCTCCTTGGAATACTCTGGATCTGTAATGGCAATGTCGAGATAGCGCAATGCCTGGTCATATAACTTCTCTTGGTTAGCAAAGAGAGCCGTGAAATATGCCACCTGACCAATCCAAGCACTCTCGTCAGAAGCCTTGGGGGATTTCTGAATAAGCTCGCTATCCTTAGTGTCAAGCAACGCTCCCCAATATTTCAAGACACCAGCATCATCACTTATCTGTGCTGCATGTTGACCTGCTTGCACAAGGTCAAGACGTGCAAAGGGAATGGTGGTACTCAATGCCTCGAAGAATTTGGGTTTCACCTTCCCCTTGGCATCGGGCATGTTGTCGTATTTATAGCACTCAAGGGCATTCATCAAGGCATCGTAGGCAGCATTATAGAATCCAACGGTGTCTAATGGTTGGACGGGTTTCTGCGTCAGTTCTGCCGCTTGGTTCTCCGTTTGGATTGCCTTTTGGGCATTGTATTTCTCCAAGGCGAGTGTCACCAAGTGGTTGTATGCCTTGGCTTTCTCTGCATCCGATGCCAATTGCGAAAGTGAAGATTTGAGGAGAGATGCTGCTTCCGCATAGCTCTTTGCCTTGACAATAGCTTTCAAGGCCTCGCTGTCGCCAGCGAAGGCTGTTGATGTACCGAGTACCATCAAAGCCGCAATCATGATTTTTTTCATAAGCTTTTCGTTAAAAAGGTTTGTTTATGTTTATTCTTTATTCATTTACAGGTTCATCTTCTGAGTCAACAAATGGCTCTTCCGTTTCGCCTTCTTCTATTTCGTTAGACGTTTCTTGGGTAAGCAACGTTGAATTTCCTTTAGAATCTTTAAGGATTTCAGCATTCTTTTGCGCCCATTGGGCACGACTCTCTTCCTCTACCGTTGCCTCCAATTCCGAACTCATCACCTTGCAAACGCTGGCGATGACATCATTCTTCTTGGTCAGGTTAATGAGACGAACACCCTGTGTAGCGCGTCCCATAACACGGACATCAGCCACGGCAAGGCGGATGACAATACCACTCTTATTGATAATCATCAGGTCGTTGTCGTCTGTCACGTTCTTGATGGCAACCAGTCGCCCAGTCTTCTCCGTGATGCTTAATGTCTTGACACCCTTTCCGCCACGGTTGGTCTTGCGATAGTCTTCCACTTGCGACCGCTTGCCATACCCTTCTTCGCTGACGACCATCACCGTCTCGTTGGTGGCATCGTTCACCACAATCATACCTACCACGGCATCATCATCGCCATCGAGCTTCATGCCACGTACACCCGTGGAAACGCGACCCATGGTACGGACGGCTCTCTCGTCAAAGCGCACAGCACGACCGTTGCGGTTGGCAATGATGAGTTCGTTCTTGCCATTCGTCAGACGCACATCTACTACCTCGTCTCCCTCCTCGATATTAATGGCTATCACGCCATTGGTACGTGGACGGGAATAGGCTTCGAGACATGTCTTCTTGACTGTGCCGTTCTTGGTGCAGAACACAACATAATGGGAATTGATGAACTCCTGGTCTTGCAGCCCCTGTCCTCGCAAGCGGAGGAAGGCATTGACGGAGTCGTCAGGCTCAATGTTGAGCAGATTCTGTATGGCTCGACCCTTGGAAGTCTTCTCTCCCTCGGGGATGTCATAACACTTGAGCCAATAGCAACGCCCCTTCTTGGTGAAGAAGAGCATCGTCTGGTGCATCGTGGCAGGATAGATAAACTCCGTGAAGTCCTTATCACGCGAGCTTGCACCCTTCGCACCAACACCACCACGAGCCTGCTCACGGAACTCCGAGAGCGGTGTGCGCTTGATGTATCCCAAATGGCTCACCGTAATCACCACGGGGTCGTTGGGATAGAAGTCCTCTGCATTGAACTCATGTTCATCTGGGATAATCTCCGTGCGACGGGCATCGCCATACTTCTCCTTCACCTCTTGCAACTCGTCCTTCATCACCTTCTTACAGAGTTCGGGGTCATCGAGAATGCGCTGCAAATACTCAATGGTTCTCATTAGTTCCTCATACTCGGCATGTAACTGATCCATACGGAGTCCCGTCAATTGGCTCAATCGCATGTCAACGATAGCCTTCGACTGTACCTCGTCCAAGTCAAAACGCTTCTCCAAGTTGCGTTGTGCCTCGGAAGGTGTCTGCGACGCACGGATGATATGCACCACCTCGTCGATATTGTCACAAGCGATAATCAATCCTTCTAATATATGCGCACGGTCTTTGGCCTTTTTCAAGTCAAACTTGGTACGTCGGATGGTTACGTCATGGCGATGTTCCACAAAGTATTTCACGCATTCTTTGAGCGTCAACGTGCGTGGACGACCCTTCACGAGTGCAATATTGTTTACCGAGAACGAACTTTGCAGGGCAGTCATCTTGAAGAGTTTGTTCAAGATAACATTGGCATTGGCATCACGCTTCACGTCCACAACGATGCGCATACCCTGACGACCCGTCTCGTCATTGGCATTAGCGATGCCGTCAATCTTGCCTTCCTTGACAAGTTCTGCAATATATTCGATGAGTTGTTGCTTGTTCACACCGTATGGAATCTCCGTCACCACGATACGGTCGCCATGCTCGTCGCTTTCAATCTCTGCCTTGGCTCGCATCACGATGCGCCCCCTACCCGTCTCGTAGGCATCTTTCACTCCTTGGAGGCCATAGATATAGGCTCCCGTGGGGAAATCGGGGGCGGGGATATACTTCATTAATCCCTCCGTGTCAATATCAGGGTTGTCGATATAGGCACAACAACCATCAATGACTTCGCCCAAATTATGCGTCGGCATGTTGGTTGCCATACCCACGGCGATACCATTACCGCCATTCACCAACAGGTTGGGAATCTTGGTGGGCATCACACTCGGTTCGGTAAGAGAGTCGTCGAAGTTGTTCACCATGTCAACGGTATCCTTCTCCAAGTCGTCCATGATGTGCTCACCCATCTTCGAGAGACGGCACTCCGTGTAACGCATAGCGGCAGGAGAGTCGCCATCTACCGATCCGAAGTTGCCTTGACCATCCACGAGGCAATAGCGCATGTTCCACGCTTGCCCCATACGAACCAAAGCTCCATAAACTGAAGAGTCGCCATGTGGGTGGTATTTACCAAGTACCTCACCCACCACGCGGGCACATTTCTTATAGGGATTGGTACTGGTGTTGCCAATCCCAAGCATTCCATATAGTATTCTACGGTGTACAGGCTTGAAGCCGTCGCGAACATCTGGAAGGGCGCGAGCCACGATGACCGACATGGAATAGTCGATATACGATGACTTCATCTCTTCCTCGATGTTGATTTTAATGATTCTGTCTTGATCGAATGTTTGATTTTCGTCCATTGCGTTTTATCGTGCGTGTTTACAAAATATCATCGAAAAGGGCATTTATTTTCGTTCTAAGCGTTTTTGCCTCTTTTCTTTCAAGCTACAAAGTTACTATTTTTTTCACATTAACCGTATATAACAGGACGAAATTGTACGGTTTTTTAGGTTAATTCACACAAAAAGCTAATTCTCCCACCTTTACTATACATATTATTATATATAGGAGGAAAGGTGGGAGAACCTTGATAGAGAGATTTTCAATTGTCAAAATTACTTGACAACGACCTTCACGGTCTTCACACTACCGTCGCACGAAGACATCTTCACGATGTTGACACCACGCTGGGGCGCATTGACACGACGACCATCGAGCGTGAAGTATTCATTGCCTTTCACTTGGGAAGCAGCTTGTTCAAAGCCCTTCACGTTGGTAGGAATGTCCTCGCTCTCATAGAAGAGTTGGAAGTTATCCAACTTAAACCAACCAATACCACTCGTCCGAGCCTCGCCATTCGGGTCAATATTGTTGGTACGGAAACCTATCTTGGCAATTCCGCTCTCATCAACGCCAAAGCGGAGAGTCATCAACCGTGGGAAATGAGTATAGGGATCCCCACTCTCACAGGTATAACCCGCATAGTTCAAGAACTTGATGTCCGTATCGTTGTTCTCGTCAAACACCTTGGCGGCAAGGGCATCGAAAGGCAGATTGACCGCATGAGTCTCCTCACTACCGAACATGGTAACATAGTTGTTGGCAAAGATGCGCTGCGTCGTCAAACAGTTTCCTGCCCATTGATGCTCTACCATCACGTAGGCAGACAACACGTATGTTCCAGCGGGCAGACCCGTCAATGTCTGTGATAGCTCCACCTCGGGGATGCGGTCGTTCCAGATACCCCACAAACGTTGCCCATCTACCACCTGACTTGTTAGTAGGTTACCATCCTCATCGTATGCACCGTATTGATCCATGCCACCATCACCACTATTGATGCCACACCATCCTACAGCGGGAACACCTGTCACCACCTCGCCATCAAGGGTCAATGTCCAACCAGCCGGTGGAGCAGATGCACCACCCGACTCTGCATTACCTTGTGCCGACATATCCTCGAAACTCGGGTTCTTAATCAAATCGGTCACATAGATGTTCACGGCAACACCTGAGAGCTTCAAGGCGGTCAAGCCATCATCAAGCATCTGGATCATCTCATCGATGCCAGCCTCATCGGCCTCGCGGTCCCAATACATGTCCTGTGCCTCCATGATGATGTCGCCAAACTCATCCGCACCCGCATAATTGCTATATTCACGCAAATTCTCCTCTGCGGCAGAGATGGCATCATTCAGCTTGGCGTATGCGTCAACCGATGACTTCACCCGTGCATATCCACCCTTGAGGGCGAGGAATGCGGAGACAATCTCTTGTTCGGTATTACTGGAGCTAACGGCGTTGCCATCAATCAGCTCGTTCAAATATTCCTCCACGGCAACCTGCATGGGTTCTCCTTGCAAGTTAGACAACATATTCTTATAGTATTCATAGATACCCAATGCCGTCTCGACGGACGACTCCTCCTTGTAGATACGGAAATTGTCAATCTTGAACCAACCATCTCCACCTGCGCCATTGGATGTAGTACGGTTGGCGGCGGAAATGTTGTTATCGGTACGGAAACCGAATGTCAGCGTCCCATCATATACGTATGCCTGAACGCTCATCTCTTGCAACTCGGTGTCGGTGACGGGTTCTGACAACCCTTCAAATGAGAAGACCTCTTGTTTGTCGAGCTTGTCGAGGTCGTAGTCACCCTCTGCGGCAAAATACTTGGAGTTCAAGTTGCCGAAAATGCGCTGTGTGGTACGGCGCGACCCACTGCCATTGGCTCCCACCATGACAGAGGCGAACACGGTATACGTACCATTCTCCAACCCCTCAAGCGTCTGTGAGAGTTCGATGGTGGGCATCCCGGAATTCCAGATACCAAAAATCATGTTGCCATCCTTGGCTCCCGTACCATCGCCATTGATGCCTGCCCAGCCATTCAAGCCGTTGGCTCTCATTTCGTCGGCACTTGTTACTAACGTGCCATTCACATAGAGATTCCATCCCGCTGGCGGATTAACCACTCCCGTAGTGGTATTCCCCCCTTGTGCAGATAGGTCTTCAAAACTCATGTTCTTACCCAACTTAGTCAAGTCGCCTTGCCCTAAGTTATAATTCTTCTCTGCCTCAAAGAGAGCGGCTTGGGCTGCTTTCAATGCCTCCACATCGTTTTGTCCGTTGAATTGGGCAATGGCGGTGGTGATGGCTTCTCGCAACGCGGCATCATCTCCTTCCTCTAACAATGCCTTTGCATCTTGAATCTCGTTATAGAGGGCATTCTTCGCATTGATGATGGCGAGTGCCTCAGCCACATCTTCATCCGTCAAATCCTCCTTATTATAATATACCATCACAGCATCAATTGCCCCTTGGAATCCTTGGCGATAGGTTTCGTCGGTCAACTTATTGTCCTCTATGTCCTTGATGGCGGTATAGAGCTGAATTTTGTTGTAGTAAGAGGGAATGTCTGCAACATCTGCAAACGCCCAGTTCTCTGAAGAGTGATCCAATGGGATGAACTCGCCGTTCTCGTCTTGCACATTGTAAGGCATACCATCATCACCGATCTCCGTCTGAATACCACCATAAAAATCTGGGTAGTAGGAGTTGGTGGGTTCGTTGATTATCAAATACTGTCCACCAGCATTGAGATGGAGGTAACGGCCTATCACATAGCCATTGAGGTTTCCTTCCCCAGCTTTTATGCGATAGAATCCTTCCACATCACCAGGAGTAACGGTAAAATAGGCTGGCTCCCCCAAGTTACCGTTCAGGTTGTCTGTACCAATGGGAATGCCCACGTAGTTTGTAGTTTCCTCATCCACCGCCACAGAGAAATACCAAGTGTCATCATTGACCTGGTGGGCGGTAAATACATTCTTGGCATATTGTGAGTCTGCCAAGGGCAAGAGATAATAAGCACCATCCCAAGAGGTACGAGCCAAGAAGATGTTAGGCTTGACATAGCTCAACAACGTGTAAGTGGAGCCATCCGTCAGCGTCCTGCCAATCTTTGGGAAGTCTACTGCCATCGCATTGGCAGATACCAATAAGGTTGCTACCACCACGATTTTTCTCAAGTATTTTTTTCTCATAATTGATAATTAGTTTCGTCGAGGAGTACTTTTTCGTTCTAAAGACAAGAGGTGACTCCTCACACCCTCTCGCCTCAAGCTTACATGTAGATGTTGCAAAAATAAGAAAAAAACTTGACACAACATGAAAATGAACAATAAAATATGCAAGAAGGTACTAATGACATGTTGATTGGGAAAGGATGCAGTAGATGGCGGGAACAAATGCCACAATAAAACCCTTTCGCCTATAGCCAAAAAGGTTTGCGGCTATAGGCAAAAGGGTTTACGGCTTTAGCCAAAATAAATGGCTTACTTGAAGTATAGTTTCAGCGGCGTGTATCTGTCGCCCGTGAAGAGGATGTGCTTCTCGTCAATCGTCTCAACAAGCGGGTCACCTGCGATGTTGATTTCGAGCGTCCATGTGCCATCTCCATTATCAGTTAACCGTTCATTGCCGGGTTGGAAGTCGCTTTGCCACTGGGTGTCCCACCATCCGTTGGTTACACGGATTTGCGGGTCGGTTGCCTCAACAGTCAGGTAGAATGTGGTCGTCTTGATCTTGTCCCAAATATCCTGTGGGAATTCACCGATACACTCGTTGTTGTAGTCGTGACCTTCGAGGGCGAAGCGATATGTGCCATTCCAACTGACTGCGCCACCACCGCTATTTTGCCAGAAGACTGTCTCACTACTTCCGCCGCCTCCACCGTGGACGATGTCGATGAAATAGATTTCCTCAACTGAATATCCACTACCTGTGAAGAGCAAATGCTGGGCATCGAGGACATCGAGCAGCGGGTCGCCAGCAAGGGTGACGGTGAGAGTGTAGACACCGTCGCCGAGATCCGCAAGTCTTTCGTTGCCCGGGAAGATGTCGTCGCCTGTCCAAGTGGTACTCCACCAGCCTGATGTGACACGTATCTGGGGATTAGCACCCTTGATGGTCACATAGAAGGTCTCCGTCTTCATCCGCTCCCATACATCCTGTGGCACAGTGTAGCACTCTTCTCCCGTGGAATTGCTCTGGGGTGCAAAGCGATACTCACCACTCCAATTAATCTCGCCGAGAGATCCGTCGTTCTTCCAGATGGTGTTCTTCACTTCCTGGTCGCCAGGGCCGTCAATCCACACTTCCTCTTCGAAATAGAGTTCCAATGGGGTGTATCCACCACCCGTGAAGAGTAGATGTTGTGCATCCAGAACTTCCAGGATTGGATCGCCTGCGAAATTAATCTCGATATAGAACGTACCGTCGCCATTATCGATGATTCGCTCGTTACCCGTTGTGATGTCGTCGCCTGTCCAAGTGGTACTCCACCAACCAGTGGTGATACGCATCTGTATCCAGTCACTGCCCTGAGCCAAAAGGTAGAACGAACCAGACTTCATCTTCTCCCATACATCCTGAGGAACGGTATAGCACTCCTCACCTGTAGAGTTGCTCTCGGGAGCAAAACGATAATCGCCACCCCAGTTGATTGGACCGAGTGAGCCGTCGTTCTTCCATATCGTAGTCCTCACAATCTCCATGTGACCACCGTCGGCTGATGGTTCATAAGCAAGTTCGGGCAGCGGAATAACCTGTCCATCGTAGGTATGAAGATACCCAACGAATGACCCCTTATAGATATCCTTCAATGGAACACGGAAGATAAGATTGCTGGTGCCTTTGCGATAGAAATCCTTATGGTCAATTAACTGAAATACAGAATCTGCATTGAGTAGTTCAACACTATTAATGAACTCAAGGTCAGAGCCAAACACAGTAATTAATTCTCCTCCTATGGCACTCTCACCAGGCTGTTTCGAGAATCCCGTCACATGGGTATGACCAATTGTCAACGGTAAGCGCGACTCAGCTTCATCGTTGGCGGTGCGCACAACTATCTTACCACCATCAGCAGAGATGCCCGACGGAGTGTTGACCCTAATCATGCCATCATTAACTATCTCGAAATTGGTCACTTTTATACCACTGGGGAATTCTATTTCTGTAACGCCATTGAAGCCTGAACCATTGATGGTTATTGGCTGATTGGTGACCACCTTTGTCGGAAAGAACGCTTTGATGCCCAATCCGACGTTAGCCGAATCATTGTCATCATCAGAACAGGCTGTAAAAGTGGTACCGATGAAAGCCACGGCAAGTAGTACGCCTAAATAATAAATTATATGCTTCATAATTCTTCAGTTTTTTACTTTTATTCCTTTATTCCCATCCAGGGTTCTGGGTAAGGTTGGGATTCTTTCTCCGTTCCGACTGCGGGATGGGATAGAAATTAAACTTGTCATCCCATTGGCGAGTAATTGTAGAGCGTGTAAGCATCAGGCCGCTGTTGATGGATGCCACCTGAATGTTCTTGAAATATTTGGCACCTTTCTTCCAACGGCGCACATCCCAGAAACGATGGTTCTCGAAAGCCAACTCCACAAGGCGCTCGCGCTCATATCGGTCAACCCATGCATCACCATCCTCTGTGAATAGCGGCATTTGGATGTCGGAACGATTACGCAAAACGTTGATGGCCTCATTAGCAGTCATACCATAGGTAGCATCATTTGCGCTGCCAGTGGCATTATATACAGCCTCGGCATAGTCGAGATAGAACTCTCCCAGTCGGAACACAATCCATGTGTGGCGACGAGTGGTCTGGTTATCGGCGGTGGTAACACATGCACCATCAACATACTTGCGGAGATAGTAGCTCGTGGGGGTGGCTCCATATTTTGGTGCGCCATTGAATCCACCAGCGAACGATTCTATCACTTTCTTCTGTGCACCGTTGCTGGGCCATTCATCGCCGTTCTTCACCACCGTAAGTGCAAAGCGCGGGTCAAGGCCTTCATACGGATCGACGATATTGAGGTCGATGCTGCCGGGATTGCGCTGGGCAAAGGTCTCTCCGTTATTCTGATACTCATACTGGTCAACCAGGCTTTGGGTGGGACAGTTGCCCGAAGAACCATTCTCTACACCTACGGGATAGTTGGCCATTTCGAAGTCGTTGCTGTCGCCACGTCCGAGACCGAAGATCAGTTCTGCATTGAAGAAGGCGTCGCGTCCCCACAAAGAACCGTATGAGCTGAGCTTCAGTCCCCATGTGGAGGCATTGTCGAGGATATACTTACAAGCCTCGGCAGCCTTGGCCCATTTTGCCTTGTCACCTGTCGGGTTGTGAAGTGGTGAGGCAGCATAGAGCAGCGTGCGTGCCTTGAGGGCAAAAACGGCAATACGCGTGGCGCGTCCCACTTCGGAGTTGACTTCCGTAATATATGAAACAGGCAGATAGGGTGCGATGGCATCACACTCGTCGACGATGAACTTCACGATCTGGTCTGCCGGGGTGCGCTCGATGTTATTAGCCTGCCCGTTGGTAAGCGTGGTTGTCACCAGAGGTACGTCGCCATAGGTCTTGAACAACTCGAAATAGAAGTAAGCCCTGAGGAAACGCAGTTCATAGGGGAACAGCTCCATCTGTTCCACCCATTTGTCATAGTTGCTGTTATACTTCCAGTCAGAGATATCAGCCTCGTCTAACTTCTCCAGATACATGTTGACATCAGCAATGGCTGTATAGGCCTTTGTCCAGGTGTTGGAGAAGGGATTGGCCGGACTCCATCCGCCATTCACATAGCTGTTGACGGCGCCTGTTTCGAGGGCATATTGGGCCTCGTCGGTAGCGCCGGCAAGGAAGTAGGCACTGTTTGCGGCCAACTCATTATTATATACCTGCGCATAGACGTCGAATATCAGGTTCTTGAGTCCTTCACCGAAATATTCGTAGGTCCATGCCTCGTCGCGGGTGGTCTCCTCCGTGTAGTTAAGATCGCCGCAGGAGGCAAGCAGGAGACAGGAGACAGTAGTCAGGAGACTGTAGGAAACTCTTGCCACTACCTTATTATATTTAATTGTACTCATATTATGATGCATTAGAATTGTACAGAAAGACCAATATTCACACTCTTCATCACCGGATAGCCAGTGTTGAGATTCTCGGCATCCATGGCGTCGATATTGTCGAAGGACAGGAGGTTCTGTCCCTGTACGAATACCCTGACACTTGAAACCTTCAGAGGCTCAATGAATGAAGCAGGCAACTTGTAGTAGACCTCGCAGTCGCGCAGTTTCAACCAGCTGACGTTGCGATACCAGATGGTGGAGTTCTGAGCGTTGTTAGCCACATCCACTGTCGACAGGCGCGGATAGAGCGCATTGGCTCCGGCGATGTCGTAGCAGTTGTTGTAGTATTCCTGAGAGATGTTGCGGAGGTTGGGGTTGTCGGATGTTGCAGAGAGTACTCCCCAGACACCGTCAACATAGCGCAAATTCTTTACCTGATGGGCTGCTCCCTGGAAGGTGGCGTTGATGCCAAAGCCCTTATACTCTGCGCCAAGGTTGAAGGCATAGTTCAGTGAGGGGAAGGCATTGCCATAATCCTGTGCCACGAGGTCGTTCTCGTTGATGACACCATCTTCGTTGACATCCTTATACTTGATATCGCCCACCTTTACCTGTCCGAACTGCTGAACAGGACTGTTGTCGATTTCTTCCTGACTCTGGAAGAAGCCCAGGGCGATGAGTCCCCGCTCTGAATCGGCAGGACCGCCAACCATCGAGAGGTTAGGATAGGCAGGTGCCTCAATCCATTGCAGGATCTCGCTCTTCACC
>JAFYZV010000066.1 GCA_017548525.1 Prevotella sp.
AATGACATTATGCCACTTCTACTTATCATATAGTCGCTTGATGGTTATGGTTCAAGAAAACAATTGACATTCTCTTCTTACCTATTGAACTCCATTTCCTCGGTCACTCCCGCCTGACGAAGGGCGGCAAGGATGATGCCCTATTCCTTGGGCAAGAGGAGCCTATCGCCCCTCCGCCGCTCAAAATAGGCGTTGCGCCCGAACTTGGCTATCAGCGTCGTCATGAACATCTGGTACTGCGCGGGTTACTTTCCTCGTTGTTCGTCATAATCGTCCATATCTTCTTCAATCTCGTCTATTTGCGGTAGGGCTGATGCCACATCGGCAAACAACTTCTCCGTTTCATACTCGGCAATGCCAAGCGGTTGGCTAATGCCGCGCAATGCAAAACGGGCTTTTGTATCGCTCTTGGAGCGACACAGCAATAGACCGATGGTAGGTTTATCCTCTGGAGATTTCACCGTGTCATCTACGGCGGAGATATAAAAATTCAGTTTACTGACAAACTCAGGGATAAACTCTACTGCTTTAAGTTCGACCACCACATAGCAATGAAGTTTAAGATGGTACATGAGAATGTCGATATAATAGTCATCGCCATCTACGGTCAAATGATACTGTCGGCCTACAAAGGAAAAGCCACGCCCCATCTCCAACAGGAAGTCTGTCACCTTGTCTGCCAACGACTTTTCTATTTCCAGTTCGTTTTGCAAGGCAATAGTTCCGAGGAAACTGAAATTATAAGGGTCTTTGAAAGTATAGCGGGCTAAGTCTGACTGTACAGGGGGCAATGTCTTCTCAAAGTTGTTGATGGATTTTCCCTTGGCGTTAATATAGTCATTTGCTATTTGCAAGAGCATCACATCACGGCTCCATCCCTCTTGAGCGGTAACCATGATATAGAAAGCCCGCTTTGCGGCATCTTTTATCTTTGGTAGTAAGGATATGTGGTGATACCAGGTAATTTGCGTCAGTGGCACATTCAGAAACTCTTTTCCATCTTTCACCAATTCTGCAAGTGATGCTTGCGGAATTGGAAGCTTGCGTATTTCTGCAAGTGGCACTTGCAGAATTGGGAAGTTTGGATAAGCCTTGGCAAATCTTTTCATGTTCCACAAGTTACGGGAAGAGTAGCCGCGATCATCGGGAAATCTGGAAGTAAGATCTTTTGACAACTGCTCGACAACTTGGGTTCCCCATCCTAGCCGTTCTTGTTTCTTGATGATGTCCGAACCAATTTTCCAATACAGTGCGAGCATCTCCGCATTTACGTTCAATATTGCCTGATACTTCGACTTCTCAATAAGGGCAATAATCTCTTTGCGCCACAATTCATATCCTTGTGGAAGCATTTGCACAGATTGAACGGGAGTCGTCATCTTATATTCCATAGTCTCGGTCTATTTGGTCATTTGTCATGATGTATCAAGTGGAGGGCGACATCCTCCATCGTGTGTATCGCCGTCGATGATGACAGCCCTCCAACATCGTTAATGTACAAAAAAGTGTTTTGTGTTTAGCGATCGTGCATACTTTTACTACGCCTTGCACTAAACACTAAACACAAAACAGCCATCCGCCTACAATTCCCATCCCACGGCAGACGCTCCTAAAACGGCTGCACTTGAACCTTCGAGTGCGCTGAAGAGGAATTTCGCCTTGCCCTTGAAAATCTTCAACACCGATTTTTCGTAAGCCTCCTTGATGGGATTCATGATGAGGTCGCCTGCCTTGGTCATGCCGCCAAAGAAGATGAATGCCTCGGGAGAGGAGAATGCGGCGAAGTCGGCACACGCCTCTCCGAGCATCTTGCCCGTGAAAGCGTAAATATCATTGGCTAACTTGTCGCCCTTACCAGCGGCGATGCTTACATCGAGGCTCGTAATATCCTCGGGATTCATCTCGCGGAGCAATGATGGCTCATCGGTGGTGGCAAGCAACTCACGTGCAGTACGTGCCACGCCCGTGGCGGAGCAATAAGCTTCCAAGCATCCATTGCGCCCACAACCGCAGCTACGCCCATTCTCGCGTTTCATGATGACATGTCCCAACTCGCCAGCGAAGCCGTCACAGCCATATACCACTTGTCCGTTGATGACGATGCCAGACCCCACTCCCGTACCAAGAGTGATGACGATAAAATTCTTCATACCACGAGCCACGCCATAAATCATCTCTCCAATGGCGGCTGCGTTGGCATCATTGGTCAATCCAACAGGGATACCGAGACGTTCCTTAAATAAGTCTGCCAACGGTACAATGCCGTTGTGTCCCCATGAAAGGTTGGGAGCGAACTCAATGGTTCCCTTATAATAGTTGCCATTGGGTGCGCCGATGCCCATCGCCTTGATGAGTTCGATGCCTCCCACTTGCTCAATGATAGGCTGCAAAGCTTGCACACAAGCATCCACATAGTCCTCCACCTTGTCATAGCCTTGCGTCTTGATAGCTGTCGTTGCCTTGATTTCGCCACGGCTATCCACGATTCCGAAAACAGAGTTTGTGCCACCGAGGTCCAGCCCGATGACATACGGTTTCATAATAGGTTGTTCATTCATGATTGTTGTTTGTTATATTTAGGTTATTGGAATATTTCGTTATGACGTAATGACGGTATTTCGACGTTGCATGATTTCGTTAATTACGCAAAGTTATCAATTTATTCGTATCTGCCAAAGTTTTAGAATGAAAATTTGCCTATATCGCTTATTTTTTGCAATTTTGCATTCGATATGCTGTTTCCATTCCATATAGACATCCTCGATGTCATGATTAAGGGCATCCTCATCGGCATTATCGCATCAGCACCGATGGGACCTGTGGGTGTGCTTTGCGTACAGCGCACCTTGAACAAGGGGAGGTGGTATGGGTTTGTCACAGGCATCGGAGCGTCGGTCAGCGATATTATTTATGCCTTGATTACGGGTCTTGGTATGAGTTTCATCATGGACCTCATCACGGAGCCGCAGACATTATTCTTCTTGCGTATCTTCGGAAGCATCATGCTCTTAGGCTTTGGCATCTACTGTTGGCGGTCGGACCCCACCAAGAAAATCCACATCAGCGGCAAACAGAAGGGAACATTGGTACACAATGGCGTGACGGCATTCCTCGTGACCTTCTCCAATCCCTTGATTATCTTCCTTTTCATGGCGACATTCGCACAATTCTCGTTCATCATCCCCGACCATCCTTTGGAGATGTCGTTAGGTTATCTCAGCATTGTGCTGGGTGCATTGATGTGGTGGTATGGCTTATCTTGGCTTATCGACACGGTACGCGGCAAGTTCGACAACAATGGCATCGTGCTTATCAACAAGACCATTGGTAGCTTGGTTATCGTCTTCTCCATCATTATCCTCATCGGCACCTTATTTAATTTATATACATTTAGCTATTAAAAGGTAAACATCATGTTTGTCGCACAACAACTCAGGAAGAAAAGCATTGCAGAATATATCCTTTATATGTGGCAGGTGGAAGACCTCATTAGGGTCTATGGCTGCTCACTCACAAGAATCAAGAGGGAATATATCGACCAATTCGAGTATGATGAGCAACAGAAAGAGGACATGGTGGATTGGTATGGCAACCTCGTGACCATGATGAACCAGGAAGGAAAACGCGAGAAAGGACATCTGCAAATCAACAAGATTATCCTGCAAGACATGGCAGAGTTGCATGTACGCATCTTGGAAAGCAGCAAGTTTCCTTTCTACCGTGCCGAATATTATAAGGTGTTGCCCTTTATTGTTGAACTGCGGAATAAGGGGGATAAGGAACTGAATGAGATAGAGACTTGCTTGGAGGCATTGTATGGCACGATGCTGCTGCGTTTGCAGAAGAAGGAAATTAGCCCCGAAACCCTCCATGCCATCAAGGAGATTACCACTTTTATCGGGATGCTCTCTGACTATTACCTCAAAGACAAGGAAGAGGGCTTGGTTTTTGATGAAGATTAACAATACACAATCATGAATATTTTAATTACGGGCTGCAAAGGCCAATTGGGAAACGAAATCCAATTGTTGGAGAAGACACTCCCTTCCCACACATTCTTCAATACCGACGTGGACGAACTGGACATCACCGACCAAATGGCGGTGGAGCAGTTCGTGGCTCAGAATGCCATTGACGGCATCGTGAACTGTGCCGCATATACCGCCGTTGACAAGGCGGAGAGCAACAAGGAGCTATGCACGTCGCTCAATACCGTGGCTCCCGCCTATCTCGCTGCCGCCATCGAGAAGCGTAAGGGATGGATGATCCACATCAGTACCGACTATGTGTTTGACGGAACCAAGCATACGCCATACGTCGAGACAGACACTCCCTGTCCCAATAGCGTGTATGGAAGTACGAAACTGGCAGGGGAACTCGGAGTGATAAAGTTTTGTAAGCGGGCGATGGTGATTCGTACAGCTTGGCTCTATAGCACTTTCGGCAACAATTTCGTGAAGACGATGATTCGCTTGGGTAAGGAGAAGGAACAGTTGGGTGTAATCTTCGACCAGATAGGTACACCGACATACGCTCGCGACTTGGCAAAGACCATCTTCGTTGCCATTGAAAAAGGTGTGCGGGCAGACGTGTTCCACTTCTCCAATGAGGGTGTTATCAGTTGGTATGACTTCACCAAGGCCATTCATCGTATCGCTGGCATCGACACTTGCCATGTGAAGCCACTCCATACCAGCGAATATCCTACGCCAGCATCACGTCCCGCCTATTCGGTGTTGGACAAGACGAAAATCAAGGAGGCATACGATATAGAGATTCCTTATTGGGAGGAGTCGTTGAGAGAATGCGTTAATGAGTTAATGAGTTAATGAGTTGATGAGTTGATGAGTTGATGAGTTAATGAGTTGATGAGTTGATGAGTTAATGAGTTAATGAGTTAATGAATTGTTGAAAGCATGAACCAAGAAATAGAAAGACGGCGCACCTTCGCCATCATCTCCCACCCTGATGCGGGCAAGACTACCCTTACGGAGAAATTCCTCTTGTTCGGAGGACAGATTCAAGTGGCAGGTGCGGTCAAGAGCAATAAAATCCGAAAGACGGCAACATCCGACTGGATGGACATTGAGAAGCAACGTGGCATCTCTGTCTCTACTTCCGTCATGGAATTTGACTATGAAGGATATAAGGTGAATATCCTTGATACTCCTGGTCACCAAGACTTTGCAGAGGATACTTATCGCACGTTGACGGCTGTGGATTCTGCCATTATTGTCGTAGACGGTGCAAAGGGTGTGGAGACACAGACACGCAAGCTGATGGAAGTGTGTCGTATGCGAAACACCCCAGTCATCATCTTCATCAACAAGATGGACCGTGAAGGCCGTGATCCATTCGACTTGTTGGACGAGTTGGAACAGGAACTACAGATTAAAGTGCGTCCTTTGTCATGGCCCATCAACCAAGGAGTGAAGTTCAAGGGGGTCTATAACATCTATGAGAACAAACTCGACCTCTTCACTCCTGACAAGCAACGAGTCACGGAGAAGGTGGAAGTGGATGTCAATAGCGATGAGTTAGAGGCACGAATTGGCGATAACGATGCAAACCAATTGCGCGAAGACCTTGAATTGGTGAGTGGTGTGTACCCTGACTTTGACGTGGAGACATACCGCTCTGCCGAGGTTGCCCCTGTGTTTTTCGGCTCTGCCCTCAATAATTTCGGTGTACAGGAACTCTTGAATTGCTTTGTGGAAATCGCTCCCTCCCCCAAACCCACACAGGCAGAGGAACGCGAGGTGATGCCAGAGGAGCAGAAATTTACGGGATTCATCTTCAAGATTACAGCCAACATCGACCCCAACCACCGCTCGTGTATTGCATTCTGCAAAGTTTGCAGCGGGAAGTTTGTACGCAATCAACCCTATTTGCACGTCCGACTCGGCAAGACCATTCGCTTTTCCTCCCCCACGCAATTCATGGCTCAACGCAAAAGCACCATCGATGAGGCATGGGCAGGCGATATTGTGGGACTTCCCGACAACGGCACCTTCAAGATTGGCGACACGCTGACCGATGGTGAGCAGTTGCATTTCCGTGGTTTGCCGTCGTTCTCTCCCGAGATGTTCAAGTATATTGTCAACGATGACCCTATGCGTTCCAAGCAATTGGAGAAAGGTATTAACCAACTGATGGACGAGGGTGTCGCCCAGTTGTTCGTCAACCAATTCAATGGACGCAAGATTATCGGTACGGTGGGACAGTTGCAGTTTGAGGTTATCCAATACCGATTGGAAAACGAGTATAACGCCAAGTGCCGTTGGGAACCCGTACATCTCTACAAGGCTTGTTGGATAGAGGCAGATGACGAGAAAGAATTGGATATGTTTAAGAAGCGCAAATATCAATACATGGCGAAAGACCGCGAGGGGCGCGACGTGTTCCTTGCTGATTCAGGGTATGTATTGAGCATGGCGCAGGAGGACTTTGAGAAGATTAAGTTCCACTTTACATCAGAGTTTTAGTAGTTCATAGTTCATAGTTCATAATTCATAGTTGCCTCTGAGACAAATAACTATGAACTATGAACTATGAACTCATTCTAAGGGTTTGCAACACCAACGGCTTACCTTCAGCATCACGCCCATGCCTGGCACTTCTTTCAGAAGATAGTATTTCTTGTTGCTGCGTACCAACTTGCCTGTCAATCCTTTCAGCGGACCATAATGCACCATGACGGGTGTTCCCTTCTTAATCTTTGCCTCCCCCTCACTGAGGTATTTGCGCATGAGAATATCAGGATTGCACATCATCTGGAACTCATACATCTGCCTGGCGGGGATTTCATAGTATTCCATCGACTCACGACTTTTCTTGATGACTGCCATCTTATAGGGCGACTCCATGACTATTTTCCGCATGTCTTTCTCTTCCATGGTCTTCTTGACGAAAATGAGATTGTGTACCACGGGTCGCAATTCATGCTTGAGACGATGAGTTTCCTTATCCTCCACATCCATGTATGTCATAGGGATAAAGTATTCCAATTCCTTCGTCTCAAAATAACCACGTACATTCTTGAGTTGCAAAGTGAACAACTTGATGGCATACCATGGCGTTGCGTCTTGTTCGATGTTAATGTCCATGCCCCAATTCTTAATTGAGCTGCAAAATTAGTTGTTTTTTGTGGATTTACAAAATATTCAACCAATTATTCAACATGGTGCGTCCGTCGGGAGTAAGGATACTTTCGGGATGGAACTGGATGCCATGGATGTTGTAATGCCGATGGCGAAGAGCCATAATTTGCCCGTCATCGCTTACCGCCGTAACCTCCAAACATTCAGGGAAAGCTGTGCGATCGACTACCCAGCTATGATACCTTCCCATCACGATACGTTTTGGCAATCCTTTAAAAATGGGATCGATGCCAAATTGTGTTCCCTCGGTTGCCACGCCATGGTAGACATCATCGAGGTTGAGTAACTTGGCACCAAACACCTCTCCTATCGCCTGATGCCCTAAACAAACGCCCAAAAGCGGTTTCTTTCCTGCGTATGTCTTGATGACATCCATCAACAAACCTGCCTCAGAAGGAATACCAGGACCAGGACTGAGGATGATTCCATCGAATATATCTAACTGATTGAGGGTGAATTGGTCGTTACGATACACGGTGACATCCGCTCCTAATTTCTTCACCAAGTGTGCAAGATTGTAAGTAAAGGAGTCGTAATTGTCTATGATAACTATTTTCATTTGCTTGTTTCTTGATGTTATTCAATACCTTTACATATCTTCCGCCATCATAATGGCACGACGCAAAGCACCTAACTTATTGTTTACCTCTTGTAACTCGTATTCCTCATCACTCTTGGCAACGATACCACCGCCCGCTTGAAACCACAACTCGCCATTGCGACTCACAAAGGTACGGATAGTGATGGCTTGATTGAGGTTGCCATTCAAACCGATATAACCGATACATCCACCATAGGCACCACGGTTGTGTGGCTCATATTCACTAATGAGTTGCATCGCCCGCACTTTAGGCGCACCACTCAACGTGCCAGCGGGGAATGTGTCTATGAATGCCTTGATGGGGTCTGCCCCGTTGTCTAATTCACCCGAAACACGGCTAACAAGGTGGATGACATGCGAGTAATATTGCAAATCTTTATAGAAATCTACTTTCACGTCATGGCAATTGCGGCTCAAGTCGTTACGAGCCAAGTCAACAAGCATCACGTGTTCAGCATTCTCCTTAGGGTCGTTGCGTAGGTATTCCGCTCCTTGACGATCTGCTTCTACGTCTCCTGTACGTTTCGTCGTGCCAGCGATGGGGTCGATAAATGCTTTCCTTCCTTCGATGCGACAGTGTGTTTCTGGCGATGAACCAAAGATACGAAATCCCCCAAAGTCAAAATAGAACAGATAGGGACTTGGATTAATGCTGCGCAAGGCACGGTACAGCTTGAAGTCATCGCCCTCATATCGCTGAACAAACCTTCTTGATAGCACAATTTGGAACACGTCACCACGTAGACAATGCTGGATGCCTCGGCGAATATTCGCCTTGTGTTGTTCATCGGTCAATGGCGATGTGACTTCTCCAACAGGGTGGAAGCCATAAGGCTTGACATTCTGTTTGTTCATCAGCATCTCCAACCTCGTCAATTCTTCCGATGAGCCCATAGTCACTATGGTCAACTTGTTGTTGAAATGGTCAAACACAATGATGTCGTTATATAATATGTATAGCATATCTGGGGCATCATTACGCTCCATCGTCTCGTCTTTCACGGCAATATTCTCAAAATATCTCACGGCATTGAATGATGTGTAACCATATAAGCCACAATACTGATGCCCCTCCCCTTCTACTTGGAAACGGTGAAGGAAGCGATTAATGGCTTGGTCACACGTGAAATCTGTTGTGATGGGAATGTTCTCTGAAGTGTGATCGGGATAAGAGAGAATGGCATTGCCATGGCTGATGGCGACACTCGCTATCGGATTGATACCGATGAAAGAACGACTGTTGTTGGAGTCATGGTAGTCAGAACTCTCCATCAAGGCACTCTGTGGATAGACATCGCGCAATCGCATATACACGCCAACGGGTGTATATAGGTCTGCGAGAATGGTGCGTGTGGCTGTCGTATATTTAAAAGTCTCCATATTCTTTCGCCATTTGCTTGTTATTGAGATAAGTTTGCACATCTTTGTCGCCGCGCCCACTTACCGTCAGCACCACGATGTCATCAGGGCGGAACGACATCTTGCGAAGCAAAGCAATGGCATGGGCACTCTCGATGGCGGGTATGATGCCCTCCATACGTGTCAATTCATACCCTGCATAAATCGCCTCGTCGTCATTAATCGCCTCTACATGTGTCCTTCCCTGCTCTGCCAGATGGGCATGCATCGGTCCGATGCCAGGGTAGTCGAGTCCAGCGGATATAGTAAACGCCTCCTTGATTTGCCCATCATCGGTCTGCATGACGAGTGTCCGCGCACCATGAATAATTCCCTCCGTGCCACATTTCATCGTGGCGGCGGTGTAGTCGGTATCGATGCCATGCCCTCCTGCCTCCGCAAGGTATATTTTCACACGCTCGTCATCGATAAAGTGATAGATTGTGCCAGCGGCATTGCTGCCTCCACCCACACAAGCTATCAGATAGTCAGGATAATCGCGGCCTATCTTCTCTTGTAGTTGCCACTTGATTTCCTCGCTGATGACGCTTTGCATTCTCGCTACGATGTCTGGATATGGGTGTGGTCCCATAGTACTGCCCACAATATAGAATGTATCACGGGGATGACAGCACCAGTCGCGGATAGCTTCCGAGCAAGCGTCGCTCAAAGTCATATTACCCGTCGTCACGGGATGCACCGTTGCGCCAAGCATCTTCATCCGTTCCACATTGGTATGTTGGCGTTCGACATCAGTCTTACCCATGAAAATTTCACATTGCATGTCCATCAAGGCACACACGGTGGCAGTAGCAACGCCATGTTGTCCCGCTCCCGTCTCAGCGATGACACGTGTCTTTCCCATCTTCTTCGCCATCAAAATCTGGCCTATGGTGTTGTTAATCTTATGCGCACCCGTATGGTTAAGGTCTTCACGCTTCAAGTACAACTGACAACCATACCGTTCGCTCATCCGTTTAGCGAAATACAAGGGTGATGGCCTTCCCACATAGTCTTTCAAGAGAGCATGATATTCCCGTTTGAAATCCTCACTCTCAATAATGGGTAGATACGCATCTTGTAGGTCATGAACACACTTATACAATATTTCTGGCACATACGCTCCACCATATTTGCCAAAAAAGCCGTTGTCGTCTATGGAATATTTTTGTTTCATATCATTATTTACATAAGTCCTTCAAATGGCATCGGGACATCCTTACGATAAGCCATGCCCGACATGGCACAAATCAATTGCCCTTCCTGATTGATAATCTTCACTTCACAATAGGGAATCTTATGATGGTTGAGTATCTCTGTACCCTCAGCAGTCAACACATCTCCCTCCTTGGCTGAATGCAAGAACGAGATGGTATTGTCAATCCCAAACGTCAACTTACCCCGACTGTTCATTAAGGCGGCAAAAGCCAGGTCGCCCAACGTGAACAAGGCACCACCCTGACAAACGCCTCCAGCATTGAGATGGTTCTTGGTAACAGTCATCTCAGCCCTCACATATCCCTCTCTAACCTCTGTCAGTTGCACACCATTGATAGCGGCAAATCGGTCATTTGTATTCAATATCTCTTTTAGAGTCATTTTTCCAATGCTTCGTATAACAAATCCATGGCTTTGTCAGCATCATGGGTTTCATTCAATAATGTCACAAACTTGGAACCGATGATGGCACCAGCGGCATTGTCCCACGCACTCTGCAAAGTCTGTTTATTGGAAATGCCAAAGCCAATCATTCGGGGATTCTTCAATTGCAGGGCATTGATACGACGGAAATAAGCTTGCTTGGCATCATCGAAACTCTGTTGCGCTCCCGTGATGCTGGCAGAACTTACCATATAAATGAATCCATCTGTATGCTCATCGATAAATCGGATGCGTTCCTCACTCGTTTCTGGGGTAATCATCATAATGATTCGTAGGTCATACTTATCGGCAATGGGTTTCACCACATCCATATAATCCTTGAAAGGGAGATCTGGAATGATGGCACCAGATATACCTGACTCAACACAAGCTTTACAAAAATTCTCGATGCCATAGTGCATAACGACATTCAGGTAGCCCATCATCACCAAAGGGATATGCACCTCGTCTTTGATGTCACGCAACTGGTCAAACAGTTTTTGCAAGGTCATACCATTGCGCAACGCTATCGTTCCAGCGCTTTGGATGACGGGACCGTCTGCCAAGGGGTCGCTGAAAGGGATGCCCACCTCTATCATGGCAATGCCCCTGCTTTGGAGAGTCTTGATGACATCCCCTGTTCCTTCAAGTGTAGGACATCCAGCGCAGAAATACAAAGAAAGCAATTTCCGCTCTTTGTTTTCCGCGAACAACTGATTAATCTTGTTCATCTTATCGAATGGCTGAAATAAACGCTTTCAGTTTGTCTACATCTTTCACGCCTGGCTCTGTTTCAAAGCGGCTGTTTAGGTCGATGCCTGCGAATTGAGGGTGTTTGAATGCCTTTACCTTTTCCTCATCGTCAGGTCCGATGCCACCACTGAGCAAGAAAGGAACATCGCCATCGTAACGCTCTAATACCGTCCAATCAAATTGCTCGCCACTTCCACCAGCACAGTCGCACTTGGTATCGAAGAGGAATAAGTCCACTACGCCCATGTACTCCTTATATTTGTCGATATCCTCGGGTTTCTCCACGGAGATGGTTTTAATCACTTTGATGCCAGCCTTTATGTCTGGATCTACGCTACGGCGGAAGTTCTCAATCATCACCCTACTCTCCTCGCCATGCAACTGCACATAATCGAGGTTGTAATTGTAAACACGTGTGATGATGCTTTGGGGCATATCATCCACAAAAACACCCACCCGCTTGATGCGATGGGCTGGCGATTCATCCTTGCCCTGTCCTTTCTTCAACCTCTCCAAGCTATAATCGGGGATGATGCCAGCTTGTGAACTAATCATTCTCACAAATCGAGGACTTTTTGGCCAGAAAATAAAGCCCATCAAGTCAATGTCTAATTCTGAGACGGCGCGAATGTTATCGGTATCACGCATACCACATACTTTTACCAACATAATTGTTTAGTTTATTTGAGTTTTATAATAAATTCTTTCAAGGCAATGCCTGGAGCATCGCTTTTCATGAAGTTTTCGCCGATGAGGAAACCACGGAAGCCTGCTAAGCGAAGCATCTTGACCGTCTCGGGGTTTGAAATGCCACTCTCGCTTACCTTGCAAACATCACTTGGAAGCATAGATGCCATGTGGAAACTATTGTTTACATCTGTGATAAATGTACCTAAATGGCGGTTGTTGATGCCATACATGTCTGGCTCCAAATCCGCATAGTCGAGTTCTTTCTCATCATGCATCTCCAACAACACCTCCAATCCCAACTCATGGGCAGTACGTAATAACGTCTTGCATTCTCCTAAAGTCAAGTCAGCTGCTATCAGCAGCACTGCCGAAGCACCACATAATCGTGCTTGGAACAACTGGTACTCATCAATAATGAAGTTTTTATAGAGAATGGGAAGTGTCACTCCAGCCTTATGTGCGGTGGTAATGAAAGCATCGTTACCGCCAAAAAAATTCTCATCAGTCAATATACTGATAGCGGAAGCTCCATTTCTCTGGTAAGACAAAGGTATCTCTTCCGCACTTCCCTCTTGCTTAATCCATCCCTTTGATGGTGACTTGCGCTTAAATTCAGCGATAATGCCCGTTTCCGAAGCCATCAAAGCCCTACACATGGAAGGTAAAGAAGAGCCCATGAGAGCCTCCACTTGCCGATATAGTCGCTGTGAGGGCAACTGTTCTTTCATCAGCTGCACCTCTTTTCGCTTATAGGCGACAATATCTTCCAATATATCCTTCATCGGTTTAACTATTAAATGTCACAAACTTCTTGAACGTGGCGAGTGCCTTGCCACTCTCTATCGATTCCTTGGCGATGTCTAAACATTCAAAGATGTCCTTTTTGCCACGTTCCAACACCATGATGCCAAAGGCGGCATTTGCCATGACAATCTCCTTTTGGGCAGGAAAGCAACGATTTTCCAACACACTGTCGAAGATGGCAGCCGCCTCCTCTTCCGATGCACCAGCCACTAATTCCTCTGGTTTGGCAACATGGAGACCGAGATCTTCGGGCTTATACAATCGCTCATGATCATTGCTGGATACCTTGAAATCGCCCGTAAGTGAGATTTCATCATAACCATCAATGCTATTCACGATGCAGTAATCGATGCCAATCTTCTCATACACATTCTTATATAGGCGCATTTGGTCGAGATTGGCGACTCCTAACAATTGGCATTGTGGCTGGGAGGGATTGACAATGGGCCCAAGGAGGTTGAAACATGTGGGGAACTGCAACGCCAAACGTATCGGTCCGACAAACTTCATGGCTTTGGCGAACAATTGGGCGTGTAGGTAGACGATGCCACATTCATCCATACATCGGTTCAATTGGTCAATGTCGCTCGTAAACTTCACTCCATGATGAGCAATCACATTCGATGCACCACTGGTTGAAGTTGCGGCATAATTGCCATGCTTAGCAACCTTATAACCAGCTCCCGCGATGACAAAACACGACGTGGTGGAGATATTAAACGTGTTCTTGCGGTCTCCCCCCGTTCCCACCACGTCAATGTAGCGGTCACAATTG
Organism: Prevotella sp.; assembly: GCA_017548525.1. Taxonomy (GTDB): domain Bacteria; phylum Bacteroidota; class Bacteroidia; order Bacteroidales; family Bacteroidaceae; genus Prevotella. Next base: position 13,823 of record JAFYZV010000066.1, read on the forward strand.
AGAATGGCTGGTACTCCCGTCTCTAAAATGCCGTCACGAAAGCCCAACAACTCGTCTACGGTGATGCCCCTCATCTGCAATGCAGTCAGCAGAGCGGTAATCTGTTCGTTGGGATATTCGCTCTTGGTAATACCTAACAGGATGTCGTGAGTCTCCTTTCGGGTCAACTCCTCATGGTTGAGCATCCTGTTCAAAATGTCCTTCATTGTCATAATAATATCTTCTTTTTTGCGTTTGTACATTTCATTTAAAAAGGCCTGTCGTAAGAACGGCAGGCCTATATTTTATATGTAATGATATATATACATGGCTTCGTAACTCACGACTTTATTCATCTTGAGCAACGCCACCACCATGCAATGTACATCGATTCTTTCATCATTAATTGTTTATCGGTTGCAAATTTACACATTTTTTCGTAACGAACAAACATTTTGACAGAAAAATTGCCTTTTTATGTCCAAAACTCTTTTTTGCCAGTATCTATCATCTTGCCTCCACATTTTGGACATGTCTCCTTGTTCCATATACGAATGTTAGCACTGCCACATTGCAGACATAATCGCCCCACTTCACTCCGATACGATGGAGCCACGTCTGCAATGATACCACCCACCACAATATTCTGGACGGACTTACAGTCAGGGCATAAGATGGATGTTATCTGTTGTCGGAACAAACCCCTCCCCTCATAACTCACAGCCTCGTATCCGCAAGTTAAACATCGATATGTCCGTTTCCAAGCCATTCGTTCATCTTGTTTACAAAAAAGAGTTGCACGTCTCCATGCAACTCCTTTTCCTTATTTTCCTTCTGTCTATTAAGCCAATGAAATCTTGTTATCTTCGCCTTTCACTTTACCTTCTTTCAGAAGCCAACCTGTTCCGAGATAAGCCTCTTCTACGGTAATCTTTGCCTTCTTTGCAATCTCTGCGATGGTGAGAGGTTTTTCAGAAACAGCAAGTGCATTATAAACATCACCTGCACGGAAACCTACATTCTCGGCATTTACTGCCACTTCCACTTTCTTTACTACCTTCTTGGGAGCTGCTGCCTTCTTGGGAGCTGCTGCCTTTGTAGTTGCTTTCTTTTCTGCCATGATTTAATAAATAATTAAATAATGATTGAATATCCTAATATCAATCTTAAAAAAACCGCTGCAAAATTAGTCATATATTTTTACAAATCGTCTAATTATTTATAAAAAACCATTACAAATAAGCCACCTAAAGCATTGATTAACAATTTTCTTGACTTACGTCAAGTTTTATCTGTAGCTCTTGCAGTTGTTTCTCATCAAGGAAAGATGGTGCATCCAACATCACGTCGCGCCCAGAGTTGTTCTTGGGGAAGGCGATACAATCACGAATGGAGTCCAAACCAGCCATAATCGAAACGAAACGATCCAAACCAAAAGCCAATCCAGCATGTGGTGGTGCCCCATACTTGAACGCATTGATAAGGAATCCAAACTGTGCCATTGCCCTCTCTGGTGTGAATCCGAGGATTTTGAACATCTTTTCTTGCAACTTACCATCATGGATACGGAGTGACCCTCCACCCAATTCCACGCCGTTACAGACAAAGTCGTATGCCTTGGCGCGTACCTTCTCTGGCTCTGATTCCAACAAGGGGATGTCATCGGGATGGGGCATGGTGAACGGATGGTGCATTGACATGAGTCGTTGCTCCTCATCACTCCATTCAAATAGTGGGAAATCGACAATCCACAAACATTCAAACTTGTTCTTGTCACGTAAACCGAGACGGCTTCCCATCTCCATGCGCAACGTCGAGAGCTGTACACGTGTCTTGTTGGCATTGTCTCCGCTAAGGATTAAGACGAGGTCGCCATCCTTGGCTTGAGCCTTTTCTTTGAGGTTTTGCCATACTTCAGGAGTATAAAACTTATCGATGGAGCTTTTCACGGTACCATCCTCATTGAACTTGACATATACCAAGCCTTTCGCTCCCACTTGTGGGCGTTTCACGAAGTCTGTCAATTGGTCTAATTGTTTGCGCGTATAATTGGCACATCCTGGCACACAGATGCCTCCAATATATGTAGCATCATTGAACACGGGGAATGTTCCAGTGCCTTTCAACACGTCCATCAACTCTACAAACTGCATCCCAAAGCGCAAGTCTGGCTTATCCGATCCATACAATCGCATCGCATCGTGCCATGTCATCTGCGGCAATTTATCGGGTAGTTGCACGTTCAATATTTGCTTGAACAACACACGTGCCATCTCCTCAAACAAGTCGGTGATATCCTCTTGGTCTACAAACGACATTTCACAGTCAATTTGCGTGAACTCAGGTTGGCGGTCGGCACGTAAATCCTCGTCCCTGAAACATTTAGCTATCTGGAAATAGCGGTCGAAACCACTCACCATCAGTAACTGTTTCAATGTTTGTGGACTCTGCGGCAACGCATAAAATTGTCCAGGATTCATGCGAGAAGGGACAACAAAGTCACGAGCTCCCTCGGGAGTGGATCCAATCAAAATAGGTGTTTCAACCTCTATAAACTGCTGACTGTCAAGGAAATTGCGGACAATGGTCGTCATACGGTGCCGCAATTCCAAGTTCTTGCGTACCATCGGCCTTCGTAAGTCTAAATAACGGTATTTCATGCGGATGTCATCCCCTCCATCCGTATCATCCTCAATGGTAAACGGTGGTGTCACACTCTCAGAGAGAACGACCAACTCCTTGGCAATAATCTCTATTTCTCCCGTAGGAATCTTAAGGTTTTTGCTCTCCCTTTCACTGACCAAACCCTTTACTTGGATGCAGTATTCACGTCCCAGTTTGTTTGCACGGACGCAAAGAGCCTCGTCAGTAGCCTCGTTGAAAACCAATTGTGTCAATCCATAACGGTCGCGGAGGTCCACAAAAGTCATGCCTCCCATCTTTCGAGTGCGTTGCACCCATCCCGCCAAGGTCACCTCCTTGCCAGCATCTGCAAGACGAAGTTCCCCACACGTATTTGTTCTATACATATCTTACAATTTAAAATAATGAATGCAAAAGTACAATAAAATGTTGGAAATATGAAAAAAATACATGACAAAAGCCATCCATGAAACAAAAAAACAGTATCTTTGCATCGGACAAGTCAACAAAGATTATAATGAGAAAGTTTTTTACATTTGCTATATTCATGCTTCTCCCTATCACCCTTTTGGCACAAAATGCGGATGAAGTACTGAAAACGGCAAAAAAAGTCAATGACTATTTCATGCACAAATATGCTGATCCCACCACTCCGACATTCGTCAGGAAAGTACGTCCCAGCAGCCTATGGACAAGAGGGGTGTACTATGAGGGATTGATGGCACTCTACGACATCGACCCCGAACCACGATATGCCGACTATACCGACCGATGGGCCAATTTCCACCAATGGACACCCCGCAACGGCGTGAACACCACCGACGCTGATGACCAATGCTGTGGGCAGACATACATAGACCGATACATTCAAACGGGCAGCAATGACCCATCCAAAATCAATGCTGTCATTGAAAACTTGGATCGCCAAATGGCGACAGGGAGAGTCAATTATTGGACATGGATTGACGCTATACAGATGGGAATGCCACTTTATTTCAAGGCATATCAAATCACTGGAGAGCGCAAATACGCCGACTATGCCATGCAGATGTACCGCTGGACGCGCAACGAATGCGGCGGTGGATTGTTCAACAAGCAAACGGGATTCTGGTGGAGAGATGCTGATTTCGCACCTCCATACAAGGAACAAGACGGCAATGACTGCTACTGGAGTCGCGGCGACGGGTGGGTGTATGCAGCCTTGGTGCGCGTGATGAATATCCTCCCCAAGAAAGACAAATACTATAAGGAGTTGAAAAAAGACTTCTTGTTGATGACAAGTGCATTTGCCTCGTGCATCCAAGATGATGGTTTCTGGAATTGTAGCCTCGTCTCACCCACCACCTTTGGTGGCAAGGAGACGACGGGAACAAGCCTATTCCTCTATGGGATGAGTTGGGGAACACGTAAGGGATTACTGAAAGCGAAAGTATACCGTCCTATCTGTGACAAGGTATGGAATGCCTTGCAGACAGAGAGCGTCCATGCCGATGGTTTCTTGGGATATGTTCAAGGTACGGGCAAACAACCTTCCGACTCGCAACCTGTCACTTATACGAGCGTCCCCGACTTTGAGGACTTCGGCACGGGATGTTTCCTTTTAGGTGCTACCGAGTACTATAAACTGGTCAAAAGTGGCAAGTGAACTGAGGTTTTCTATACCCAACGTTAAACCAAACAGATAATTATTGGTCAAATTATCAAACATAACAACAAATAAAAACAAACATTAAAGATATGAAAAAGGTTCTTTACTTGACATTGATGTTATTGGCGTTTACCCTGAACATGAACGCACAACAAAACGCAGAAATCAAATTTGACAAAGTATCACACGACTTCGGGAAATTCTCTGAGGAGACACCCGTGCAGGAATGCACATTCACATTCACCAATGTAGGAGATGCACCATTGGTTATTAACCAAGCCGTGGCAAGTTGTGGATGCACCGTACCCTCCTATCCCAAGCAACCTATAGCACCTGGGGCAAAAGGCGAGATTAAGGTACAATACAATGGCAAAGGAAAATTCCCCGGTCACTTCAAGAAAACCATCACCGTGCGTACCAATGGTGTACCCGAAATGACGCGCCTAATGATTGAGGGCGACATGACAGAGTCGGCAACAGACAAGCAATAAATTACACATTATTATATTTATTGAACACAAGAATCGAATGAAAAAGTTTATTTTGCTCACCTTGATGTTATGTGTCATGACATCAATGTGGGCATCTGGTATTTATAGGTTTCCCATAACCGTCAAGCAAGCGGATGGAACAACTCTGACGTTGATAGGACATGGCGACGAGAACTTCCACTGGAGTACCACCACGGATGGTGTCATCGTGGTAAGAAGTGGCAACAGCTTCTATGTGGCGGACATCGACGATCACGGAAAACTTAAACCTACCAAGTTCCTGGCACACAATCGGAGCGAGCGCAGCTTGCAGGAGAATGATGTCATTGCACAACAAGACAGACAAAAGTTTATCCAAATAGCAGAGGAAACCATGGCTTTCCACCGCTCAGTTCGGAAAGCCAGCATCGAACAGAATGCCAAATACCCCTACACGCCTCATACGGGAAACGTCCGCGGTATCATCATCCTTATCGAGTTTGCCGACACAACCTTTACCCTGCCTAACCCCAAGAAATCATTTGAGTTCTATCTCAACGGAGATCATGCTGGGGCAACAGACCTTGTCAATGGCGAGAGTAATATTGCAGGAAGTGTGCATAAATATTTTAATGACATGAGTTTCGGCAATTTCTCTCTATCTTTTGATGTCTATGGACCAGTGAAAGTATCGGGCAAAACATCTGATTATGTCAAAGATAAATCCAAATTGGTGAGAGAAGCATGTTTGGCTGCCGACAATCTTATCGATTTCTCCAATCCTCTCTATGATGCCGACGGCAATGGCATTGTGGACTTTGTATCCATAGTCTATGCTGGATATTCAGCCAGTTATGCCGCCAGTTCAGACCTATGGATATGGCCTTCTTCCAATGGAACCAACATTGGAAAGTTCGACGGGGCGCAAGTCTACCGCTGGCTGGTATGCAATGAGCTCAACGGTTTCCCTGGTGCATTTGCTACAGAACCCTATTGCCGCATCAACGGCATTGGCCTTTTCTGCCACGAGTTTTCACACTGTTTAGGTCTGCCCGACATCTATCCCACAAATACAGCCGCCAGAGTTGATAACCAAGAAATGGAATTTTGGGATCTCATGGATGGTGGCGAATATCTCGCTCAAGGCTATGTTCCCCCAACCTATACCGCCTGGGAGCGCGAGACCATGGGCTGGATGACCATCGACGCCCTCACTACCGATTGGAAGGGCTTTGAGTTGAAAACCGTAGACAAGGGTGGCAAGGCTTACAGATTCATGAATCCCAACGATAAAAGTTTGCGTGAATACATGATGATTGAGAACATCCAGAACAAGGGATGGAACACTTATCAGAGAGGACATGGGCTTCTCGTCTATCATGTCAATTACCCAAGCGATCTCGTAAACGTCTCTGACCATCCTAACAATGTGAAAGGTGAACCACGCATGGCTGTGGTACCCGCCGACGGTCTGTTACTAAGTTCTTATAATGTAGGCATCGAGAGCATCATCAATCCCGA
>JAFYZV010000067.1 GCA_017548525.1 Prevotella sp.
AGTAAACAAGCCGCCCTTCACACCATGCTTCGTTGTCCATTGATAATGGCAATATTTCATCAATTCCATGAAGTCGTCTTTTGTGGGCATCCTCCATGTTCCACCCCACCTTGCTTTTGCGACATCATAATGAGTGTTACTAATATCCTTAAGAAGTATATAATTACCATGATTAAAATGTCGATAGTTTTCTTCTGTAAACTTTCTTTTTGAAATCGTCTCACCCCATGCGAAGAATAAACCATATTCTGTAGTTTTGGAAGCTCCAACATTGCAACTTGCCCATTTGATGCCACTGGGCAATCCAAGGTCGATGGCTTGGGCTGGAGATTCTCCCAAATCGGTTTCCTTGATTTGTTTATCTTGTGCTTTCACGTTCAACGCAAACAAGAGAAGTATCAAGGCATAAGATGCCCCATAATATTTTATTCCTTTCATCATCTATCTGATCATGTGAATCAATTTGTTGCAAAGATAAACATTTTGTTTAAATAATCAGGGTGTTCTCCCAAAAACTTTGTATCTTTGCACCCGACTTACAGACTGTAAGTTAAGGGGTGTCCGTCAATTGGCGGGCTGAGATTAGACCCTCTGACCTGATCGGGGTAATGCCCGCGTAGGAATTTCTTTCTCTCCCCCTTATTGTATATGATATAAATAAGGTATTAAAGAATCATGAAAAGATTGGTTTTAATGTTGAGCGTTGAGTGTTTAGTGTTGAGTGTATCGGCGCAAAACACACTTAACACTCAACACTCATCACTCAACAATGTTGACTCTCTGCGGTTGGAACAGTTGCAGGAGGTGGTGGTGAAAGGTGTCCGTGCGCAGAAAGACGCGCCGTTTGCCATTGCCAACATCAAGAAGAAGGAGTTGGACGCATTTTCCAAAACGGGCAGGGAGCTGCCGTTCCTTTTCTCGCAGACTCCAGGTATCTTGGCATGGAGTGAGAACGGAGTGGGGACAGGAACAACATATATGCGCATCCGTGGCGCCGGCGACTCGCGAATTAATGTCACCCTTGATGGCGTTCCCCTCAACTCACCCGAGGACCAATGCGTGTTTTGGGCAAATATGAACAGCTACGGGTCGTTGTTGGGAAGTGTGCAAATCCAGCGTGGTGTGGGAACCTCCACAAACGGTGACGGTGTCTTTGGCGGTACGGTGGCGTTGACATCGAAAGCACCGACCGAACAAGCTTGGGGTGAGTTGTCTGCCTCATACGGCTCTTATAACACCTATAACCTTGGTGGAGCCTTCTCCACGGGATTATTGGGTAGGCATTGGATATTTGATGGCGCATATCATGAGACCAATACAGATGGTTTTATCCATGGCACGAGTGGTCGATCAGGGTCGTATTATGGGGGATTGAGTTACGTGGGGGAGGACATTGCCATCCGCTATAAGAACTTTGGTAATTTTGAGAAGACGGGACAGGCGTGGAATGGCGTGACAGCCGGCGACAATGATCTTTCCATCATGGATGGCACGTTTGGCGCGAGGACGGGCATCAAGACCTACAAGGATCTTTACGAGGTGGGCTTTGGCCGATACAATACGCTTTATGAGACCATGGCATACGGGGACGACGGCAATCCCGCCATGGATGCCCACGGCGACTATGTAGCCAACAGGTACCAGATGAGCGACGGCTCGTATTGGAACAAGACGACTGATAATTTCTGGCAGAGCCATAACATCCTTTCCGCCGCTTGGAGGATTAATCCCCGTTGGAGTACCGCTGCATCCCTCCATTACACACATGGCTATGGTTATTACAACGAGTTTCGTATTAATAACAAGCTAAAGAAGTTTGGATTGAGCAATTATACGGCTCCCGACAGCACGACAGTTAAGAAGAGCGACTTCGTGCGTAAGAAGGGATTGAAGCAAGATACCTATGGCGTGATATGGAACGCCAACTACAAGGATGAGCATCGGGACATCATCGGGGGCTTTGCCTTGCAACAATTTTCTGGCAACCACTTTGGGTATCTGACATACGTTTCCAATGCCGCATTGAGTAATTACCTATTGGGAAATGGTGATTATCAGTATTACGATTCAGATGCCAAGAAACTCGATGGCAATGCTTTTCTCAAAGCTGCCTATTATTTCAATGACCATTGGGACATGTTTGCCGAGGTGCAGTATCGCCATGTAGGATATAAGACGGATGGTTACAACGATAAGTTTATCGACAACGGGGATGGCACATACAGCAAGCACTATTTGGACATTGACAAGAAATATGACTTCTTCAATGGCAAGGTGGGATTTAACTATCGTGTTGGCGAACATCGTTTCTATGGCTCAGTGGCACAAGCACACCGTGAACCAGAGCGTAATAACTACACTGACAACGGCAATTACCCTACGCCCAAAGCAGAATCAGTACTTGACTATGAATTAGGTTATCAATTTGATGGGTCAAATATCAGGGCAGGTGTCAATTTCTATTACATGGATTACAAAGACCAGTTCGTTCAGACAGGAGCATTGAGCGACATCGGCGAGAAATTGACCACCAACATCGATAAGTCATATCGTATGGGCGTGGAACTGACGGCAGGTTGGGACATCACCCCGTGGCTCACCATCGAGGGGAATGCCGCATTGAGCAAGAACAAGGTCAAGGACTTCACCGAGTATGTGGAAGACTGGGACGATTGGCAGGGCAACCCCGATGCCGCCAAATACCATTGCGATGGCAACGGCGATGAGCTGCGCGAGTTTCATTATGACAATTCCACTCTCGCTTTCTCGCCCTCTGTGATTCTCAATGGATTCATCAACTTGCACTATCAGGGGTGGCAAGCCGTATGGCACACCAACTACGTGAGCCGTCAATATCTCGACAACACGGAGAATGCCGACCGTTCCTTGCATTGTTACAGTGTGTCGAACCTCAACCTCAGCTATACCTCCAAGGTGAAGAAAGCACTTGGTATTAAGGAGGTGACCGTCGGCATGAACTTCAATAATATCTTCAGCCGTCGCTATGCCGCAAGTGGATGGGTGTATTCTGCCATTGCGGAAAGCTATGGCCATGCTAATGATAACCGATATTATCAAATTGGGTTTATCCCCATGGCAGGTTTTACCACGATGGGAACAATCACGCTTAGGTTCTGAAAGCAGATGGAGACGTTTCTGCAGACGCATTGGCTCGACATCATCACCACCATTCTTGGGCTTGCCTATATTATTCTGGAGTATAAGGCAAGCATCTGGTTGTGGTTGGTGGGATTCATCATGCAAGCTCTTGGCATTATTCTTTATTATCAGAAAGGACTCTATGCCGACTGCGGCATGGAGTTTTATTACCTCTCGATGACCGTCTATGGCTTTGTCACATGGAAATTTGTCAAGGGAACAGATGGCTATGAGAAGAAAGAATTGCCTATTACCCATTTCAAACGCTCTCTCATCCTTCCGTGGGTACTCGCTACACTTGCCATCTGGTTTGCCATCTGGTGGTTCTTGGTGACCTATACCGACTCCCGTGTGCCTGTTGCTGATAGTTTTACCACCGCCTTGAGCTTCGTGGGAATATGGGCTTTGGCTCGTAAATACTTGGAGCAATGGCTTATATGGATTGTTGTGGACGTGGTGACATGCGCCTTGTATTTCTACAAGGACATCCCTTTCAAGGCATCGCTTTATGCCTTGTATGTGTTGATAGCTATAGCGGGCTATCATAGGTGGAAAAAAGAAGTCCGATAATATCCTATCATCGTATAGGGTATGATGTAAATAACTGATGTTTTTTATTCTTTTTCGATTTTTTTTTCTATCTTTGCATACAAATAATAGGAATAACTACATTACTGATAATAATAATGAAGTTTACA
>JAFYZV010000068.1 GCA_017548525.1 Prevotella sp.
ATGGAAAACAAGCTGTTTCCTAAGCGTAAACAAGCTGTTTTCCATACGTAAACAAATAGCGATACATACATCCATGCGGCTGATGTGCCGTATTGAAATTTTTCATATACCTTACTCACATTGTTTATCTTTTTTTCTTATTATCAAGCGATTTTGACATCTTTTAGGTTGAAAGGATGTGAAAGTCAAAAATATGTTGTATCTTTGCACATTATTTTTCATTGCAACACCATCAATCAATAGGAGAAAGTGGCAGAGACAAAGTATATTTTCGTGACGGGCGGTGTGGTTTCCTCCTTGGGGAAGGGCATCATCTCGTCGTCTATCGGTAAGCTCTTGCAGGCAAGAGGTTACAACATCACCATCCAGAAGTTTGACCCATACATCAACATCGACCCTGGTACGCTGAACCCCTACGAGCATGGCGAGTGCTATGTGACCGTAGATGGCATGGAAACTGACTTGGATTTGGGGCATTACGAGCGTTTCACGGGCATTCAAACCACCAAGGCGAACTCGCTCACCACGGGACGTATCTACAAGGCGGTGATTGACAAGGAACGTCGTGGCGACTATTTGGGAAAGACCATCCAGGTGGTTCCCCATATCACCGATGAGATTAAGCGCAACGTGAAGCTATTGGGCAAGAAATACCATTACGATTTCGTGATTACCGAAATAGGCGGTACCATTGGTGACATTGAGAGTGCGCCCTTCATGGAGGCCATTCGTCAGTTGCGTTGGGAGATGGGCAAGAATGCCATCAATGTCCATCTGACCTACGTTCCTTATCTGAAAGCGGCTGGTGAGTTGAAGACCAAGCCTACACAACATAGCGTGAAGGAATTGCAGAGCGTGGGAATCCAACCCGACATCCTTGTGTTGCGCACGGAGAAACACCTCAATGACGGAATCTTGAGAAAGGTGGCGAGCTTCTGTAATGTGGACGCTGATTGCGTGATACAGAGCGAAGACCTACCCAGTATCTATGAGGTACCCGTGAACATGCAAAACCAAGGACTCGATGTAGCCATCTTAAAGAAGTTGAATGAACCCATTGGCGAGAAGCCCGCATTAGGTCCTTGGCGTAGTTTCCTTGACCGACGCAAGAAGGCAACGAAGGAAGTACACATCGGATTGGTAGGTAAGTACGACTTGCAAGATGCCTATAAGAGCATTCGCGAGAGTCTTTCGCAAGCGGGAACATACAATGACTATAAGACCGTGCTTACCTTCATCAACTCTGAAAAGGTGACAGAGGAAAACGTGGAAGAGAAATTGGCGGGACAAGACGGCATTGTGATTTGTCCAGGATTTGGTCAACGAGGCATCGAGGGCAAGATAGTTGCCGCCCATTATACTCGTACCCACAACATTCCCACGTTTGGCATTTGTCTTGGAATGCAGATGATGGTGATAGAGTTCGCTCGTAATGTACTCGGTTATGTTGATGCCAACTCACGAGAGATGGACGAGAAGACCGACCACAATGTGATTGACATCATGGAAGAACAGAAAAACATCACCAACATGGGTGGTACGATGCGTCTCGGTGCATACGAATGTGTGTTGAAGCAAGGGTCGCGTGTTGCCGACATCTACAAAAAGACTATCGTCCATGAGCGTCACCGCCACCGCTATGAGTTCAATAGCCAATACCAACAAGAGTACGAGCGCGAGGGGATGCTATGTGTGGGACGCAACCCCGAGAGCGACTTGGTGGAGATTGTGGAAATACCTGGGATGAAATGGTACATCGGTACGCAGTTCCATCCCGAATACCAATCTACCGTATTGAATCCACATCCCTTGTTTGTAGATTTCATCAAGACGGCGATAGACAATTCAAAGAAGAAAGATGCTTAGTGTTGTAGAAACGATATTCGATATAGGACAAGCAACTATAAAAAATAATTTGGCATGATTTTTGTTTTCTGTCCAAATGATAGAATTGTGCCAAGTTAAAATGCAAAAATTACTCATAGAAAAATGGATAAAAACAATTTAATTGGATTCGTATTGATTGCCCTCGTGCTGATAGGCTTCAGTTGGTACACGCATCCTTCAGAGGAAGAGCAACGTGCCGCATTCGTACAAGACTCCGTCGCACAGGTGGAAAGGATGAATGCCGAGAAACAACGTCAAGCAGAGGCTGCCGCAAAGTTGGCAGAAGCCAAGCAAAGGGCAGAGAACGATACTACAGCCATCTTCCATTCGGCGATGAAGGGTACGGAAAGCAAGGTTGTGTTGAAGAATGAGAAGATAGAACTCACGCTCAACACCAAGGGAGCCACCGTGGAAAAAGCCATCATCAAGGACTTTGAGGATAAAGAAGACCATCCCAACCTGACCTTGTTTGATGAGGCGACACAAAAGATGAATTACACTCTTGTGGCAAAGGAATCGAACATTGCCACGGAGGACTTGTTCTTTGAGGCTTCTGACGTGACCGACTCCACCGTAACATTCAAGGCGGTGGCGGGCGAAGGCAAGGATATCACGATGAGCTATCGCCTCGGCCCTGACTATATGCTCCACATGAAGATGTTGGTGACGGGTATGGAAGGGCTCTTTGCCCCCAATACCAACACGATGGACATCAACTGGAAGGACAAGTGTCGCCAACAAGAAAAGGGGTTCATGTTTGAGAACCGCTATGCTACGCTTACCTGGCACGAATGCGAGGGTGGTACTGACTATCTGAACGAAACCAAGCAATACACCGATGAGCCTGTGAAGGAGAAGATTGACTGGGTGGCATTCAAAAACCAGTTCTTCTCTGCCGTCATCATTGCCAAGCACGACTTCCAAGCCAATGCCTTGATGACCTCCTTGCCACAAGAGAAAGGCTCGGGATTCCTTAAGCAATACGAAGCAAAACTCAAGACTTTCTTCGACCCGAAGGGAGTTACTCCAAGCGAATTTGACTTTTATTATGGTCCGAATGACTTCCGTCTGTTGAAGCGTGTGGAGAAACAAAGTGATTTCGGCAAGAATCTTCAGATGGAACGGTTGGTTTATCTCGGATGGCCTTTGTTCCGAATCATCAATCGTTGGTTTACTCTTTATGTGTTCGACTGGCTCACGGGCTTGAAGATTAACATGGGTATCGTCTTGATATTGATTACGCTGTTGTTGAAAGTCATCACGTTCCCGTTGGTGAAGAAAAGCTACATGAGCTCTGCCAAGATGCGTGTGTTAAAACCGAAACTTGATGCCGCCACCAAGCAATTTGACAAGCCAGAAGACCAGATGCAAAAGCAACAAGCCATGATGGCGGAATATGCTAAATATGGAGTTAGTCCGCTTTCGGGATGTTTGCCGATGCTCATTCAGATGCCTATCTGGATTGCCATGTTCAACTTCGTGCCGAATGCCATTCAATTGCGCCGCCAGAGTTTCCTTTGGATAGACGACTTGAGTACCTACGACCCGATTATCGAATGGGGTAAGAACATCTGGGGAATCGGCGACCACCTTTCATTGACTTGTATTCTCTTCTGTGTTGCCAACCTACTCTATTCTTGGATGACCATGCGCCAACAGAAAGACCAAATGGTGGGACAACAAGCCGAGCAGATGAAGATGATGCAATGGATGATGTATTTGATGCCGTTGATGTTCTTCTTCATGTTCAACGACTATTCATCGGGCTTGAACTTCTATTATTTCGTCAGTCTCTTCTTTAGCGCTGCTATCATGTGGACACTCCGCAAGACGACCAACGACGCAAAACTCTTGTCTATCTTGGAGGCTCGCTATCAAGAAAACAAGAACAACCCGCAAAAGAAAGTTGGTGGATTGGCTGCTCGTTTGCAAGCTATGCAAGAGCAACAGATGGAAATGCAAAGAAAACGCGAAGAACTGGAGCGCAAGAAACGCAATTTAGGGAAATAATAATCCCATTCATCCATTTTATATGATGAAGCTTTTATCAACCATATTGATGTCCCTCTTTGTCTTGGCAGGACAGGCTCAACCCAAGATTTGGAATGAGGTCGTGATGGGTTATGCCAACACGCCAATAGTGAAGGTGACAAAGGTAGCCATGTACCACAATCGCACGGAAGTGACGTTGCATATTGACTTTGTGAAAGGGCAATGGATTCGCATGGCACCCAACACCGTTCTCAAAGCAGAATGGAAAGACTATGAAGTGAAGGAGTCAACGGTGCTTAAACTTGGAGAGCAGTTTACGTTGGCAGAAGACACCCTCAGTTTCGTGTTGACATTCGACCCTGTTCCATCTTCTACAAAAAGGCTTGACCTCGTGGAACCTAATGGCTTGTATGTCATGAATATCCGTAATGCGGACAGTCTGCCTGAAGGCATTACTGACACCTACTGGCGCAATGAGACAACTGGCGATTGGATGATTGGCTTTGCGTCGAAACACCTTGTATATAATAATAAGGTTTGGGATATCGTCAGCCAGACCGTTAAGAAGGATGCCTATATTTTGACCGTCAATGATGGTACAGTCATCAAGGTGGGCAAAATGAAGAAAGGCTTGCGCACCATTACAATCGGTAACAACAAACCCGTGATATGCAGTCCTATCAGCACCACGGCACTGCCCGACTATCCGACAAAAGACACCCGCACGGGCTTTGTCGACAATGGCTATCATCCAACGGATAGTGTAACAATTATTGGTTGGTTGAAGGACATGCCTGAACAGGCTTGGCAGCAGGGCAAGGAGTTTAAGGTGGACTTTGAGAATATCTTAACCAACAAACAGGAGACGGCATACACAAAGATGGATTCCCTTGGACGTTTCTCATTCAAGATAGCGTTACTCAATTCATCGGAGGTGTTTGTTGACTGGAGACGCTCCACCGTCAACGCTTTCTTGGAACCAGGCAAAACCTATTTCTTTCTCAACGATTTCATGACGGGACAGAAACTATGGATGGGAGATGACGTTAGGGTTCAAAATGAACTGCTGGCGCATCCCCGTTCACGTGCTGACGCAAGAGTGCCTTACGACCAAGAGGATGCTGACCTCATGGCATATTGGAAACAGGCTGATAGTGTCCGTCAGGGACAGATGAACTACCATGAGACCTTACAGCAGAGCCACCCCACGTTGTCGCAACGCTATATCGACTATGTTGCCGATTACTACCGTATGTTGCAGGGACGCAACATGATGCAGGCTCGTTTCCAAGCCAAAGATCGCATTGTACCGCAGGAATATATGGACTATGTGGGACGCGAGTTTTGGCGGAAGTCTCCCAAACCCTACACGCTATACCGCGACTTCACGACGATGAACAACGACTTCCTCTCTCAGATTACGATGAATAGGGACAGGCAGTTTACCTTTGTAGACATCTTTAAGCGGTTTGAGAAGGAAGGGAAGGTAACGCTGACGGCGGAAGAGAAGAGTGCCTTGGAGGCATATCCTGAGCGTATCAAGCAAGTGGAGGCGGACATCAATGCCGCAGAGACTGTCGAGGAGAAGCAGAAGATTGCCGAGGCTTTCAACAGCACGGAGTTGGTGACTACACTCAATTCCTTATTGCAAAGAAACATGGGACTGTTGACTGCATATGGTTTCCAACAGGTGTTAGACATCGTTGACTCACTCGGCTGCGACCAACAGTTGCGCGACATCGTTCTCGCCCAGCGGTTTCTTCAGCAGATAGATGGTAATCGACAGCCTTTAGACGCTGCCTGTTTAGACTTTGCCGAGCAGCAAATCAAGATGCCAGCCGCCCTTTCCGCCGTTAAAAACAAGAATGATAAGTACCTCACTATTCAGCAGCGCGACATCTCGACATCACCAAGCCTGAAGTCTGCAAATGATGTGGCAAACATGAGTGATGGTGAGAAAATTCTCCGTAAGATTATTGAGCCGTATAAGGGCAAACTCATCCTGCTCGACATCTGGGGTACATGGTGCAGTCCTTGCAAGGAAGCTCTCTCACACTCCGCCGAGGAATACGAGCGGCTTAAGGATTTCGACATGGTGTTCCTTTATCTCGCCAACCGCTCCGATGATGCCTCTTGGAAGAATGTCATCAAGGAGTACAACGTCTTAGGCGACAACGTTGTCCACTACAACCTGCCTCAAGACCAGCAGAGTGCCGTCGAAAACTTCCTTCAAGTTAGCGGCTTCCCCACCTATAAACTTATCGACTGCGACGGTAACGTCCTCGATGTCAATGCCGACCCCCGCAACCTCGAAGGTTTTGCGAGGATGTTGGAGCAACAGAGGCAATAGCTTGAAGGAAATGCGTATTTCTTAATCGGAAATAACCGAACATGGGAGAGAATGAATCCCATTCCCCCTCAATGAACAACTAAAAATGTAATATCCCCCAAAAGTTCACGTCAGACTTTTGGGGGTTATTGTTTCTTATGGGGGAATAGAATCAAAATGAACTTGAAAGAGGAGTAGTGAACGTGAGTTGAAGCATGGTTGAAATGGTTTTATCAATAGCCGATTGAAAATAAATGTCTATTTTGTCAATTATTCAGATATAAAATCATATCTTTGTGGCAATAACGATGAATTGGATAATGAAAACAATATAAATAGATAATTGAGATATGAAGAAAAACCTGTTATTGGTAGTCCTCACGGTGTTTGCGGCTGCCACCCACGCTCAGAAGCCCGCTATCCCTCGTGATGCGAAGATAGAGGCAAAGATAGAAAAGACCCTCTCCAAGATGACTCTCGACGAGAAAGTGGGGCAGATGCTCGAACTGAACTTTGACTTGATGGGTCGCCTACAGGAAGACCGTTCACAAGGTACACCCAAGATGACTTGGCAACTCAATGAGACCATGCTCGATACCATTATCTCCAAATACAAGGTTGGCAGCATCCTCAATGCCCCTGGCACTCGTGCCGCCACGGTGGAGCAATGGCAGAAATGGATTCGCATCATTCAGGAGAAGTCGATGAAGCACATTGGCATCCCCGACATCTATGGCCTTGACCACAACCACGGCGTGACTTATACGCAGGGCGGAACGCTCTTTCCACAGCCCATCAACCTCGCTGCCTCGTTCAATACTGAGTTGGCACGGACGGGTGCGGAGGTCTGTGCCTACGAGAGTAGGGCAGGTAACTGCCCGTGGGTGTATAATCCCGTGATAGACTTGGGACGCGACCCCCGTTGGCCTCGTATCTGGGAGAGCTTTGGAGAAGATGCCATCGTCAATGCCAAGATGGTGGAAGCACAGATTCGTGGCTACCAAGGCGACGACCCCAATCATTTGGGAAAATACCATGTGGCTACAAGCGTGAAGCATTATTTTGCATACGGTGCCCCATGGACGGGTAAAGACAGAACCCCAGCATACATCTCGCCGCAGATGCTCCGTGAGAAATACTTTGAGCCATTCCGCCGTGCCGCCCTCGCGGGGTGCCTGACGATGATGGTCAATTCCGCCAGTATCAATGGCGTACCCGTCCATGCCAGTTATGAATACATGACCAAATGGCTCAAGGAGGATTTGCAATGGGACGGGATGCTTGTCACCGACTGGGCAGACATCAACAACCTATTCACCCGTGAGAAAGTGGCAAAGGACAAGAAGGATGCCATCCGCATCGCCATCAACGCGGGCATTGACATGTCGATGGACCCCTATAGCGTGGACTTCTGCATCTTGTTGAAGGAATTGGTGCAGGAGGGGAAAGTTCCCATGACTCGCATCGACGATGCCGTGCGCCGCATCCTCCGTGTGAAATACCGCCTCGGCTTGTTCGACCAGCCCAACACGGGTGGCAAGGGCTATGAGAAGTTCGGCTCGGAAGAGTTTGCCCAGAAATCCCTACATGCGGCAAAGGAGTCGGAGGTGTTGCTCAAGAACGAAGGCAATATCCTACCATTGCAACCCGAAGGGAAGAAAATCTTGCTGACAGGACCCAATGCCAACCAGATGCGTTGCCTCAATGGCGGGTGGAGCTACACTTGGCAAGGCTCTAAGGCGGAGGATCTCGCCGAGAAATACAATACCATCTATGAGGCTCTCTGCAATAAGTATGGAAAGGAGAACATCATTCTCGAACAAGGGGTGACCTACAATGAGAATGGGGCATACTATGACGAGAACCGACCGCAGATAGAAAAAGCCGTTGCCGCAGCCAGCCAAGCAGACATCATCATCGCCTGTATCGGGGAGAATAGCTATACGGAGACTCCTGGCAATCTCACAGACCTCTGGCTCTCTGTGAACCAACGCAACTTGGTGAAGGAGTTGGCGAAGACGGGCAAGCCTATCATCCTCGTTCTCAACGAGGGTCGTCCCCGACTCATTGCCGACATTGAACCCTTGGCAAAAGCCGTCGTAGACATTTTCCTCCCTGGTAATTACGGTGCCGATGCCCTCGCCAACCTCTTGTCTGGCGATGTGAATTTCTCTGCCAAGATGCCCTATACCTATCCCCGTGAAATAAATTCGCTCAACACATACGATTACAAGGTCAGTGAGGAGGTGGGTACCATGGCGGGTGCATATAACTACGATGCGAAGGTATCCTTGCAATGGCCTTTCGGATATGGTCTTAGCTACACTACTTTCAACTATTCCAACTTGAGAGTTGACAAGCCGTCATTCACAGCCAATGACATCCTTACCATCTCCGTGGACGTGAAGAACACGGGCAACCGCGTGGGTAAGGAGGCGGTACTACTCTATTCGAGCGACCTCATCGCTTCCATCGTTCCCGACAACAAACGTCTCCGTGATTTCGTGAAGATTGAACTCCAACCTGGTGAGACAAAGACTGTTACCTTCCGTCTCCCCGCCAAGGACCTTGCTTTTGTCAATGCCGAGGGTAAGTGGATGTTGGAAGAGGGTGACTTCATCCTGAAAACAGGAAAGCTTACATTGCCCATCGTGTGTACCCAGACCAAGGTGTGGGATTGATTCCTTTCACATTGATAGGTGTTGCCCACAACTTGTTTATTCCATAAAATTATCATGGTGAAATGGATTTGTCTTAAAAATGTTCGTTTCTTCTATTGATTTTTTGTATTTTTGCCATTGGATTTTTAACTTGTCATTTATTCATTCTCAAAATAAGACATTATGGCATTTTTAACAAACGACAAGCTAACCATCGTTGGAGCCGCTGGTATGATTGGTTCCAACATGGTACAGACAGCCCTTATGATGGGGCTTACTGATGACATCTGCCTCTATGACGTGTTCTCACCCGAGGGCGTGGCAGAGGAGATGCGCCAAAGTGGTTTTGGCGACGTGAAGATTACTGCCACGACAGACGCGGCGGAGGCTTTCACCAACGCTAAGTATATCATCTCTTCTGGTGGTGCTCCCCGCAAGGAGGGTATGACACGCGAGGACCTGCTTGCTGGCAACTGCAAGATTGCCGAGGAACTTGGACAGAACATCAAGACGTATTGTCCAGACGTGAAGCACGTGGTCATCATCTTCAACCCAGCTGACCTTACGGGTCTTGTCACGCTGCTCTACTCTGGATTGAAGCCAGGACAGGTCACCACATTGGCAGGTCTTGACACCACACGCTTGCAGTCTGCCCTCGCCAAGAAGTTTGGCGTGATGCAGAGCGAGATTACTGGTTGCGCCACATACGGAGGTCATGGTGAGCAGATGGCGGTATTTGGCAGCCATGTGAAGGTTGCTGGTCGCCCCTTGACAGAAATCATCGGCACCGACGAATTCCCCGAGGAGGAGTGGGAGCAGATGAAGAAAGACGTTACCCAAGGTGGTGCTGCCATTATCAAGTTGCGTGGCCGCAGCTCGTTCCAGAGTCCTTCCTACCTCAGCGTAGAGATGATTCGTTCCGCTATGGGTGGTGATTCGTTCCGCTTCCCCGTGGGTACGTATGTGAAGACCGACAAGTACGATCACATCATGATGGCAATGCAGACCACACTTGACCGTGATGGCGCACACTTCGTGGTGCCACAAGGTACACCCGAGGAGAACGCCAAGCTCGATGCCTCATACGAGCACCTCTGTAAGATGCGCGATGAATTAGTCACGTTGAATATTGTCCCGCCCATCTCAGAGTGGAATAAGATCAATCCGAACCTCTAAGCGATTTGATATTGAAAATGGAAGATTGAAGATGATTGCCATTCAGGCTCATTTTCAATCTTCCTTTTTTTGCACTCCATTCACGACCATACGAACTATTGTTTTGTCAATTATTTGTCACGAAATGGGCGCAAATGGAGGGCAGTTCTCCAAAAAACTTTATCCTTGGACGAAAATAACGCACTGGTGACGCATTTCGTAACATACTCATTACCAACATGTTGCCGTTTTCTTGCGTTTTTCGGGGGTGATAAATACGGCAATTTAACAATTTTTCTGCGGCATCAGTGCAAAAAAAAAGTGGCATTTTTCGGTCACGGATGCGGTATCAATTTCCGAGGATGCCGCACAAATAATGTTAAATGGATGTTTCCATCCAAATTTAACAAATATTTAGGGCATTTGGGGTCATTCAGTCATGACAAATGATTCTATTTTGCATCTATTTGCGATAGTGATTTTGTCAAGAATTTTCATGCCATGACAAGACCATCATCAAAACTTGTTCACATATTGTCTGGCGAAGCGGCACATCATGGATTCGCCGTCGGTCACGCGCTCCAATATCTTCCAATCTATGCGGTAGTCGATTTTTTCCTCCACGGCGATGCGGTCTTTCGTAAGCCATCTCACGTTGTTTATGATCTTGTTGTTCAACTTGTAGGACTTCTTGCCGTCGTATTCCACGGGGTTGGCAACACCACCGCGACCGAGCAATACCAATGCAAAACTCTTTGGGGTAAAGACATAGAATGAATTAAAGTACTTGCTGGTCTCGTAGTTCTCATGCATCTTTGGCAGAAACTTCTTCACGTCGCGCAACTCATCCACATCGCCAAGTATGCGCCAGGTGCCAAGCAACGGGTTGTTCTTGTCAAACGTTGGCACGGCATTCAGAGCCTCAAAGGCCAGTTGTGCCGTTTCCGAGTATTGGTTGGCCTCGTACTTCTCGATGCACCAGTCGTTATCGGGAAAGTAGAGATGGCCTCTGTTCGTACTCCACCATTTCATGGTGAAATGGTCTGCATTGCTGTCGTAGATGAGGGTACTCTTGTCGTTTTCGTCTTTGGGCTGGTCGCCAGTGTATTCAAACACCTTATGGTCGGTGTCGGTAATCTGGAAGGCCGCCTTTTGCGTGGAGAGCATGAGCGTCACGCTGTCTGTACAGATTTTGTACTGGTCGAAAGGGGCTTTGATCTCGCCCTGTTTTCCCGTAAGTGTAATCATCTTGTAGATGCCTCGTGGGTTCTCGGTCTGTGCGTTTACAACCATTGGTAGGGTTAAGAGTGCCGCTGCCATCAGCGATGGTGCAATTTTCTTTTCCATCTTGTTAGCTTTATGATTCATTGATGTGCAAAGATACAATAAATATTTTGATCACAGGTTGTTTTCCAAGCAAATATGGGATAATCACTTGGCGATGTCGTCGATAATGATTACCTTTGCATAGCTAATCGTGAAAAACGCTTATGAATAACATGGAAAACGGCAGTAAAGGCGAGATTGTGATGTACCAACCCGATGAAACCATTCGGTTGGAGGTGAGAGTGGAAGATGAGACGGTGTGGTTAAACCAGCAACAGATGGCAGAGTTGTTTAATGCAACCAAGCAGAATGTCAGCCTACACATCAATCATGTGTTTTATGAAGGTGAGTTGGAAGAGAATTCAACTGTCAAGGAATACTTGACGGTTCGCATGGAAGGAAACAGGGTTGTGCGTAGATTCGTCAAATATTACAATTTAGATGTCATCATTTCTGTTGGATATAGGGTGAAGTCATTAAGGGGTACTATGTTCCGTCAATGGGCAAACCGAATACTGAAGGATTATCTCCTTCATGGTTATAGCATCAACAAACGATTTGAGCATATCGAGCAACGCCTATCATCGGCAGAAGAAAAAATCGATTTCTTTGTTCAGAAATCCTTGCCTCCCATTGAGGGCATATTCTATGACGGTCAGATATTTGATGCCTACGTGCAGATTGTCAATCTGGTGAAACAAGCTAAGAGGTCGATAGTGTTGGTAGACAACTATATCGACGAGACAACGTTGACTCTGCTCGACAAGAGGGATTCGGGCGTTTCTGCCGTCGTGTATACAAAGCCGATGAGCCAACAGCTTCAATTGGACTTGCAACGGCACAACGCTCAATACCCTCCGATACAAATCAATATCTGCCAATGCGCCCATGACCGCTTCCTCATCATCGACGATATGGTCTATGCTTTCGGCGCAAGCCTGAAGGATGCTGGGAAGAAACTGTTTGCCTACTTGAAGATGCAGGAGACCTCGGCGCAGGATTTGTTGAACATGATACGGTGATGTCGTAAATAATGATAACTTTTCAAATCAAATTGTGAAAGACACTTATGGAGAATAAAGACAAAAATAAAGGCGAGATTGTGATGTACCAACCCGATGAAACTATTCGGTTGGAGGTGAGAGTTGAAGATGAGACGGTGTGGTTGAATCAACAGCAAATAGTTACATTGTTTCAATCCAGCAAGGCAAACATTAGTGAACATATCAGAAACATTTACGAACAGGGGGAACTTGAAGAGGAGGCAACTGTTCGGGTTTTCCGAACAGTTCAACAGGAAGGCAAGCGAATGGTAAGTAGAAAACTTGCCTATTATAATTTGGATGCCATCATCTCAATAGGATTTAGGGTCAATACCTCCAAAGGCATTGAGTTTAGACGATGGGCAAATGGTGTTCTTCGGGAATATCTGCTGAAGGGATATGCTATTTACCAACGATTTGCCAATCTGGAGAATAGTATGAATAGGCGTATTGAAAGTCAGAATTCGAGAATCCGAGAGTTAGAGACAAGGGTGGATTTCTTTGTCCGCTCCTCTTTGCCTCCCATTGAGGGCATATTCTATGACGGTCAGATATTTGATGCCTACGTGCAGATTGTCAATCTGGTGAAACAAGCAAAGAGGTCGATAGTGTTGGTAGACAACTATATCGACGAGACAACGCTGACCCTGCTCGACAAGAGGGCTGCGGGCGTTTCTGCCGTCGTGTACACTAAGCCGATGAGCCAACAGCTTCAATTGGACTTACAACGGCACAACGCTCAATACCCTCCGATACATGTCAATATCTGCCAATGTGCCCATGACAGGTTTCTCATCATCGACGATACGGTCTATGCTTTCGGCGCAAGCCTGAAGGATGCTGGGAAGAAACTGTTTGCCTACTTGAAGATGCAGGAGACCTCGGCACAGGATTTGTTGAACATGATACGGTAATTGACCAACAACATCAATACGGCGATAAACAATGCTCAATGGCTGATGGGCAATTGTCAATCAGCCATTGAGCATTAGCACGTCTCATAGATAAGGTTATTCCGGCTTGATGAGTGGCATTTTATCTAAGCGTCTGCGCGGACCAATGGGGTCGTCAATATGGTAGATACGGTCGCGTTCCACCGACTTCACGCCTTCCACCTTCTTAAAATATTGGATGGCATCGCCAATCTTCTTGCCGTCGGGAATGCGGATGGCAAATCCCGTAACAATGCCATAGTCGTAAATAACCTTTGCCTTGTATGCCTCGATGGCTTTCAGAAGAGGCTCCTTGCCCACCTCCTTGTCATACATGATGAGGAGTGTGTTGGGCGTAAATTCGCCCATGTCACGGCGTTCTAATCTTGGTTTTTCCATCTCTGTTTGTTGTTGCTTGGTGCCACATGCCATGAGAATGAATGTGATGGCAAACCATAAACATTTCATGATAGGTCTATTAAAGTCTTGCCAATTCTACGACCTTCTCCACGGCAGCACCGATGCCTTCAAGGTTCTTACCACCCGCAGAGGCGTAGTGAGGCTGACCGCCTCCGCCGCCCTGGATAAGTTTGGCGGCCTCGCGTACCATCTGTCCAGCGTGTAGGTTGTGGTCTTTCACCATGTCCTCACTGAGCATGACGCTCAACAGAGGTTTGCCTCCCCCTGTACTACCGATGACACATACCAAACTTCCCTCAATGGCATTCTTCACTTTAAATACTAAATCTTTGGCTTGTGCCGCCTCAATGGGCAGGGTGGCTTTCACCACTGTCACGCCGTTGATAATCTCCTTGTGTTCGAGAATCATGTGGAGAGTACGTTCCAATGCTTGTTGTTGGTATTTCTCAATATCCTTTTTCATGCCCTCATGGTCATCGATGTATTTGGCGATGACACCACGTAAGTCTTTGGCGTTGTTGAAGAAAGCCCTGATGTCGCGAATGGTGTCTTCCAGCGTGTAAATTGCCTCTTCACAGTTCTTGCCCGTGATTGCCTCAACGCGGCGGATGCCCGCTGCCACGGAACCCTCGCTGATGATCTTGAACATGCCAATATGTCCCGTAGACTTAGCATGAATGCCGCCACAGAACTCACAGGAAGGACCAAAGCGCACCACACGCACCTTGTCGCCGTATTTCTCTCCAAAGAGGGCGATAGCTCCCATCTTCTTCGCCTCTTCCATCGGTGTGTCGCGTTGTTCGTCCAAGGGGATGTCTTGGCGTACCATGTCATTGACGAGCCGTTCCACTTGTCGCAGTTCCTCGTCTGTCACTTTCTGGAAGTGGGAGAAGTCGAAACGCAACGTATTGGGACCTACCAAGGAGCCTTTCTGTTCCACATGGTCGCCCAAGACTTGTTTCAAGGCATAGTCGAGTAGGTGAGTGGCGGTGTGGTTGGCGGCACTAGCCTCGCGTTTGTCTGTGTCAACACATGCCATGAAGTCTGCCTCTGGATTCTTGGGCAGTTGCTTGACGATATGCACGCTTTGATTGTTCTCGCGTTTGGTGTCGATAATATCAATGGTCTCATCTTCAGAGACGATGACACCTTGGTCGCCAACTTGTCCACCCATTTCACCATAGAAAGGCGTAAAGTCGAGTACCAGTTCATAAAACACATTCTTTTTCTGTGTCACCTTGCGGTAGCGGAGGATGTGACATTCATATTCCGAGTAGTCGTAACCGACAAACTTCTGCTCGCCGTCTCGCAAGATTACCCAATCGGAGTTCTCCACTTGGGCGGCATTACGGGCGCGAGCCTTTTGTTTTTCCATCTCTTCGTTAAATTGTGCCACATTGACCGTGTAGCCGTTTTCACGGCAAATCAACTCGGTGAGGTCGAGAGGGAAGCCGTAGGTGTCAAACAAACGGAAGGCGGAAACACCGTCAAGCACCGTCTCCTTGTGGGCTTGCAACTCGTCCATGGCACCATTGAGAAGATTGATACCCCGTTCCAAGGTGCGGAGGAAAGAATCCTCCTCTTCTTTCATCACGCGGCCAATGAGTTCCTGTTGGGCTTTCAACTCGGGGAAAGCATCTCCCATCTCGTCTACCAAGACGGGTAGGAGCTTGTAAAGGAATGCCTCCCTCTGCTCTAAGAACGTGTAAGCATAGCGCACGGCACGACGCAAGATACGGCGGATAACATAACCCGCCTTGGCGTTGGAGGGCAATTGCCCATCGGCGATGGAGAAGGCGACGGCACGCAGGTGGTCGGCGCAGACGCGCATGGCTACATCGGTCTCCTCTTTCTCACCATATTTCATACCCGTGATTAGCTCTTCCTGCTTGATGATGGGCTGGAAAATGTCGGTGTCGTAATTGGAATGCTTGCCTTGCAAGGCACGTACCAACCGCTCGAAACCCATACCCGTGTCGATGACATTCATGGAGAGCTTCTCCAAAGAGCCGTCAGCCTTGCGGTTGAACTGCATGAACACGAGGTTCCATATCTCGATGACCTGTGGGTTGTCTTTGTTTACAAGTTCCCTGCCAGGCACTTCAGCCTTCTCTTTCTCCGTGCGGGAGTCGAGATGAATCTCCGAACAGGGACCGCAGGGACCCGTGTCGCCCATCTCCCAAAAGTTGTCGTGCTTGTTGCCATTGATGATATGGTCGGCAGGAACATGTTTTGCCCAATAGCTTGCCGCCTCATCGTCGCGTGGGATGTTCTCCTCGGGCGACCCCTCGAACACGGTGACATAGAGGTCGTTGGGGTTGAGATGCAACACATCCACCAAGTATTCCCATGCCATGTCGATGGCTCCCTCCTTGAAATAGTCGCCAAAGCTCCAGTTGCCGAGCATCTCAAACATGGTGTGGTGATAGGTATCGTGTCCCACTTCCTCCAAGTCGTTGTGCTTGCCGCTCACACGGAGGCATTTCTGGGTATCGGCTCTGCGTCGCGGTTCTGGCTCACGTGTGCCGAGAATGATGTCTTTCCATTGGTTCATGCCCGCATTGGTGAACATGAGTGTAGGGTCATCTTTGATGACCATGGGTGCTGATGGTACGATTGTATGTCCTTTCGACTCGAAGTATTTCTTGAATGAGTCACGGATTTCTTTAGCTGTCATCATATATTTGTTTGATGTTTAATGATTTATTGCGATAATGAATTGGCTGCAAAATTACAAAAAAATATCTATAATAGTGGTTTTGTAAAGGAAAAATCACTATATTTGCACTCGCAAAGTTTATGTCTATGTTTAGTGTTCAGGGCGTTGTTGCAAATACATTCAACATACGACATCAAATAATTATCAATAATGATAGAAAGGTCATGGCACTGAATACGGAAAAGAACCTCAAACTTTATTACTCCATCAAGGAAGTGGCAGACATGTTGGGTGTCACGGAGAGCCTGTTGCGCTATTGGGAAAAGGAGTTTCCGCATCTGCGTCCCAAGACCATCAGCTCCAACAAGGTACGCCAATATACTGATAAGGACATTGAGCAAATCAAGTTGATTTACAACTTGGTGAAGGTGCGCGGATTCAAATTGGCTGCCGCCCGTAAGTATATCAACGAAAACCGTGGCGGGTTGGATAAGAGCAACGAGGTGTTGGAAACGTTGATTTCCGTGCGTGACCAACTGAAATCGCTGAAAGAACAGCTTACCACCCTTTCGTGATGATAATTGTAAAGTATAAGCGAGGACACTACATTTGAGTTCCCTTTATAAGGAAACGGCGTAAGCAAAAGTTTTCTTTTTGTCAAGCGAAAAAAATCCCACTCTTATTGCAAGAATGGGATTTATTTGTAGTTAAAGATTATCAACGAGAAGGTACGTTATTTGCAATACTATTATAAACCGTTTGGAATACTCGCTGATTGATGAAATTCTTGAAATCGGGATTGTCGAGATAATTACGGGTAAACTCCGTGTTTTCATTGAGCATCTGCACGGCAATCATCGTCATTGACTTATAGAACTGTTGCTGAGCAGTCTCTTTATTGCTATTGCGAACCGCATTA
>JAFYZV010000069.1 GCA_017548525.1 Prevotella sp.
AGCCAGGATCAAACTCTCCATTGTATAAATAATGTATTGTCGTCTAAAAAATGACGATTGTCTTTCCTGGTCGTTTTTATCCGTTATATATTACCGACGAAGTCGGCAATGGAATTGACTTATTTAGGACTCGCATCCGACCACATTTATCACTTGCATGATAATCGTAGGTCGATAAATCTTGTACTACTTTTCTGTCTCCTATGTAATCCTTTCAAAGAACTAATTGCTTGCTCGTTTTTGAGCGAAAGCGGATGCAAAGGTAAGGACTTTTACAATACCAACAAAATTTTTGGTAAGAAATTTTCAATAAAGACCGTAATTTTTCTTGTTTTTTTACAAAACACTAACAAATACAGTACATATCCCTATCTATGAACCGTATTTTTGCCTTAAATAATATGGCTCACAAGTCGTCGCTTTAGTTAGTATTCATCATGTTTCAAAGGAACGACTATCAACAATTACCTATTCCCATCACTTATGCTGAGACGCTCTTCCAAGACATTCCAAGATGCTTAGACGAACAGCAAAAGACATATCGAGGCATAGCCGAAACAGCATTCTAACACAAAAAATATCGTTAAATTATCCTTAAACACATCTTATTCACACATTATTTATTATTTTTGCGTTTGATTTTGAAAGAACCATAGGAATGAAGAAGATTATTATGACCATGATTGCCATGCTACCTATCGTGTGCATGGCGCAAAGCAAATGGGAAAAGCCTGCAGACAACACCCAGCAAGACAACAAAAGGAAAGCCTTGATACAGAAAAACCCTGCCAATGAAGACCCCAAGTATTTAGAGGGGGCGATTCCCATCGTGGATGGCAAAGTGGTATTCACGCTTGACTGTCCCGTACCTGGCAGAAGTGCGGAGCAGATATATACTATTATATATAATGTGTTAAACAAATTGACCCAAGAAGAAAACCAATTCAAGGCGAGCAAGATTGCCCTTGTGAACAAGGAGGACCACATCATCGCCGCCCGTTTCAAGGAGTGGTTGGTGTTCCAAAATACATTACTGTCACTTGACCGCAGCGTTTTCAACTATACCATCATCGCCACCTGTAGCGATGGCCATGCAAACGTCACCATGTCACGTATCAGTTACCAATACGAGAAAGAGCGTGAGGATACCGAAGGGTTGGAAACGACAGCCGAGGAGTGGATTACCGACGAGTATGCTTTGACTAAGAAAAAGAACCGCCTTGCCAAGTACACGGGCAAATTCCGTCGCAAGACCATCGATCGCAAGGACGAAATCTTTGAAACCATCAGTTCAGCTTTACACTAACGGCACATGACCAACAACAAGACCCCCACCCCACCGCATCGCCGCCCTTTGCGCGAGCCTAAAGAACGTGACAAATATTTCAAGTTACGCAACATCCTCAACATCATATTCATGGTGGGTGCCATCGTGGGATGCCTTATCTTCTATTATTCCGACCATTTGACAGGCACCATTGTCATTATGGGAGCCATGGTATTCAAATTTGTCGAATGTGCCCTTCGTATTTTCAATCGATGAGCAAGAAACTTATATCCACATTGCTCTTTCTCCTCATGACGGCAACGGCATGGGCACAATTTGAAGACTACAACCAAATAACTCCAGATGGTCAAATCACCAACCAAGCACAGCGCAAGAGTAATGCCGACTCTCTTGGCACAGACAAGGAAATCCCCAAGGGCATCAAGGCGTGGACCGTTGACGAACGGTTTGGTGACCGTCGAGACGTGGCTTTAGACACCGTTTCCCACATGTTCATGAACAGTATCTTCACCACGGGCTTACGTGGTGAATACAACACTTTGGGCAATTTGGGTGCGCCCCGCATCAATCGCATTGTCATCGACCGTCCCTTATACCAACAATTCATCTTCACCCAGCCATATAGTTATTTCATCCAACCGATAGAAGACTTCCATTTCACCAACACTTTGTCTCCCTTTACCAACCTCAGCTACAACACTTGTGGCGACCGAACCGATGGCGAGGATCATTTCACCGCCAAGTTTTGTGTCAATGCTGGCAAGAAGTTGGGGGTTGGCTTTCACTTCGATTACCTATATGGGCGCGGCTACTATTCCTACCAAAGCAGTTCCCATTTCAATTACACGGTCTACGGCAGTTATCTCGGAGACAGATACCAAGCCCATCTTCTCTTTTCCACTAATCACCAGAAGTTGGCAGAAAACGGGGGTATCGAGGACGACTATTATATCACTCACCCAGAAAGTTTCAGCAACAGCTACCAAGACTTAGAGATTCCCACCATCTTGGAGAGGAACTGGAACCGTAACGACAACCAACACTTGTTTCTTAGCCATCGTTATAGCGTGGGATTCAACCGCAAGGTTCCCATGACCGAAGAAGAGATCAAGGCTCGCCAGTTTGCCTTGGCAGCCAAAAAAGACAAGGAAAAGCGTGATGCCCAAGAAAAGAACAAAGAGGGCATAAATGAGGAAGAGCAAGGAGGCAAGCAGTTTGCCGGTCGCCCCGATGATGCCAAGATTGTTGGCTCTGAATCGGAAATCATCGCTTCGGAAACAGGCAACCGCATTGCCGTAGACGGAAAGGCGGCGGCAGACAGTCTACTTGCCAATGAAAATCAATCTGATGAAGACACCACATGGCTCAAGAATGAATACGTACCTGTGACCAGTTTCATCCACACCTTGAAAGTAGACAACTACAGTCGTATTTATCAAGCATACGAGACACCTGAGGATTATTACGCTTACACATATTATAATATGGGGGCCTTCACGGGCGACTCCATCTATGACAAGACACAACACTATGACGTAAGAAACACTTTCGCCATCTCCTTGTTGGAAGGATTCAACAAATGGGCAAAAGCGGGACTGAAAGGTTTTGTGACAAGTGACTTGCGCCATTTCACGCTGCCCGACTCCCTTGGAGGTACCAATAGCTACAACGACCACAACCTCAGCATTGGCGCACAACTCAGCAAGACCCAAGGAAACACACTCCATTATAACGCCACGGCAGAAACCTGGCTGAGCGGTGACGATGCGGGACAACTGAAAATCGATGCCACCGCCGACCTCAACTTCCCATTGTTCGGTGATACCGTGACGTTGGCAGCGAGCGGATTCATCTATCACCAAAACCCCACTTTCTACTATCGCCACTACCACGCTCGTCACTACTGGTGGGACAATAGCCTTGACAAAATCATCCACACACGCCTACAAGGACTTTTCAGTTACCATAAGACACACACCACCCTGCGTGTGGCGATAGACGAAATCAAGAACCACACCTTCCTCTCGCAAAGCTATCATATAGGAGACGAGGGAAAACGGACGGGCAACACCGTCAAGGTGAACCAATGCAGCGATGCCATCAGCCTGATAACAGCATCACTTACACAAAACTTCATATTAGGTCCGCTACACTGGGAGAATGTCATCACTTGGCAAAAGTCAACCAAAGAGGAAGCCCTACCTGTACCCGACCTCAACCTATATACCAATCTCTTCCTTCGGTTCAGGATTGCCAAGGTGTTGAATTGCGAGATGGGGGCAGATGCCTATTTCTTTACAAAATACTATGCACCCGATTACAGCCCCGCCCTTGGGCAATATACTGTGCAGGAAGGCGATAGCCGCACGAAGGTTGGCGGCTATCCCATCATGGACGCTTACGCCAATTTCCAACTGAAGCACACCCGTTTCTTTGTGATGATGAGCCACGTAAATGCTGGCATGGGTAACCGTGAATATTTCCTTACACCCCATTATCCCCTAAACGGGCGCATCTTCCGCTTTGGTGTAAGTTGGAATTTCTTTAATTGATTTATCTCAACATTTATTTTTTTGTCCATTATTTTTACTGCAAAGTTATTGTTTGTTTGAAAAAAACACTATCTTTGCATTCGGAAATGAAACATGAAAATCAGAGAACTTTTTATTGATTGTTTCTTGAAAAGTTTTCCAAAATGGAAAACTTTTCGCACAAACTCAAGTAAAAAGTTTTCCAAAACGGACAACTAACAACAAGCAAACATTTTTAAACCTATCATGGAAATAAAGAACTTTACGATTACCAAGCGTGATGGCTCTAAAGACCGTTTTTCTTTAGACAAGATTATGAACGCCATCATCAAGGCATTTGAATCCAAGAACCATCCTATCGACTTAGGCTCCATCTCCAAAATCATCAGCCATTTAAACATCCACGATGACATCAAAGTGGAAGACATCCAGAACCAAGTGGAAGAGGCATTGATGCGCGAAGGATATTACCAAGTTGCCAAGTCGTTCATGCTGTACAGGCAGCAGCACACCGAGGACAGGGAAACCTTGGAACGCTTGAAGTTCTTGACTGAATATTGCAAGGCAGCAAACGCCGCCACGGGGTCGAAGTACGATGCCAATGCCAACGTGGAACACAAGAACATCGCCACGCTCATTGGAGAACTTCCCAAGTCGAGTTTCATTCGTCTGAATCGCCGTTTGCTGACCGACCGCATCAAGAAGATGTATGGCAAGGCATTGGCAGACGAATACCTTGACATGCTAACCCACCATTTCATCTATAAGAACGACGAGACGAGCCTTGCCAACTATTGCGCCTCCATCACGATGTACCCTTGGCTCATCGGAGGCACGGCATCTATTGGTGGTAACTCCACCGCTCCCACCAACCTGAAATCATTCTGTGGAGGATTCGTCAACATGGTATTCATGGTATCAAGTATGCTCTCTGGTGCTTGTGCCACCCCCGAATTTTTAATGTATCTCAATTATTTCATCGGTCTGGAATATGGAAAAGACTATTACAAGGAAGCCGACAAGGTGGTAGACCTATCCTTGAAGAGGCGAACAATAGATAAAGTCATCACCGATTGCTTTGAGCAAATCGTCTATTCCATCAACCAACCGACGGGTGCCCGCAATTACCAAGCAGTATTTTGGAATGTGGCATACTATGACAGGTTCTATTTCCAAAGTCTTTTCGGCAATTTCTATTTCCCCGACGGCAGCCAACCCGACTGGGAGGGATTGTCATGGTTGCAGAAGCGATTCATGAAATGGTTTAACAAGGAACGTACGAAGACCGTACTCACCTTCCCCGTAGAAACAATGGCATTGCTGACAAAAGACGGAGACTGCATGGACAAGGAATGGGGCGACTTCACCGCCGAGATGTATGCCGAGGGACACTCTTTCTTCACCTACATGAGCGACAATGCCGACTCATTGAGTTCTTGCTGCCGTCTCAGGAACGAGATCCAAGACAATGGTTTCAGCTATACCCTTGGCGCAGGTGGTGTTTCAACGGGATCGAAGAGCGTATTGACCATCAACCTCAACCGTTGCGTCCAGTATGCCATCAACCACAAGATGGACTATCAGGAATATCTTTCACACATCATAGACCTTTGCCACAAGGTACAACTCGCCTACAACGAGAATCTCAAGGAATTGCAAAAACAAGGCATGTTGCCCCTCTTCGATGCAGGGTACATCAACATCGGACGCCAATATCTCACCATCGGCATCAACGGATTGGTGGAGGCAGCCGAGTTCATGGGATTGGAAATCAACGACAATCCCGAATACCTCAAGCTCGTACAGACCATACTCGGCTTGGTAGAGAAATACAACCGCCAATACAGGAGCAAGGATGTTTTGTTCAATTGCGAGATGATTCCCGCCGAGAACGTGGGCGTGAAACATGCAAAATGGGACCGCGAGGATGGATATTTCGTGCCACGCGACTGCTATAACAGCTATTTCTATGTGGTGGAAGACGACTCGTTGAACATTATCGACAAGTTTAAGTTGCACGGTGCGCCCTACATCCAACACCTCACAGGTGGCTCCGCCCTACACATGAACCTTGAGGAACACCTGTCAAAAGCCCAATACCGACAGCTATTGAAGGTAGCTGCCAAGGAGGGATGCAACTACTTCACGTTCAATATTCCCAATACCATCTGCAACGACTGCGGACATATCGACAAGCGATACCTGAAGGAATGCCCCCATTGCCACTCCAAGAACGTGGATTACATGACACGAATCATTGGCTACCTCAAACGAGTAAGCAACTTCTCTGAGCCTCGCCAACAAGAGGAACGTCGCAGATACTACGCTGGAAAGGAAAAACTCGCCGTTGCCGAGCCATGTTGAAATATGTCAATACAGCCGTCGTGTTCCAAGAAATCCCCGATGAGGTGACCTTGGCAATCAACATTTCCAACTGCCCATGCCGTTGCCCAGGGTGTCATAGCCATTACCTATGGGAGAATGTCGGCACCCCACTCACCCCGATGGTACTCGACCAGTTTGTCAAGGAATATGGTGAAGACATCACGTGTGTATGCTTCATGGGTGGGGATGCGGAACCTTCTTACGTGAATACCCTTGCACAATTCATGCACCAGACACACCCAAAATACAAGGTGGCATGGTATAGCGGAAGGATTCGAATACCCTCCACGGTGAAAAAGGAAGACTTTGATTATATCAAGGTGGGTCCTTACATCCAACATTTAGGCTGCCTGAAAGATCGCACCACCAACCAAAGGCTATATAAACACGCCATAGGCGAAGACTTTACAGACATCACTTCCCGCTTTTGGAAGTGATGTCTGTGTTTTTTTGGCATTCTTCCTGATACATTCTCTCAAAAACTTTCCTCAATTCCGTCGGGTTTGAGATAAGTGAGCGTATCTCTTTCAAGTGCTTTTCATTTGGCGAATTGGGAATCCACAACGTGATGTAACCATGAATGGAATATTTGTTTTCCATGTGTTCCATGAACCGCCGCCATTGTTCTTCCTTATCCTTATCGGGATAATTCTCAAAGCCAAACTGGATAGTGCGCCGAAAAACAACCTCAGGATCCAAGTCGCGGTCTGCCTCTGCCACAATCTTCCCATAAATGTTGCGGGGCGCATGGCTCAACGAGGCGCGATGGTCCTCCACCGCCTCGCGCATGGTTTTCATCTGCTCAGCACTAAACCACTTACGCAACCGCTGGTCGGCAGCCAAGATTTTCCCACTCGTGATGTGGTGGATGGCCCTTGGCCCACTCATCCCAATGTCATGGTAGGCGGCGATAGCGTATGCCATGTTCACGTCCACGCCAATCTTCTTCGCCAATTGCAGACTGCGAGCTATCACCCTTTGCACATGCGCCAGCCCATGGCTGCTCCCAAAGGAGGCATATTGCGGCAGGATATTCGTCTCGATAAAGTTCATGAGATCAAGGCTAACTTGTGCGTCAATCATCATTCTTAGGCTTTTATTTTTGCAAATATACGGTTTTATCTTTACTTTTGCAAATACAAAACCAAAATAATAACGACTCGCCATGGAAAAAGAGCAAATTCAAGTCAACTCCCCCAAGGCATGGATGTTGGCGGCACGACCCAAGACACTCACGGGAGCAGCCGTCCCCGTGATGATTGGCACGGCATTGGCATGGGCAGACTCCTGCCACCACATCCGCCTCCTCCCCACCCTCCTGTGTTTCCTCTTCGCCTTCGTTATGCAAATCGATGCCAATTTCGTGAACGATTACTTCGACTTCCTCAAGGGAACGGACGATGAGACACGTCTCGGACCCAAACGGGCTTGCGCACAAGGATGGGTCACCATGCCCGCCATGCGATGGGCATTGGCTTTCACCACCGCCTTGGCGTGTGCCATTGGCTTGCCCTTGGTGTTCTATGGCGGATGGTGGCTGATAGCCGTCGGCATCCTCTGCGTGTGTTTCTGTTTCCTCTACACCACGCACCTCTCCTATATGGGGTTGGGCGACGTGCTGGTCCTGCTGTTCTTCGGCATCGTTCCCGTCACGATGACCTATTACCTCGCCATGCCCGAGAGAGCGCAAACCGTCACATGGGAATGTCTCCTCGCATCCATTGCCTGTGGAATCGTCATCGACACATTATTAATAATAAATAACTACCGCGACATCGACAACGACCGACGGGCGGGAAAACGCACACTCATCGTGGCACTCGGGGCAAA
This sequence comes from Prevotella sp., assembly GCA_017548525.1. Classification (GTDB taxonomy): domain Bacteria; phylum Bacteroidota; class Bacteroidia; order Bacteroidales; family Bacteroidaceae; genus Prevotella. The sequence continues at coordinate 8,035 of JAFYZV010000069.1, forward strand.
AGGAGGTAGGATGCTCTACTTCGCCATGGGTGTCCTGGCTTGTTTGATGGGCAACATGTACCACTTCTCAGGACACTTTTGGGCGGTGTGGCTACCCATCATCATCTACCTACCCCTCCACATCGCCACCTTCATCGAAATGAGGCGCATCAACAAAGGCGCAGCACTCAACCGCATCCTCGGAAAGACCGCCCGAAACATCTTCATCTATGGGCTGGCGGTTGCCATCGGGCTGATGCTATAACATACGGATGCTCTCTTTGATTGTATAGAACGATATTGTTTTGTTGTAGGATGAACACGATATATGGCAATACGAAAAGGCACCCTCAAAACTGGGATGCCTTCGTTTTGCCCCTTTCGCGTGATGGAGGCTTACACCTTACAGCGTGATGCTATGCTGGCGGGGACTTTGCACTACCCATATACATCGTCCATTCACGACTTACAATCTGTGTGAAAAGATACATCTTCCTATTGAATTCCGCAAGTTTTTCGCCAATTATCTTTTGTTCCCTCCCTTGAGTTCGTTATAGAACCTTATATTATTGAACACAAATTTTATCGCCCTTCTTGGCGCATGATCCACAGCGGAGCTTCATGCAGACCTTGGGAGGTCTGCGCCCCACCGCCATTCATGCGCCAAGAAGGGCGTTGGTTCGCGTTTACGTCTTTGGGAAGGATGCACTATTTTCTAATGACGGGGCGAACACTTAGACCGAGGATGCGCTGGCTGCTGGCGTACCAGTAGGAGATGCCCGAGTCGACGCCGAGGTAGTAGGCGTCCTCCGAGGACTCCTCGTCCAGCGTAGATGTCCAGTATAAGCTGAAGCCGGGAGGGTTGTAGATGTAGCCGCTGTCATAGCGGGCGCCCGTAGCGGGTAAGAAGATGCTGTTGCCGCTAGGTCCCGTGAACTTGCGACCGGTCATGCCGTTGAACGTCGTCCATTCACTCGTGCAATTGTTAAGCAACTCCTTGATGTCATCCAAGGTGGGCATGACCCACTTGCCACCCCATTTCACATGGGCAACGTCGTACTCCGTGCCGCTGATGTCAGAGCCAAGACTAACAAATTTACCATTTTGGTAATACTTGTATGTGTTCTCAGTGTAAATCAATTTCACCTCCGTCTCGCCCCATGCGTAATAGCCACCCCATTCCTGTGGCTTGGTGGCACCGACATTGCAGCTCGCCCACTTCGTGCCGCTCGGCAGGCCGAGGTCGATGGGCTCGGCGGGAGAATTGTCCTTACCAGGACGGACGGGGCGAACGCTAAACCCGCAGTAGCGGTAGTAGCTGCCCCAGTTCGCGTTGCCCGAGCCGAAGTAGAGACCGTAGGCGCCGCTCGCATAGTCCGGGTTCTGCGTAGACGACCAGTAGTAGCCGAAGCCGTCGCGGAGGTCGCCATACCAGTGGTAGCCCGCAGCGGGCAGGAAGATGCTCTTTCCGTTGGTCTTGCTGGTAAACTTGCGACCATTCACGCCATTGACCGTGGTCCATTCACTTGTGCAATTGTCCATCAACTCCTGGAGCTCGTCTTTCGTCGGCATCCGCCAATCATCGCCCCACAATGCTGTTGCCACGTCGTATTGCGTGCCACTAATGTCAGAGCCGATATTTACGTAGCTGCCGTTCTGGTAATACTGGTAGGTGCTTTGAGAATAATTGCTCTTCGTCACCGTCTCGCCCCAAGCATAATAGTTGCCGTATTCCTCGGGACTGCTCGCGCCGATGTTGACGCTCGACCACAATATACCGCTGGGCAAGCCGAGGTCTACCGCCTCACCGCCTCCCACGTCGCCCGGGTTTTTCTTGCCGAGAATCTTGTTCACCACCGCGATGGCATCGGAAATGTTCACGCTGCCGTCGTTGTTCACGTCATAGCGATAGCCTTGCGCACTCGCGCCCATGACTCCCAGCCATAGGGTCGCGAAAAATAAAACGATTCTTTTCATAAGCTCAATATTTGTTAGGTTATTGTATTAATGCCGAAATTTACACATATTATAACAATTGGCAAAATTACCCCCCCAATTTAATATTTATTAACCTAATAACCCATATATTAACGGTTTTTTATACCCACGTCTGCGATAAGACGTTGTTTCTTCTTGTTTTATTTTGGCTATAGGCGCAAACCTTTTCGGCTATAGCCGCAAACCTTTTTGACTATACCCGCAAACCTTTTTGGCTATAGCCGCAAGGCGACAAAGGACGCATCCGCTCCCGACGAATACCATATCTGTTCCCTACAAACACCACATCTACGCCCGCGAAACCATGCCTCAGTACCCATGGAACCACACCTCCGCACATATAACATACCATGTCGCCTACCTAAAGGCAGGCTCTCCACCCACACCACGTCATGACCAGCCATACAGAAACGCCGATAGGTGTTTCGAAATGGCTGGGAGGATAATGATGGAGG
>JAFYZV010000070.1 GCA_017548525.1 Prevotella sp.
ACCTCACCATCGTCGATAGCGACCAAGTATGTGCGTCGAACATCAACCGCCAATTGATGGCAACCACCGAGACGATAGGGCAAGCAAAGGTGGATGTCCTCCGCCAACGCCTTCTCACCATCAACCCCTCCGCCGAAATCATCGCACTCCAACAGAGATTCAATGCCGATACCGCCGACTCCTTCGACCTTGCAAGCTATGATTATATCATTGATGCCATCGACTCGTTGAAAGACAAGATGTTGCTCATCGAGATGGCATGTGATACCCAAGCGCGATTCTTCTCGTCCATGGGGGCGGCACGTAAGATGGATCCCACTCGCATCAGCGTGGGAGAATTTTGGAAAGTGCAAGGTGACCCACTCGCCCGCACCCTCCGTAAGCGATTTAAACAACAAGAAAGAGTGCCTTCCCGCAAGTTCCTGTGTGTCTTTTCAGATGAATTGTTGCCCAACCAAGGTGACCCCACCGACACCGTGAATGGCACATTGCCACACATCACCGCCATCTTTGGTTTCACATTGGCTGGCCTTGTCGTCAAGGATGCCGTAGGACGATAGAAGCAACTACCTATCCATCACTTGGTAACTCGGAACCAATCGATGTCGAGGAATCCCTTGTTGCCCTTGATGTCTGTTGGTTGGGATGCCACGAGACCGAACTTGGCTCCTACCCACTTGCCCTCGCGCATGGTGAACTCATCGCCCACCTCCTTGTAAGACTTGCCATTGGTGCTATAGGCAAAGCGACACTTGCCGTCCTTTACCTTCATCTGTAGATAGATTTCCTCATAGATAGCGGGGGCATAATTGATCTTGTCCACCTCCGTAGGCTTGAACGTGGCGATGGTTGTTGCCGACTCAGCTTTGCCCTTGTCCGCACCCTTGCAAGTGAGTTGTTGCAATTCAAAGCCATCCCCTACCCTTTTCACCACGAGAGCCGAATAGTCCATGCCCATCATGATGATACCTCCATATTGCTGTTCGGCCTTGGCGGCAAAGCGTACCTTGGCAGAGGCGGTAAACTCATCGGCGGGTGTCTTCTGGAGAAGTAATGCGGGACTCTTCCATAGGTTTACTGGTGCATCCTTCGTGCCAAGCTTATAGCAATAGAGACGGAAGAATCCATCTGCCGTGGGCATACCATAGACTTGATTGTAGTCGCCCGCCCATTGCCATTGTAAGCCCAATTGGGTGGTATTAAACTCGTCCGACTCCACGGGGTTACAGATGGGTACGGGAGCGGCGGTCTTGGGTTTGGCATGAGTGAGAACTGGCTCACCGCAATATCCTTTCTTGGGTACGTTACCCATGACGGGCCAGTTGTCCTTCCATGTGACAGGTTGTAGGTGTACCACACGCCCATAGCACCCCTTGTCTTGGAAGTGCATAAACCAATCCTCGCCAAAAGCCGTATGCACCCAAGCTCCTTGATGAGGACCGTTGATAGTGGTATTGCCTTGTGCCATCACCGTCTTGCTTTCGTAGGGGCCGTATGGCGACTTGGAACGCATCGCCAATTGCCAACCCGCCTCCACGCCACCAGCGGGACACATAATCCAATACCAGCCGTCGCGCTTGTAGAACTTTGGTCCCTCGGCAGTATGGTTGACGTTGTTTCCGTCAAAGACAATCACGGGATTGCTGATGGCACGGGTGCCGTCTGCCGACAACTCGCGTACCGTCAACACGCTATTGAATCCCGAGCGACTACCCGCCCATCCATTGGCGAGATAGCACCTGCCATCGTCATCCCATAACGGGGTGGTATCAATCATGCCCTTGCCGGGGATGACACACACGGGCGCGTCCCACTTGCCATAGGGGTCTTTGGTCTTGACCATCATTACACCATTGTCGGGGTCGCCCCAATAGATGTAAAACTCTCCGTTGTGGTAGCGGATGCACGGTGCCCACACGCCATTGCCATGTTGGGGAACCTCCGAGTCAGGGAACTGGCTTTGCAAAGCATAGTTGATAATCTCCCAATTCACCATATCCTTGCTATGCAAGATGGGCAATCCTGGTATGTTGGCAAAGGAGCTTGCGGTGAGGTAATAGTCCTCTCCCACGGCGATTACGTCGGGGTCGCTATAATCCGCATTGATAACAGGATTGGTATAGGTGCCATCCCCATTGTCAGGACACCATGCTGATGACCTATAGCCCTGTGCCAGAGACATCATGGGGATGAGGCACATCCCCAAAAAAATTCGGATTTTTGTCATTGTCATTAGTTATTAAATAGTTATTGAATGTATAGTGTTCGTTATATTCTATCGCCATCAGGCGTGGCATATTTGTGGCTCGTTCAGCCAATGATAGGGCAACATGGCCCATGGTCATTCTCAAGTTAAGCTCAACACACGGATGTAATAGGTATTGTCCCTTATCCTCGACCACCATCATGTCAACGCCAAATGATCCCGTATATATATGACGGAGAAATGGCAAGATATACTCACAGATGGCACATTTTATTTTATCCAACAAGGTTGAAGACACATAGCGAGAGAGTTGGTCGAGCTTCCATCGTTCCGAGGCGATGATATTGCCCGTGTAACCACCATGATGAGTATGGAAAAGGGAAAGTCCACGGTAGATAATGCCTTCTTCGGTGCTATCAAACTCCATGGCGAAGTCGCACACCTTGTAATAATATGGTTCCACCATGATGCCTCCCTGACGCATGATAACCTGTGAAGCCCATGTCTGTTGTCGCTCCCATTGGGTGGCATCTAACGCATAACGCACACCACGACCGCTACAACTCCATGGTGATTTCAACACTATGGGTGAGTGCCACGTGGGTAAAACATCATGATAGGAAGATTCTCCAATGACGGAAGACTCTATTGACCTCAACATGGGCAACAGATGCTCGGAAGCCCAACGGCGGTGGCTTATCTCGCGGATGGCATCGAGGGTGTCATCTGTTGGCAAAACATGTGAGGGAACTCCCCATCGACGGAGGTCATGCACGATAGAGCGATCCCATCCCCATGGTTTCACGGAGGTAATAGCACGCCCTGCCAACTGGTGGGGTGTTAGCAATTGAACATCCCTTGCCCAATCCTTTAAGCCTTGGATAGCCGTTTGCGCCCGTTGAAGGTCATGAACGAGAACGGCATCCCCATCTTCCGCCCACAACGATGGCAACCAATCTAACTCCTCGGCGAGTTGCCTACCCGCCTTGGGAGAAGTGAATTGCCGCTGGTTGGCGGCAAGTGCCATATCGTGTTGGGGGGTGAAAACGTGGAGAGTCATATAGCCATTCTACCCTTGTATCGCCTCCAATTCCTCGGAAAGGCGCATCCAATTGTCATTCTCCTCGTCCAATTGTCGCATCGTCTGGGAATATTCCTCAATGAGTTTCATGTCCGTGGCATGGGCGGAATCCATCAGGAGAGCATCCAATTGCTTGATTCGCTTTTCCATCTGGGCAATTTTCTCCTCACAAGCCTTGACGGCTTTCTCCACCCGCTTGACACGTCGTTGTTGCTCCTTGCGCTCCTCATAATTGCGCTTATTATCGGAAACCGTCTTTTCATCACCCTCTTCCTGAACAGTTGGGGTGGATGGTTGCCTGACGGTACTATCCAATTGCCGCAAGGAGTCGATATTCTTGCGACGAAGAAAATCATAGATGCCACCGAGATGTTCACGCACCTTGCCTCCGCCAAACTCGTATACTTTGGTCACAAGCCCATCCAAGAACTCGCGGTCGTGCGACACGATGATGGCGGTGCCGTCGAAAGCCTTGATTGCCTCCTTCAACACATCCTTGGAAGGCATGTCAAGATGATTGGTGGGCTCGTCGAGAATCAGAAGGTTGACTGGCTCCAAGAGGAGACGAATCATTGCCAAGCGGCTACGCTCACCACCCGACAACACCTTCACACGCTTCTCCGACTCCTCGCCTCCAAACATGAACGCCCCGAGGATGTCATTGATGCGGAGACGGATGTCACCCTTTGCCACATTGTCGATGGTCTGAAAGACGGTGAGAGATTCGTCTAATAGTTGCGCCTGGTTTTGTGCAAAATAGCCAATTTGTACGTTATGTCCTATCTTGAGCATCCCATCATATGGGATTTCTCCCATGATACACTTCACCAAGGTTGTCTTTCCCTCACCATTCTTACCGACGAAGGCCACCTTCTCGCCACGCTTAATGGTCAACGTGACATTGGCAAACACCTCGTGGTCGCCATACACCTTGCGAACTTCATCGCAAATGACGGGGTAATCGCCCGACCTCAAACAGGGTGGGAACTTCAGATGCATGGATGAATTGTCCACTTCGTCAATCTCGATAGGCACGATTCTCTCTAATTGCTTGATCTTCTGCTGCACTTGGATTGCCTTGGTCGCCTGATAGCGAAATCGCTCTATGAACACCCGCATGTCTGCTATCTCCTTCTGTTGGTTCTCGTAGGCATGGAGTTGTTGCTCCCTACGCTCTTTGCGAAGAATCACATACTCGTCGTACTTCACGCGATAGTCGATGACCTGTCCACAAGAAATCTCTAATGTACGGTTGGTCACATTGTTGATAAAGGCGCGGTCGTGGGAAACCAACACCACGGCTCCACTACTTTGGGCAAGGAATTGCTCAAGCCATTGGATGGACTCGATGTCAAGATGGTTGGTAGGCTCGTCGAGAAGCAACACATCGGGACGTTGCAAGAGTATTTTCGCCAGTTCGATACGCATACGCCATCCGCCCGAAAACTCGCTTGTGGGTCGCTCAAAGTCAGAGCGCAAGAAACCCAAGCCCATCAAGGTACGCTCAATCTCCGCTTCATAATTCTCGCCTCCCATCATCAGATAGCGGTCATGTGCCTGGGTGAACCGTTCCACAAGTGCCAAATAATCGGCATTCTCATAGTCGGTACGCTCGGCAAGCTCATGTTGCATCTGGTCGATACGTTGTTTGAGAATGGTATTGTTGGCGAAAGCCTTGCGTGCCTCTTCACGTACCGAAGTGTCGTCGGTAAGCTTCATCACTTGCGGTAAGTAACCTATTGTGGTGTCATTGGGTATGGCTATGGTACCCGCCGTGGGACGTTGCATCCCACAAATCACCTTGAGCATCGTAGTCTTGCCCGCCCCATTCTTGCCGACAAGGGCGATACGGTCGCGGTCGTTGATGACAAAACTGGCATTACTGAACAATGGCTTCACGCCAAACTCCACCTTCAGTCCTTCAATAGAAATCATTTCTCCTACATCTGAAATGGCACATTCCAAAAGTGAATGATGCCAAAAAACCTTGCAAAGTTACGCTTTTTTTCCGATTTTATACGGTATTGTAGGCAAAAAAGCGTAATTTTGTGGCATGGCAAAGAAAGACAAAATCGTATATGTATGCTCACATTGTGGGCAGGAGTCACCCAAATGGGTGGGAAAATGTCCGAGTTGTGGCAATTGGAACACGTTTAAGGAATTGCGCGTCGCCAACGATACGGGAATGATGGCGGCACGAAACGCGGCGACATCCGTCAGGAGACATGCCACGGAGGCAAGGAACGTACCTCAAAACATTCACGAGATTGTGGCGGAAAAGGAACATCGCATCGACCTCCACGATACCGAGTTGAATCGTGTCCTCGGTGGTGGTCTCGTCTTGGGAAGTGTGGTATTGCTGGGCGGAGAGCCTGGCATCGGCAAGAGTACATTGACTTTACAGACCATCTTAAACATTCCTGAATTACGGGTGTTATATGTGAGCGGCGAGGAGAGTGCCTTCCAAATCAAGATGAGGGCAAACCGCATCCCCCACCCAGCCGATACGCAAGTGTCTATCCTATGCGAGACCTCACTTGAAGCCATCTTTGACCAAATCACGGAAACACATCCAGAACTAATTATCATCGACTCCATCCAGACCATCGCCACGGAAGAGGTGGAGAGTTCGCCTGGGAGCATCGCCCAAGTGAGGGAGTGTGCGGCATCGCTCCTACGCTTTGCCAAGACGAGTGGAGTGCCTATCATCCTCATTGGGCATATCAATAAGGAAGGTACACTTGCCGGTCCGAAAATCTTAGAGCATATCGTGGACACGGTGATTCAATTTGAGGGCGACCAACATAACATCTATCGCATCTTGCGATCGACGAAAAACCGATTCGGTAGTACATCGGAATTAGGCATTTATGAGATGCAACAAACAGGCTTGCGACAAATCAACAACCCCTCGGAGCTATTGCTCAACCAAGACCATGATGGTCTCTCGGGCATCGCCATCAGTAGTGCCATCGAAGGAATCAGGCCTTTCCTCGTCGAGACACAGGCATTGGTATCGACGGCAGCATACGGAACGCCTCAACGGTCGGCAACAGGGTTTGACCAAAGGCGGCTCAACATGCTCTTGGCGGTATTGGAAAAGCGTGTGGGATTCAAGCTCGTGCAAAAAGATGTGTTTCTCAACATTGCTGGTGGATTGCGTGTGACCGACCTCGCCATGGACCTTAGCGTCATTGCGGCGGTGTTGTCGAGCAACGTCGACACACCCATCGAGTCGGGTTGGTGCATGGCTGGCGAGGTGGGATTGAGTGGTGAGGTGAGAGCCATCAACCGCATCGAGCAACGTATCTCCGAGGCGGAAAAGTTGGGATTCACCGACATGATTATCCCCAAGAACAACATGGCTGGCATCGAACAATCCAAATACACCATTCACTTGCATCCCGTCAGGAAAGTGGAAGAGGCATTGCGGGTGTTGTTTGGATAATTTACTTCCATTTAGAATAAAAATATGGCAATATCGAACATGTTTTTTTATCCTAATGAATAAAATGTAAGTAAAAAGCAACTTTATGCTAAAATATTGCACATTTTTTTTGGAATTGAGCAAATAAGATGTTATCTTTGCACAAAAATTTTGTGATTGTGCAATGAATATACCAAGCTTCAATTCGTATATTGAAAAAAGCATCCTTGATTACTGGGATCAAGACGCACTAACAGACTACAAAGGAGCAACCCTACAATATCATGATGTAGCTCGCATCATCGAAAAGTTGCATATCGTATTTGAGCATGGAGGAATTCAGAAAGGTGATAAGATTGCCCTTTGCGGGCGAAATAGCTCACATTGGGCGGTGGCATTTTTCGCCACATTAACCTACGGTGCCATTGCCGTACCCATCCTCCATGAGTTCACACCCGACCAAGTTCACCACATCGCCAACCACTCCGAGGCGAAATTGCTATTCGTTGGTGACATCGTTGGACCAACCCTTTCACACGAGGAGATGCCGAATGTGGAAACGATAGTCTATCTTCCCGACTTCTCCATCATGTATTCCAAATCCGAGAAAATCATTTATGCACGCGAACATCTTAATTTATTATATGGGGAAAAATACCCCAAATTCTTCCGCAAGGAACACGTACATTATTATCAAGATTCCCCTGACGAACTGGCAATCATTAACTACACCAGCGGGACGACGGGATTTTCCAAAGGCGTGATGATACCCTATCGCGCATTGTGGGGCAATCTCGACTTCTGTCTTGTCAACCTGAAAGAGCATATCAAGCCTAAAAGCAATCATGTGTGCATCCTTCCCCTTGCCCACATGTATGGTTTGTCGATTGAATTGATATACGTTTTCTGCCATGGAATGCACAACTATTTCCTGACACGATTGCCGAGTCCTTCTCTCATTGCCGAGGCGTTCCGCGAGGTTAAGCCATCGCTCATCGTCGCCGTACCACTCATCATAGAGAAAATCATCCGTAAACGGGTATTTCCCAAAATACAAAATAACCTCATGCGCATCCTTCTCGCCATGCCTGGCGTGAACAAGAAGGTGAAAGAACGTATCTGCTCGGAGGTTTATCAAGCCTTTGGCGGCAATTTCTTCGAAATCATCGTGGGTGGGGCGGCACTTAATCAAGAGATTGAGCAATTCCTGAAAGACATCGATTTCCCCATCACCGTAGGGTATGGTGCCACAGAATGTGCACCACTCATCAGCTATAGTCATTACATGGACTTCATCCCTAAGTCGTGTGGCACACCCGTCTCCCACATGGAGGTGAAAATCTTAAGCCAAGACCCAGCCAATATCGCGGGCGAGATTGTTACAAGAGGCTCAAATGTAATGCTTGGCTATTTCAAGAACGACGAAGCGACGGCGCAAACTATTGACGAAGAGGGATGGTATCACACGGGAGACCTTGGCACGATGGATAAGACAGGTCATATTTTTAT
>JAFYZV010000071.1 GCA_017548525.1 Prevotella sp.
AGCGATGTATCGGAATATCCAGACTTTCGCCTTCTCCGACATCGATAAGTATTCGACATCGGGACTGGTAACCCGTATGACAACCGATGTGAACAACCTCCAAAACGCTTACCAGCAAATATTGCGTGTGACGGTACGCGCCCCGTTCCGCCTTATTCTCTCCATCGTGATGTGCCTTGTGATTGACGCAAGGCTCTCGTTGATTTTTATCATTGCCATGGTGGTGCTATCTTTCTCGCTCTATCAAATTATCTCCCGTGTGGCAAAGTTGTTCCAACAGGTATTTGAAAAATACGATGAATTGAACCTAAGCGTCCAAGAAAATGTCTCTGCCATCCGTGTGGTGAAGGCTTTTGTCCGCGAGAAATACGAGAACGAGAAGTTTGCTACTGCCGCCGAGGCACTCTATAAATTATATGTTCGTGCGGAAAGTTTGATGGCACTCAACCACCCCGTGATGAACATGGTGGTATATGGATGTATCATCGCCCTTTCTTGGTTTGGTGCCCATTACATTGTCGGAGGCACCTTGACTACGGGTGAGTTGACTTCTCTCTTCACTTACGTGATGTCTATCCTCATGTCGTTGATGATGCTCTCGATGGTTTTCGTGATGCTTACTCAGAGTGCTGCGAGCGGGAAGCGTGTTGTGGAGGTCATCAATGAGAAGCCCGACATCTCCAATCCCGAGCATCCCTTGATGGATGTTGCTGATGGTAGCGTGGTGTTCCAAGGGGTGCGTTTCGACTATCAGGATAGGGGAGCGCAACTCTCAGGGGAGAAAACTCCCTCTTCGGAGAATGGTGAGAATAAAGTATCACGCAAGTCAGCCCTCTTCGATGTCAGTTTCAAGATTGCCAGCGGTGAGACCATCGGCGTGATTGGAGGTACTGGCTCAGGTAAGTCTACCCTTGTCAATTTAGTGAGTCGCCTCTATGATGTGACACAGGGGGCTGTCTTTGTGGGTGGTCACGATGTGCGGGAGTATGACTTGGAGACATTGAGGAATGCCGTTTCCGTCGTTCTCCAGCAAAATACCCTTTTCTCAGGCACTATCCTCGACAATCTTAGATGGGGCAACGAACAAGCTACGTTGGAGGAATGTCGCGAAGCTTGCCGTATCGCCCAGGCAGATGGTTTTATCATGGAGATGCCCGAACAATATCAGACGAAGATTGAACAAGGTGGAACGAATGTCTCTGGTGGTCAGAAACAACGCATCTGTATTGCCCGTGCCATGTTGAAAAAGCCCAAGATCTTGGTGCTTGACGACTCAACGAGTGCTTGTGACACGGAAACCGATGCCAAGATACGTGCGGCATTCCGCAACCAATTGTCTGGCATGACTAAGATTATCATCGCCCAACGCATCTCCTCGGTCAAGGATTGCGACCACATCCTTGTGATGGATAATGGAATGGTGACGGGCTTTGGCACTCATGAGGAACTCCTGCGGACTAATGATTTGTACCAAGAAATCTCCAAGATTCAAAATGAAGATAAGGGCGATTTTGACCAGAAAGGAGGCAAGGCATGAGTAGGCAAAATCCCTTCGGACGGCAGCCTGGCGGTCCACAGCATTCACAACCGGGCTTCCAGCATATAGATGCCAACAAGAAAGCCACGCTCCTACGACTCTTCCAGTATGTATTGAAATACTACAAATGGTCGGTTCTCACGGTCTTGGTGTGTATCGTCGTGTCGTCAGTCACGTCATTGGCATCGTCTTTGTTTACCAAGACACTTATAGACGATTACATCATACCACTCACCCAAGCGGATAACCCCGAATATGCCTCGCTCTTGCAAACGTTGTTTAAGCTTGGATTGGTGCTGTTGGCAGGAGTCGTTTGTTCCTATACGTACAACCGACTGATGATTTATGTGAGTCAAGGTACGATGCTTCGCCTCCGAAAGAGTATCTTTGAGAACATGCAGCGGCTGCCCATCAGCTATTTCGACTCCCATTCCCATGGGGAGCTGATGTCTACCTATACCAACGATGTGGACTCCCTGCGGCAAGTGATTTCCACCAGTATGGCGCAGGTATTCAACTCCTTGATAACCATTGTCGTGACCTTCACCTCGATGATAGTTCTGAGTGTGCCCCTTACGCTTGTCAGCATCTTCATTGCTATCATCATGATGATTGTGACGACACGGTTGGGAAAATGGTCGCGAGGCTATTTCCGTACCCAACAAGAGAGTCTTGCCAAGGTCAACGGCTTCATCGAGGAGATGATGACGGGACAAAAGGTTGTCAAGGTGTTCTGCCATGAGCAGAAAGCCATTGACGAGTTTGAGGTCATCAGCGAGCAATTGCGCTCCAGTTCGTACAATGCGAACAAGATTGCCAATATCGTGATGCCTGTGAATGGCAACCTCGGCAATCTTGGATATGTGCTGATAGCCGTGGTGGGAGCAACAATCGCCCTATCTGCCGACTCTTCTTCCTTCTTCTCCCTCTCGTTGGGAACCATCGTGAGTTTCTTGCAATTGAACAAGAACTTCACCCAACCCATATCCCATGTCAGCCAACAAGTCAATAGTGTATTGAATGCGTCGGTGGGAGCGGAGCGTGTGTTCCGTCTCCAAGATGCTGAGCCAGAGGTGGATGAGGGTACGCAGACGCTCGCAGACCCCAAGGGCGACGTTGACTTCAAGGATGTTGACTTCAGTTATGTGCCAGGGAAACAAATCCTGTTTGACATCGACATCAACACCAACCCAGGCCAGAAGATTGCCTTCGTCGGGGGAACAGGAGCGGGAAAGACTACCATCATCAATCTCATCAACCGATTCTATGACATCCAGAAAGGCACCATTCTCTATGATGGCATCCCCATCACCGATATAAGCAAGGAGTCGCTACGCAAGTCTATGGGCATCGTGTTACAAGAGACGCACCTCTTCACGGGGACGGTCTTAGACAACATCCGCTATGGTCGTCTCTATGCCACAGACGAAGAATGCCAGAATGCTGCACGACTTGTCGGTGCCGATGACTTCATCCGCCGCTTGGCGAATGGCTATCATACGATGTTGAATGGTGATGGTGGCAACCTCAGCCAAGGTGAACGGCAGTTGCTTGCCATTGCCCGTGCCGCCGTTGCCAACCCTCCCGTGCTGGTTCTTGACGAGGCTACATCGTCGATAGATACCCGCACTGAGCAACTCGTGCAACGGGGTATGGACTCGTTGATGCAAGGTCGCACCACCTTTGTCATAGCCCATCGTCTCTCCACCGTCCGCAATGCAGACCAAATCATTGTGTTAGAGAAAGGCCGCATCATCGAACAAGGCACTCATGATGAGTTGCTTGCCTTGAAGGGCAAGTATTACAAACTGTATACGGGCAATGAGATTTAGCCTCCAAGACAGGCAAATTCTTAGCCTTGCCATCCCCGCTATCGTCTCCAATATTACAGTTCCACTTTTGGGATTGGTAGACCTTGCCATCGTGGGACATATCGGCAACGAGACATTGATTGGTGCCATTGCCGTAGGCTCGATGATTTTCAATGTCATCTATTGGGTGTTTGGTTTCTTGCGAATGGGTACAAGCGGACTGACTGCACAGGCAATGGGTAGGAAAGATGATGTCGCTATCTGCTCTTTATTGATGCAATCGTTGCTGATAGCTTTCTCGATAGCCTTTCTCTTCATTATTTTTCAGATACCGATTCGATGGATTGCCCTGACGGCGATGCATCCATCGGCTGAGGTGATTCCCCATGTGCAGACCTATTTCAATATCTGTATTTATGGCGCGCCAGCCATGCTCTGCCTCTATGGTATATTGGGATGGTTTATCGGGATGCAAGACACGCGGTCACCTATGGTGGTCTCCATCTCTCAAAATGTCATCAATATCGTGGCGAGTTTCATCTTGGTATTCGTGTGTCACCTCAAGATAGAAGGCGTGGCATACGGCACGTTGATAGCGCAATGGTGTGGGTTGGTATTGGCTTTATGGCTGTTAAATAGGAAGAGAAGTTTCTTTCTCGGGGCATTACGAGGTAAGTCCTTCGACTTTTCTCCCCTGTCGTTCTTGGCATTCCTCAAGGTGAACCGTGACATCTTCTTTCGTACCTTGTTCTTGGTAGCCGTATTCCTTTTCTTCACCTCGGCAGGGGCAAGGCAGGGCGATATGATTCTCTCTGTCAACACGTTGCTGATGACCTTCTTCACGTTGTTTTCCTATTTCATGGATGGTTTCGCTTTCGCAGGGGAAGCATTATGTGGAAAGACGTATGGAGCCAACAATATGGAAGCGTTCCATGCCGTTTGCCGCCGCTTGTTTAGATGGGGGTGGGGGATGGTCATCGCTTTCACCGTGGCATACGCCTTGGGGGGCATCTCGTTTCTGCATCTTCTGACAGACAAGCCCAACGTCATAGCGGCAGCACGGGATTTCTTTCCGTGGGTGCTTGTCATACCCTTGTCGGGCATGGCAGCGTTTGTCTACGACGGAATCTTCATCGGCATCACCGCCACACGGGGTATGTTGGTTACCTGCGCCCTTGCCTCCGTAGTGTTCTTTCTTCTCTATCTCTCGCTCGCTCCTATACTCGGGAACCACGCCCTATGGCTTTCCCTCATTGTGTATTTGGCGTTGCGTGGCATCTTCCAATACTTTTATCTCAAGGAAAATAAACGTTGACCAATCGTCGATAGAAAAAAGAGATTATTAACACCACCAGAAATTTGAACCCTATATCAAGATATAATGACACTAATATATTTAAATTGAATCCCGAAATAGTTGAATAAAATGGCAAATACGAATTTAGCAAATGCGAAGACTGCGAAGAACGATGAGTTCTATACACAGTACCCAGATATTCAGAAGGAGATAAACGCCTATTTAGACTATGACCCCAATGTGTTTCGTGGTAAGACGGTGTTGCTGCCATGCGATGACCCAGAATGGAGTAACTTCACGAAATTCTTTGCCCAGAACTTTGAATTGTTAGGATTGAAGAAACTGATTTCCACAAGCTATGCCCCTGAATCAAAGAAATACAAGATACCATATCAGCCGACACTCTTTGAGACACAGCAGCCTTACTTCAATCCAGACAAGAGCAAGACGAATGGCAAGATATTCGTGTTGACCCGCGATGTGACAGGCGACAACCGTATTGACATCAACGATTTGGAATGGCAATACTTGGAGGGTGATGGTGATTTTCGTAGTAAGGAAATACGAAAGTTGCGAGACGAAGCTGACATCATAGTAACTAATCCACCGTTCTCGTTGTTTAGGGAATTTGTGGTTTGGTTGATAGATTCTGGTAAGCAGTTTGTCATCATTGGGAGTATGAATGCGGTTTCATATAAGGAAATCTTCCCCTTGATAAAAGACAATAAGATGTGGATGGGTAATGGCTTTCAGAATGGAAACGCTTATTTTCGTGTTGAGGTACCACGCGAGAGTTATGCAGATGGAGTCTTTGACGAAAGTACAAGTCTTGTCAAATTCCGCAATTGCTGTTGGTTTACCAACATTGATCATGGTCGTCGTCATCAGCCACTTCAACTAATGACGATGGCTGGGAATTTGAAACACAGCAAGCATAAGGAAATACGTGGACGAAAAGATTATATCCACTATGAGAATTATGATGCTATTGAAGTTCCATTTACAGATGCTATCCCTTCTGATTACGAGGGAGCAATGGGCGTTCCCCTCACGTTTTTGGATAAATACTGCCCAGAGCAATTCGATATAATAGGACATCCTCATGGAGATTATGGGTTGGAATTAGGATTAAAGCCTTTCCCACGCGAGTTGAAAGCACAGAATAAAGGGCTTCGTGATGGTGACCTCTACTATATGAAGGACGGTAAGCCCGAACTTCCATATCGTAGAATACTAATCCGCAAAAAACAATCGTAGCTCGACTACGTCGTGTCGATTCAACAAGGTTAGGCTTTGGGAAATAATAGAGTGGAATGATATGATTGCGTGAAAGAAAGAAAATGTGTACTTTTCAGCTCGATAGATGTCACCTTTTGCCTTTCTGACTTGTTATATATGTGGAATGGTAAAAGTTTAACATTAAAAACAAGAAAAAATGGATTTAGGAATCTTAGTACCAATTTTAGTGCCAATCGCATGTGGATGCGTACTCCCAATCATGATTGTCTGGTTGTCGATTCGCAAGGAAATGAACGAAACAAACACCCGCACACAAATTGTGCTGGCTGCCATCGAAAAGAACCCAGACATGGATCTCGAAGAGCTGATGAAGAAGATTTCCCCCAAGAAGAAGCTGTTAAAAGAAAAGCTACTTTCGAAATTGTTGTGGGGCTGTCTGACAACGATACTTGGCCTTGGATTTATTGGATTCGGCATCTATCTTAGTTTGAATAACTTGGGAGGTCATGACGATCCTATGACCAGCATCGGCTTCGGCTTGATTCTTTTGGGTATCGGTATCGCTTTACTAATTAACTATGGCGTTGGCAAAAAGATGCTCGCCAAGGAGATAGAGGCTGAGCAAAATAAAATGTTAGAAAAGGCATAAGCCGTGACCCGCGAAGTATTCATCACACATGTGGAGCGTGAGCAGGAGGCATTGAGAGGCTTCTTGCTCGCTCTCTGCTGTGGTAACAAGAGCGATGCCGACGACTTGGCCCAGGACGCATTGGTCAAGGCATACCTTTCGTCTGCGGGTTACCATGAAAAGGGACGGTTCCGCTCATGGCTCTTCAAGATTGCCCACAACACGTTCCTTAATCACAAGGCAAGTTGTCGGACGATGGAAAGCATTGATGATGCGCGTATGCTCATTGGCAACACTTCCGCCGATTCCTCCTTCGAGTACCAAGGTCTTTATCTTGCCCTGCGTACTCTCCCGCCCAAGGAACGCTCATCCATCACCCTCTTCTATCTCAACGGATATAATATCAAGGAGATAGCTATGATTACCGACACATCGGAAGATGCTGTCAAGAAACAACTCTCACGAGGACGTGACAAACTAAAAGAGAAACTAAAGATATGAACAAAGATAAAGCCCTTGAAGAACTCTTCCTTGCGCAAAAGCCGCATTTCGATGATAGTGCCGCGTTTATGGCTTCACTCACAAAGCGATTGGATGGAGTGGAATTCATCAAGCAACATCAAGAGGCTACCCTCCGCCGCTACAAGATGGCAATGGTGGTGGCATTTTTCGTGGGAATCATCAGCGGAGCGGTCACCATAGCGTTTATTCTCTCCGTGCCGCCAGAAGTGCCTCTCTTCACATTCCACGTACAAACAGGCATCTTCTTGTGGCTCGCCGAGAACTCCCGGATGATTGTTGCCACATTCCTATCACTACTGATGACACTGGGGATTATCTGTATCGTTAGCAACGTTCAAGACATCTTGCACATGTTGAATAATCAACAGTCCTATAAGTATGGCTGAGGTATTGGTCAGACAATGTATTTTTTGTAGTCGAGAGCGACATATCCCATGAAACGGTAACAAAAGAAGATGTGTAATAGCATAGAGCTATTTCAGTGGAGCCTTTTCATGCGGATGATGAGAGGCTTGTCGGTAATCATGTTTTTGCCTACGTAATTGAGTCCGTGATTTGCCGCGAGGGTTTTGTCTGTCGGGGAAATCCAGAAGGCGAAGTATCCCGTGGAGTCAGTGGCAGTGCCATCACCCATTCTTGATTTCCCTTCTACGTAAACCCAGACATCTGCCCATGGTTTGCCATCATCGTCCAACACATAGCCCTCGACGTAGCGGAGGTTCTGCATCTGTTCTGGGTGCTCGCGGACGTAGGCATCGCAATGGGGATCGGGTTCGATAGTGTATTCCACAATCATATCTTTGACATTCACGCCGAATTTCTCGAAATATGCCCGTTTATACTCTTCCTCCCTGAGAAAAGAGACACTGCGGATGGTCTGCTGACGGCGATTGAAATAAACAAGATCGCTCACGCCCAAGTCGCTGATGTAACCAATTGAGTCAGCAAGCGGCTGACCATTCACCACAATAAATCTGCGTACGGTACCTGGCTCCAAGACTTCTGGTGGCGGCGGTGTGGTCAGGCCAGTAATGACTTTCTGGGATTCAGCAAAGAGTGAATCCTTTCGGTTCATGTTGCCCGTCCTGACAGCTTCCACCAATTCGTTAGTAAATTTCACGAGTACGTTCTTTTCTCGATGTGATTTCGCCAGTTGACCATTGATGAAGTACTCCCATTTGATGCCATCCAAGATGTATACTTCCCTGTCTTCGGCAGTGCTGACGGCTGTTGACCATATCTCCCTCAACTTCTGTACCTGCTCATCGGAAACGGTAAGAGAATAGGTTTGTACGTTAGGAGCCACGTAGTCCTTCGGACGCTTACGCAACACCGATTCATATTGCTTCTTCCTTACCTTTTTATGTTTATGCCAAGCATGGTATGTGGAGTACCAGATGCTTTTCTCCGCTATCTTGTAAACAAGCGCATGAGCCAGAGAGTCGTAGGTAAGTGTCCATTCGGGCGAGAATGAAGGTACGCATTCCACTCCGAATGATGCACCTTGGGGCATCAGCAGCCGCATCTTCTCGCGGTCATTCTGTACTACCTGTGGATTGTTTTTGCGCCATGTCTTTGACTCGCTGTCCACACGGATGAGTCTATCCTGTGCTGCCATCGTCAGGGTGACGAGGGCGAATAACATGGTAAGGAAGGCTTGCTTGTTCAAATTCATGGTTTTCTGTTTATAGTTTGTTCCAATTGTTTGACAGTTTGTGCAACCTCTTGGGTTTAATCTTTATACTCAAGAATATCGCCTGGCTGACAGTCGAGTTCACGACAAATTGCCTCTAAAGTAGAGAAACGTATGGCCTTTGCCTTGCCCGTCTTCAGAATGGAGAGGTTGGCTTGGGTAATGCCAATCCTCTCTGCCAGTTCCTGTGATGACATCTTCCGACGGGCCATCATCACGTCTACATTTACGATGATTCCCATAAGCTCAGATGGTTAAGTCCTGTTCTTCCTTCAGCTTCAGTCCGATGGCAAACACTTCTGCCACAATCAGATAGAATACACAAGAGCAAAGACTATCTCCATGGTCCAGAAACGCCTCGGTGAAATTTCCCCTTGCAAACACTCTCGCAGCTATTCCTCCCACACAATATGCGAGTAATCCCCAGCCAGCCCAGCGCAATAGGGAAACATTCTTCCAGACAAATACCTTGTTGCGATTGACATTCAGGATGAATCTGATAAAGGCGACGATGGAGCAAAGGCTACCAATGCCAGCGATTAAGGCTGCGATAGCCCCAAAACCATTCATGGTGGGCACGGTGGTAGACGTACCTCCTGTCCGACCGTCTTGATAGCCTTCCGCAAATGCTTCGGTCATCTCGCCAGAATAACATACGAACGCTGCGATGAATTGTGCTGCCATCAGTGTCAGCATTAGAATACAGAAGAAATTCAGTTTCTTTTTCATAATCGATATAGTTTTATTGTTATACGATAAATATTTTCGGTGCAAAAGTAATTAATTATTCTTAATCACCAAAGAGAAATCCAATTATTTTATCGATAAACAATAATTTCTTAGTTTTCTCTCATGTGCAGCGGTTGGCTCTTTTGTGTAACAATGCACTTTTATTTGTTTCAGAATTGTGCAGAATATCTCAGATTTTTGGCTATTTCTGCAACTATCCGTACCATTTGCAATGTCAAATAGTAAAAAAGAAGATGAAGCGTCTTTATTATCTTGATTATCTGAAGGTAGTGCTGACGGTATTGGTGGTGTTTCACCATGCCGCTTTACCCTATTCGCCTGGTAGCGAATGGGCTTATGCCACAAGTCATCAAGAGGAGATGATGCCTTGGATATGGCATTTCCTCTCCACGAATGCTGCATTCTTCATGGGGTTGTTCTTCCTGATAGCGGGCTATTTTGTGCCGAGAAGCTTTGACCGTCAGGGTACGGCAACCTTCGTTCGGAAGAAACTGATGCGGTTGGGTATTCCTGTGGTCGTCATCACCACCTTGCTTACGCTGCTTACTGGTCAATTGGAGGTAGGCCACCTGTGGTATGTGGAGGGTCTTCTGCTGTTCTGCCTTGTCTATGCCTTGGTGCGGCAGTTTGTCGAGCCCATTCAAGCACAGTGTCGTCTTACCCTCTTCGGTATGCTGGTTCTGGCACTCGTGATGGGCATTGGCGGGCATCTGATTCGTCAGGTAAGTCCTCAGGACAACTGGGTTTGGCTTCTCGGCTTTGTTAAAATCGAGCCGGCCCATTATCTGCAATACGTGATGATGTTTGTTTCGGGTGTCTTGGCTTATCGTTTCCGATGGCTTCATGAGATGAAGAATACCACAGGGTGTCTTGCCTTGTTTATTGGTGTGGCATTCGTCGTTGGAAACCTTCTGCGCAATGACGGAGCATGGAACGCTTTTGTATATCAGTGGTTTGGCATCTACGAATCGCTGTTGTGCGTTTTCTTCAGTTTCGGATTGATATGGCTGTTTAGAGAATTTGCCAATCGCTCTAATCGGTTCATGAACTGGTGCGCCCAACAGGCATACGGTGCATACATTGTCCATCTGTTCATCCTGCTGTTTGTTCAGAATGCGACAGATGAGATGGTGCTGCCGGGCATCGTGAAGTTCTTCCTGATAGCCATCGTTGCGAGCATCCTGTCGTTCCTTTTCACTTGGTTGATTCGAATGATTCCAGGCGTAAGGCGAGTGATATAAAAATATCATTCCCTGTTGTCGTCAAGCAGATACGGGAACGTGTATCCTTGAATACCGTAGGCGCGGTACTCGCCATTGATGAACATGACACGCCAAGGATGGTATGCCTTCATCGCCTCTGCCATCTCGGCAGCCAGTTGCGGGTTGTCGTCTGGTCGGATTACCCTGACCTCACAATCAATCAAATGTCCC
>JAFYZV010000072.1 GCA_017548525.1 Prevotella sp.
ATCACCCAAATTGACGCAATACTGTGAATTTTTTTTATTTTTGTTGCAACGTTGCCACATCTCTCTTAACTCTATGAAGATCAATGAATTGAAGTGTGGCATTTAGGTGGCATTGGTGGCAACAAATGCTGATTTTAACGAAATATTAACACAAAATAGCCGCAAAGATGCAACGAAATAGTTGCAAGTATGGATGTTTTTTGGTAACTTTGAAACCAGAGTCACCGTCTTTGACATAACTAACACATTACCAGAATCGTTACCAGTGTGTGGTAACGCCATTACCAACGTTTGGTAACACCGTCACCAGTATGTGGTGACGTCATTACCGCTATATGGTAAATGTACTACCACGCTGCGGTAGAGTCATCAGACCTATGCTCTGAATCATCAGTTCTATGCTTTGAGACCTCAGACCTATGCTCTGAATCGTCAGTTCAATGCTCTGAAATCTCTAATGATTATTCTTCTGTAAAGTCGACGTATTCCCCCTCGTCCTTGGGAATAATTTTGCGGTTGGCTTTTTGTGGGTCTCGCTGGTCGATGACCACGTTTCCTTCTGATTGGTGTTGCTGGGAAGTGGCTTGTTTCTTGAAGCGGTTGACGATTTGCCTTGCCTTTGCCGCAAAGAACAGCACGGCAAAGAGGATGGCGAAGATGGCGAACAAGAAAAGGAAGAGGAGGAATTGGATGATTGCCATGATGCGAACTACACCTTATTATATATATAAACCATGGCAGAAAGGATGACATACCATGCGATGATGGGGGCAAAGGCACTGATTCCCCAGAACAATAGCATGGGTATGGAGGTAAGCAAGAAGATGTATTTCACCTCGTTTCCCTTCCATCCCCAATGCTTGAATTTCAGGGCGAACATGGGAAACTCTGCTACGAGGAGCCAACAGCTGACGCAAATCAACAACAGGAGGAATGGCATTGCCCAAGATGAGAGTTCGATGTTGCGGTGCCAACCGACGATGAGCGAGCCCCAGAACAGGGCGTTGGCGGGCGTGGGCAGTCCAATGAAGGATGTTGTCTGCCGCTCGTCGAGGTTGAACTTGGCGAGCCGTAGTCCCGAGAATGCCGCCATGACGAATGCGAAATAGGGCAGGTAGGGGGCGATGGGTGCGATGATGCTTGGGCAATGCAACGCGCAAAGTTCCATGAAGATGATGGAGGAGGGTGCCACGCCGAAGGTGATGTCATCCGCCAACGAGTCTAATTCCTTTCCGATGGGCGAGGAGACGTGCAGCAATCTCGCCACCATCCCATCGAAGAAATCGAACACGGCACCGATGATGATCCAAAGGAGAGCCATCTTGGGATTGCCCGCAAAGGCAAATGCCGTGGCGATACACCCTGACATGAGGTTGCAGCAGGTGATGGTATTGGGAATGTGTTTCTTGATAGACATGGAAAAAGGTGTTATTTGAGCTTGGCTATCGTAGTCAGGTCGCCCGTTGTGGATTGCCCCATCTTGACACAAACCTCCGTGCCAATGGGTAGGAAGACATCTACACGCGAGCCGAACTTGATGAATCCGAGGTGTTCGTCGATAAAGCATTCCTCACCCTCCTTGGCGTAAGTCACGATGCGACGCGCCACGGCACCAGCAATTTGTCGGCAGAGGATATCCTCGCCTTCAGGAGTGGTAATCATCACATCGGCATGTTCGTTTTCCTCACTTGCCTTGGGAAGCCACGCCTTATGGTAATTGCCCTTGAAATGCTTGACGAATTTCACCTTCCCATCCACGGGAAACCAGTTGGCGTGGACGTTAAAAGGACTCATGAAAATGGAAATCATCAGTCGGCGGTCTTGGAAGTAGGTGTGCTCTTCCACCTCTTCGATGACCACAATCTTACCATCGGCGGGAGCGACCACCAATTTCTCCGTATCCTCCTCGGGATTGTAACGGATGGGGCAACGGAAGAAGTTGAGCACGACGGCATAGACGCTACCGAGAATGATGACGAAAAGCCAAAAGGGAATCTTGGTGTCGAAAGCCCGCCATAATAACAAGGCGATGGCGGCGATGGCGATAAAGCCCCAAATGAGGGTGTCCGTACCCTCTCTGTGTATTCTGATTTTCTTTAGTTTCTTAATCCTTTTTCCCATGGTATGCTGGGGTTCAAATTTGTTCCGTGCAAAGGTAATGATTTTTTATTTATGTAACAAATTTTCAAGTCATTCTTTTGGCTATGTCAAATTTAAACACTAACTTTGACGCTCAATTGGGAAAGAAAAGACTAAAAATATTTCATGGAAGATTTCATACATTTACATGTCCACACCTATTACTCTATCCTCGATGGACAATCGAGCATCAAGAAGTTGGTGGACAAGGCAATAGGCAACGGCATGAGGGGCATGGCTGTCACGGACCATGGCGATATGTTTGGCATCAAGGAGTTTTTCGACTACTGCCAAGGGGTGAATGCTGGGCGGAAAGAGAAGGGGCTGGAGCCATTTAAACCCATCTTTGGATGCGAGATGTATGTGGCACACCATAGCAAGGAGGATAAGGTGAAGGAGCATGGTGACATGAGTGGTTACCACCTCATCGTGCTTGCCAAGAATTATCATGGTTATAAGAACCTCATCAAGTTGGTTAGTCGCTCATGGGTGGATGGCTATTATATGCGCCCACGTACCGACCGAGCTGACTTGGAGAAATACCATGAGGACTTGATTGTGTGTTCGGCTTGTATCGCAGGAGAGGTGCCCCATAAGATATTACAAGATGACATTGCGGGAGCGAGGGAGGCGATAGAATGGTATCAGCGGGTCTTTGGCGATGACTATTACCTTGAACTGCAACGCCATGAGGTGAAAGATCCTAATATACGGGCTAACCGCGAGACGTTTCCCCTGCAACAGAAAGCCAATAAGGTGTTGATTGAACTTGCGAAGGAGTATGGCATCAAGTTGGTGTGTACCAATGATGCCCACTTTGTTGACCAGGAGAATGCCGAGGCTCATGACCATCTGCTCTGTCTCTCCACACAGAGCGATTTGGATGACCCCAATCGTATGTTGTACTCCAAGCAAGAGTGGTTTAAGACACGCGAGGAGATGAACGAGGTGTTTGCCGATGTGCCCGAGGCGTTGTCAAACACGTTGGAGATATTGGATAAGGTGGAGATGTATAGTCTTAACCATGACCCCATCATGCCCTTCTTCCCGATACCCACGGAGTTTGGCACAGAGGAGGAGTGGAGGCAGAAATTTACCGAGCAACAACTATTTGAGGAGTTCACCCGTGATGAGAATGGCGAGAATCCTCTGCCTAAAGACGAAGGAGAAAAGAAAATCCAAAAGCTCGGAGGATATGACAAACTGTATCGCATCAAGTTTGAGGCTGACTATTTGGCACTATTGGCTTACCAAGGGGCGCGGCGTTTATATGGCGAACCCTTGCCTAAGGAGGTGGACGACCGTGTGCGCTTTGAGTTGCATATCATGAAGACGATGGGATTCCCTGGTTACTTACTCATCGTGCAGGACTTTATCAATTCCGCTCGCGACAAGTTGGGTGTGATGGTGGGACCGGGGCGAGGCTCTGCGGCGGGTTCTGTGGTGGCATATTGCTTGGGCATCACGAAGATTGACCCATTGAAATACGACCTGCTGTTTGAGCGTTTCCTCAATCCCGACCGTATCTCTCTGCCCGATATTGATACCGACTTCGACGATGATGGACGTGGCAAGGTGCTGAAATGGGTGGAGGATAAGTACGGACATGAGAACTGTGCCCATATCATCACATACTCCACGATGGCGACAAAGAACTCCATCAAGGATGTAGCACGGGTGGAGAAAGTTCCCATTGCCGTGTCGAATGCACTCTGTAAGGCGATTCCCGACCGCTTGCCCGATGGCCCTGGAGGCAAGAGTACGAAGATGAATCTTCCCAATGCCATCAAATTCGTGCCAGAATTGCGCGATGCGGAGGCGAGCAACGATGTCGCCCTTGCCAATACCATTAAGTATGCCAAGATGTTGGAGGGTACGGTACGAGGTACGGGCATTCATGCTTGTGGCTTCATCATCTGCCGTGACCCCATTAGTGACTGGGTTCCTGTCTCGACGGCAGATGATCCCGACTTCAAGGACCAGAAGACCAACTGTACCCAATACGATGGTCATGTCATCGAGACGACGGGATTGATCAAGATGGACTTCCTCGGTTTGAAGACCTTATCGGAGTTGAAAGAGGCATGTGCCATCATCAAGCAACGGCGTGGCATCGACATCGACCTTGACAACATTCCCATCGATGACCCCAAGACATACGAGCTGTATCAGCAAGGACGTACCATTGGCACATTCCAGTTTGAGTCGAATGGAATGCAGAAATATCTACGGGAATTGAAACCCACGGTCTTTGAGGACCTCATTGCCATGAATGCCTTGTATAGGCCAGGACCTATGGGATATATACCACAATTTATCAAGCGCAAACATGGTGAGGAAGCTATCACGTATGATATACCCATCATGGAGAAATATCTCAAGGATACATACGGCATCACGGTGTACCAAGAGCAGGTGATGTTACTGTCCCGCCTGTTGGCTAACTTTACCCGTGGCGAGAGTGACGCGCTCCGTAAGGCAATGGGAAAGAAACAGAAGAAAATCGTCGATGACATGAAGCCCAAGTTCATCGAGGGCGGCAAGAGGAATGGGCATGACCCGAAGGTGTTGGAGAAGATTTGGGGCGACTGGGAGAGCTTTGCGTCCTATGCTTTCAACAAATCTCATGCGGCATGTTATTCGTGGGTGGCATTTCAGACAGCCTATCTCAAGGCGAATTATCCCGCAGAGTTTATGGCAGCTATCATGAGTCGTCGCCGTGACCAGATTACGGAAACATCAAAGTTGATGGATGAGTGTAAGACGATGGGCATAGCTACCCTTGGTCCAGATGTCAATGAGAGTTACCTCAAGTTTGGTGTCAACAAGAAAGGGGAGATACGTTTTGGTCTCGCCGCCATCAAGGGATTGGGCGATGCTGCCGCACAAGCCATCATCGATGAGCGGGAGAAGAACGGCTTATACAAGGACATCTATGACTTTGCCCGCCGTATCAACTTGAATTCCGTCAACAAGAAGGCTTTTGAGAACCTTGCATTGAGTGGTGGTTTCGATAGCTTTAACATTCCCCGTGAGAATTTCTTTGCCCTCGACACCAAGGGAACGCCATTCATTGAGGTCTTGATGCGATATGGTCAATTATATCAGTTGGAGAAGATGGAAGCGCAAAACTCCCTCTTCGGTGGGTTTGACGAGGTAGAGATTTCCCATCCGCCCATCCCTCAAGGGGAGACATGGAGCTTGATTGAAAAGCTGAATAAGGAACGCGACTTGGTGGGGATTTACCTCTCTGCCCATCCGTTGGATGACTATCGGGTAGTATTGAACACCATGTGCAACACTCATTGCTCGGAATTAGATGATAAGATAGAACTCGCCAAGAAGAGTACGATTACCGTGGGAGGTATCGTCACCGCCGTCAGGTCTAAGTTCACCAAGACAGGAAAACCATGTGGCTTCGTCACCATTGAGGACTTCGAAGGAAATGGCGAGTTGGCTCTCTTTGGCGAGGAATGGGGCAAATGGAACGGGATGCTCATGGAAGGGTGCATCGTCTATGTCACGGCGCAGTCTGTTCAGCGGTTCAAGGATGCCAATGTCTATGACCTCCGCGTGACAGATATCCAGTATATGCAAACGGTGAAAGACACCCAGATAGAGCGGTTCACCATTACGATGGATAGCTCCGCCATTGATGAGACCATCGTGTCAGACATCTCGTCCATGGTGTCGGACAAAAAAGGGAAGACCCAGCTATTCTTTCAAATCATCGACAAGGAACATAATGCGAGCATCATGCTGCGGTCGAAAGACAAACTCATCGACCTTGACAATGAACTTTTGTCATACATCGAGGCACAAGAGGGCATGTCATACTCTGTCAATTGATTGTGGCAAGGTATTTGCATATATCATCGTAGGAAAAATCATTTAACAATAATCATTCAAGTAAATACAAATGGAAGTAACAATCACAACTGACAATTTCGAGAGTTATAAGAATGGCAACCTGCCATTGGTAGTGGATTTTTGGGCAACATGGTGTGGACCATGCCGCATGGTGGGTCCCATCATCTCCGAGCTTGCCAAGGACTATGACGGAAAAATCGTCGTCGGTAAGTGCGATGTGGAGGAGAATGATGACCTTGCCATGGACTATGGCATCCGCAACATCCCCACCATCCTCTTCTTCAAGGACGGACAACTGGTTGACAAGTTCGTGGGAGCAGCGCAGAAGGCAACCCTCGATGAGAAGTTCAAGGCTTTGCTGTAAAGTGGATTAGCAAGTGAAAGGGTGTAATCTTTTGAGGGTTGCACCCTTTTTCCTTTTATGTTTTTCGTATTCTACCATGCATCCACGCATATAGCAGCATCAGTAGGTTGGCATAAGCATGGCAAAGAAAC
>JAFYZV010000073.1 GCA_017548525.1 Prevotella sp.
CTACCAGTGCTTGGTAATGCTATTACCAGCCTTTGGTAACACCATTACCAGTATGTGGTAACGTCATTACCAATATAAGGTAATCATATTGCCAGTATGCGATAAATGTACTACCACGCTGCGGTAGCGTTGCCACCAATGCCACCTCAATGCCACCCCTCAATTCATTGACATTCAGAGAGTTATATGAGGGGTGGCATTGTTGTAACAGATGTAAAAATCTTTTGGGGTATAAGACATTTTATATTTCATAAAACACGGTGATTGCACCTCGTAAATCCATGGCTTAGCCATCGTAAACATGGTGTTTAGAACTTTGCATACATCGATACGGCATCTTGTAGGGGCAGATCGGCGTATCTGCCCGCATCCGATGTTGGATGAATCACGGGCGGATACTCAGATCCGCCCCTACAAGAAGACCTTTACCCCACCGCCAGCCCAAGCGGCAACATGGGTTTAGTTTGCGATTGCGTCTTTGGGAAGGATGCACTTAATTTCTGACAACGGGGCGAACGCTTTGACCGCAGTCGCGGCTGCGGCGGTACCATTTCGCGTCGCCCGAGTAGAAGCCGAGGAAGCAGGCGAGGTACGAGGTCGACGGATCCTGCGTAGACGACCAGTAGTAGCCGCCGCCGGCGGCGTCGTCGAGGTCGCCATTCCAGCGATAACCCGCAGCGGGCAAAAAGATGCTGTTGCCGTTGGGGCCAGTAAACTTGCGACCGTTCACGCCGTTAACCGTCGTCCATTCGGAGATGCAATTGTCTCGCAACTCTTTGATGTCATCCAACGTGGGCATGACCCAATCGCCGCCCCACTTCACATGGGCAACG
This sequence comes from Prevotella sp., assembly GCA_017548525.1. GTDB lineage: Bacteria > Bacteroidota > Bacteroidia > Bacteroidales > Bacteroidaceae > Prevotella. The sequence continues at coordinate 834 of JAFYZV010000073.1, forward strand.
TCGTACTCAGTGCCGCTGATGTCAGAGCCAAGGTCGTGGCAAGTGGAAGACGAGCCGTCGCAATGGATGTACGTACTCCAATTGTAAACCTCCTTCTCCTCAGTCTCGCCCCAAGCATAATAACCACCGTATTCCTCGGGCTTGGTAGCACCCACGTTGCAACTCGCCCACTTCGTGCCACTTGGCAAACCCAAATCGATAGCCTGAGGAGTGCTAGCATGTCCCTTGCCAAGGACGTGGTCTATCACATAAGTCACATCGGCAATGTTCACCACTCCGTCACCATTGACATCGCAACGGTCTTCCTGCGCATTCACTCCCAGGATTCCCGTCCACAGGAACATGGCAAATACAAAAAATCTTTTCATAATTCACTTGTTTTAATTGTTCATGAATATGTTGCAAAAAACAAATAATCCCCCAATCTCAGCTTACTTTGCAAAAAAAGACTATCCCATTGCCAATGCCATGAGGCATCTCTTGCTTTTCAGTTGGATGTTCATAATTTGGGTTATTAGGTTTTGAAAAAAGAAGAGGCGTAAACGTTACTAATGATTATCTTGTCTCATGATGTCTATGATAAAAGACGTTACAAAAATACATAAAAAAACGTAAACATGGCTGCAATTGTTGAAAAAATAATCCATCAACACACAAAACGTGGTACGCTCTCGTTTGTCAAGTCAATTATCATCCTTGGCGAACCATTCATTCGCGTATGCGTTCCATCAATTCAAGGCACATCCTGCTGTTATGATAAGGACATTTCCAGAAACCCGCTTTATCATCGTGACGGTTGACATTTCCATTGGGGTCACAACTCCACCACCACTCGCCGTCCTCGCGGTCGATGAGATGGTCCTTGATGTACTGCCAACCAGCGAGTGCTTTCTGCAAGGCTGACTCATCGCCAAAGTATTGGTAGATGTTCATCCATCCCACAACGTTCTCCGCTTGCACCCACCAATGGCGGTCGGTGTCCACATATCCCGTGTCGAGATTGGCTTCATGCACCATCGAGCCATCGGCATTCAGCCCTTTCTCCGATGCCTTGGCGACCATGCGGACGACGCTCTCTACCTTCTGCAACACCTTCTCGTCGCCCAACACCAATGCCGCTTCGTGCAACAGCCATGAGCATTCGATGTCGTGACCATAGCTTTCGAGTCGCCCTGCTTGCCGTGTCCAGTCCATGTCGAAAAACAAATCAAGATGATGTGTTTGTGGATTTAGGATTTTATCCGTGAAGATATGGATGAGGTTTCGTAGTGATGCCTCGACATGATAGATCGTCTCCCGTGGCACGGTGATACCCACGGGCAACACAGAACCTATGACTGGCACATAGTTACACGACTCTTCCGCATGTATTTCCTTGAGACATCGATAGAGGTTGGTATAGGGTTCGAGGATGTGAAGATGGGTGTTTTGCGACTTGGGATAATTGGCATCAAGCTCTGAAAGGCGCATATCAGCCAACTCGCCCCACTCACGGGTACAAGCCTCGATGTAACCGTTGTTGATTCTGTCTAATGAATGTTCCTCAATACACTCGTACAACTGAATGGCATAGTCGAGAGCTTCTCGGTCATCGGTGGCACGTGCGTATTCGGAAAGAGCATAAATCATGAACCCGATGGCATAAAACTGCTTCTTGGTATCGATGGCTTTCCCTTGGTAATCGAGGCTCCAAAAGGTGCCTCCATACTCATAGTCAATGAAATAATCGATGATATAGTCTTTGGCGCGTGTGGCAGCGGCAAGGTATTCGGGCTTGCGAAGCACACGATAAGCGGCAGAGAACGACCAGAGAATGCGGGCGTTGAGGATGGCACCCTTGTCGGCTGTCTTCACCAAATGCCCGTCTCCCGTCATCTGTCCGTAGAAGCCGCCGTTCTCAAAGTCTTGCATCTTGTCGAGCCAAAAACGCAGGATGTTGTTTTCCAACACATCCTGCATTTCCTGTTTCATCGCTTTAATCTCGTCCATATTATTTCTTGATAGGATATTTCTTGAGGAGGAATATCATGATAAGGACAATGGCGGCGGGGAAGAGGGAGAAGAGCGACCACACCATCTGCCGCACCGACTCCTCATTGGTGATGGTGATGATGGTCTCCCCTGTCGCTGGGTCGGTACCCGAGATGAATCCCGACATGCCGAGGAACAACGCCACGAGGGAGCCAGAGATGGCTGTGCCGAACTTTTGTGCCATCGTTCCCGAGGAGAATATGAGACCTGTAGACGACGTGCCATTCTTCTCCGTGGCATAATCTGCCACATCTGCATACATCGACCACAACAATGGCGAGTAGAGACCCACACCCACGGAGGTGAGGATAACCACGGCGACCATCACCCAGATATATTTCGGATCCATCGGGATGAAGAAGAAGGCAACGGAGGTGACGAGGCAAATCAATGCCGCCACGGTGAATGCCTTGGACTTGGAGCCTATCCACTCGGTGAACTTGGGTGATACTCCTCCGAAAATCATGCACGTCACCTCACCGAAAGTCATGAATACGGTATAGTTGATGATGAGTCCGCTCACCGTGACATCGCCATGGAGGCAGTATTCAAGCAGATAACCCGCCACGGCATAGCGGAAACCGTTGAAGAAATTGGTACAAATACCGATGAGCGTGAGATAAATCCACGGCTTGTTCTTGAACAAGTCGGCGAAGGGTCGGAACGAAAATTTCTCTGCACGGACTGGCTTGAGCCGTTCCTTGGTGAGAAATCCACAGGCGAGAGTCATCACCGTAGCGAGCAGTCCAAAGCCCGCTCCGAGAACGGCATATTGGTGTGCCTCGCTGCCCCCTACCATCTTTTGCAGATAGGGGAACGACAGCAGGGTGATGAAACCCATCGCGTATGCTCCCACCATGCGGAAGGAGGAGAATTGGTTTTTCTCATTGTCGTTGTCTGTCATCACGCCCAAGAGCGATCCATAAGGCACGTTGACCGCCGTGTAGACCGCCATCATGAGCAAGTAAAGGGTATATGCGTAGATGCGCTTGCCTACCGGACCGAAACTTGGGGTGTAGAGCAACAGGGCGAAAATCAACCCTAAAGGCACGGCACCAAAGATGAGCCACGGGCGATATGTACCCCATCGTGACTGTGTGCGGTCTGCCAAGCTACCCATGAGAGGGTCAGTCACTACGTCAAACATACGTGCGATGAGCATCAACGTTGCCGTATCGGCTACGGTGAGACCAAAGACATTGGTGAAGAATAGCGGAAAGGCGATAGACATAATCTTCCATGTGATGCCTCCTGCCGCCGCGTCGCCGAGGGCGTAACCTATTTTCTCTTTTAATGATACCATAATTTGATTGTTTTTTGAATATGATAAACTCCTTTTAACTCCTATTATTTTTCTTGTTTTTGGCGATAAGCCTTTTGATGGTTTCCACGGAAGCCGAGGTGGAAAGCCCATCCTCGGGCGTGTTCATGCAGTAGTCTACGAGACGGTCGATGGTAGAAGTCGCGACGTGCATACGGGTGTCGCTCGACGCATAATAGATAAACACCTTGCCATCGTCGTCGGCAATCCAGCCATTGGCGAAAGCCACATTCATCACATCACCGATATACTCTCCCCCTTCAGGTACAAGGAAGTAGCCGCCAGGCTGGGCGATGACACGGGTGGGGTCATCAAGTGCCGTCATATACATATATAATACGTACCGGAGACCGCTGGCACAACCCCTCACGCCATGGGCGAGGTGAAGCCAACCACGGTCTGTCTTGATAGGATGGGGACCTTCGCCATTCTTCACTTCCATGATGGTGTGGTAATGGCGGGCATTGATAATCTTCTCTTCCGTGATTTCGGCATGGGTGATGTCATCAACCAATGCCCAACCGATGCCGCCTCCGCTGCCCGCATCGATAAATCCGTCTTGTGGGCGGGTATAAAACGCATATTTTCCATCGACAAATTCAGGATGGAGAACTACGTTGCGTTGCTGGCTCTTCGTCTTCAAGTCGGGCAACCGTTCCCATGTCTTCAAGTCTTTGGTGCGGGAGATGGCGGCGGTAGCTGTAGCAGCACTGAGGTCATTGGGCTGTGTGTCGTCGTGTCTTTCGGCACAAAACACGCCATAAATCCATCCATCCTCGTGTTGGGTGAGGCGCATGTCGTAAATATTAGTGGCAGGAATTACGTCATCAGGCATGGTGATGGGTTCGTCCCAGAAACGGAAGTTATCGATACCGTTGGGGCTTTCCGCCACGGCGAAGACCGACTTGCGGTCTGCCCCTTCCACACGCACCACTAACAAGTACTTGCCATTCCATTTGATGGCACCCGAGTTGAATGTGGCATTCATCATGATACGTTGCATCAGATGGGGATTGTCTTGCTCATTGAAGTCGTATCGCCACTCCAAGGGGGTATGCTCGGCGGTGAGGATGGGATTCTTGTACTTCTCGTAGATGCCGTTCCCCCACTTTAGGGGTTCGTTCTTGAGGGTCAACAGTTCCTCATGATGGGCTTTGAGAGCCGCTACTTTTTTTTCAAAAACTGTCATATCATGTTGTTTATTGGATGTCTTTCAGGAACAGAGTATTGCCAGCTTGATAGAGTTTACGGAAGTCCTCGGCACTCTGTTGCTTGGGGTCGGGTGCGAAATATTCATGTTTCGCATTGCGCCAATTGAGGAAATAACTCAACTTGTATTTGTCCATGATGGGTTTCAAGACACGTGTCCACCATGTCGAATCGGGGATATTCTTGTAGCCGCATTCCGTCAAGGCAAAAGGTTTCTTGTTCTTCTCGGCAAAGGCACTGACAAAGTCGAGGTCAGCGGTAAGGCCCTTCACGAACTCCTCCTCTGTGCCCCATTGATAAGCATCGATACCGATTAGAGCCACGCGGTCGTTGCCAGGGTAGCGTTGCATGAACCGTTCCTCCGTCCAACCGCCGTCGAGATTGGGCGAATAGCTCCATAAAAGGTTGTCGAAGCCACGCCCATTGAGATAGTCTTGCAACATGTTCCAAAGGGCAAGGAACTGCTCGTCTGTGCATAGCTTCTGTCCCCACCAGAACCATGAGCCGTTATTCTCATGCCATGGGCGGAAGATGATGGGGATGGGAGTGCCGTCTTTGTCTTTCAAGGTAGCGAGGAAGTCGCCCACCCTTTCCATCCACAACTGGAACTTCTCATGCTCGGAGCCATTGGGGAGGATGCTTTTCACCACTTGGTCGTTATCTACATCCCAAGCCGTTCCGCCAGTGAGCGGATTGCGGGGATGCCAACTGATGGTCACGATGCCGCCTCGTTCATGGTGGGCTGCCAACTCCTGACGCATCCGATTGAAAGGTACGCTGTCTAAATTCTTCGCGTCGCCCATCTCAATGCCGCCAATCTCGAAGCCCATCACGGCAGGATAGTCGCCCACAGTGGCGAGTATGTCGCTGCGGTTCTCGTCCCATTCCCACGTGAGTCCATAGAAGGGGTCATCTTGGTGTCCATACATGTAACCTTTTTGTTGTAGGTTCTCAATACGCTCAAGCAGTCTCGCCGCTCCCGTCTTGCCTTCTGCCGAGACGGACTTGTTGGAATGGCACGACACGATAGTCATGGTCGTTGCGAGGATTGTCATCAATAGGATTCTTTTCATGTTGTGATAGTGATTTGTTTTTTATTTGATGTCCATTTTCTCTAATAACCAATTTTGCCACTCATCCCATTGTTCTTGATACCAGAAATGGGCTGTCTGCTGGTAGACACTTAACTTCTTGGGGGCTGTCACGATGTTGTACGTACCGTAAGAAGATGTGGGAGGCACCACCTCGTCGTTATAGCCAAATGAGAACCAGCAATCACACGTCAGGCGACGGGCAAAATTCACACCGTCGTAGTAACGTGCGCCCTCAATCTTCTTCGTGTCTTTGTTGCCATATAGGAAGTAATGAGGCCAGCCGCCAGCCACTCCGTGTACTTCCGCTTCATAGTCACACATGGCATCATGCACCGCTCCCATGAAGGTGACTCGCTTGTCGAGGGCGGCGACAGCGATGGAAAGGAATCCCCCTTGCGACGCTCCAGTCACGCCAAGGATTTCCCCGTCCCATTCGGGGAGGGTGGCAATATAGTCCACGGCACGTACCGCTCCTGTCACGATGCGCTTATAGGTATTACGGTCGGGGTCGTCCACGTTGGTGTCCCAATAGTTATTGAGCGCACCACCCATCAATCGGTCGTAAATGTTTTGCTCCATTGTCACGGGGATGCCATGCACTCCTATCTCTAAGGTGATAGCTCCCTTGGATGCGGTGTACACATCACCACTATACGGACGCACTCCTGCCCCTGGGACACGCAACAAGGCGGGGTACTTGCCAGCCTTGACGGGGAGGCACAAGATGCCATACATCCAACTGCCCCATTGGTTGTTGACATAGCTAACTTCATACACATTCACATCTTTAGTGCATCGCTCAGGTAACAATGTGCGTGTAGGGTTGAGGTCATTGCGTCGCGCAGCATCGAGAGCCTTCGTCCAGAATGCGTCAAAATCCATTGGACACTGGGCGTACGGCACAATTTTCTCGGGTGAGAATGCCGCCGTACATGAGCCTTCATAATCCTTTCCTTCCACGTGGGCTTTCACCTTGAAACGATAGAAACTGGATGTTTTGACGACGGGAGTGACGTATTTCATCGTTCCGTCTTTCAATGTGGTACTTTTCTTCACGTCGGGAAACATGTCGGGACCAGCCTCATAATCCACCGAGACGTTGTCGAGAAGGGTGCTTGACTTCAACACTTGCACGGTGAAAGTCGCCTTCTCCCCCACCCTGTAATTCCAGTCCTTATGGTCGGGAGTGACCATCACGACAATATTATTGCCACGTATCTGTGCCTCCAAGGGCTGGACTCCCAAGAAGAGCAATAGGAAAGCAAAAAGGTTCTTCATGATTATGTTTTATTGTTTGATACTGCAAAAATAATGTATTATCTTGAAAATCAATGATTTTTTATTAACAAATTATCATACTTCCAATGGTTCATTTTATAAAATGTGGACTATACATTATCTTTTCATGAAAATAAAGTACTATCTTTGCACAAAAAATGAACGAGAGAGATAAATTACGTTCTGACAGCTTAAACCTCCTGAGGTTTCCACTCGCCA